>CAYWVL010000083.1:0-1550 GCA_964461975.1 uncultured Bdellovibrionales bacterium | reverse complement strand
GGTGACGAAACGGTTGGTGCGATTGACTGCTGGCTTCGTCGTCGCGGCCGCCTTCTTCTCTCTCCCGGTGCTGTTCCTCGGCTGGTACAATCTGACCGCCAACGGAAGCCCGTTTCAGCTCCCAGGAACGCTCCAGACGGTCGACGAGATCGGGCCGGACGATAAGCCGCGGGCGAGCTCGTACGAGGCCCAGGTCCTGACTGCCGAGCAGCAGGCGCAGTTGCGTCCGGCCGGAGTCGGAGAAAAGAGCGCAGGCGGGTTCTTCCAGAGGAGGAATCTTTACAACGGCTTTTTCATCCATTTCTTGAGCCTGGATCGCGGGCTTATCTTCTACGCGCCCGTCATTCTGCTCGGCGTGTTCGGGTTGTTTACGTTGTGGAAGTCCGGGCATCCGATGTTGACGCTCATTCTCGGCAGTCTCGGGGTCAATGTATTGCTCTACTCTATGTGGGGTGACCCATGGGGCGGCTGGGCATTTGGTTCGCGCTATCTTATCCCGACTTATGCTTTGCTCTCGATCGGTATCGCGGTCGGACTGACCTCATTTTCTCGGCGCGGCATTCTCTTGGCGCTCTTCCTGCCCTTGTTCGTCTACTCTGCCTGGGTCAACAGCCTCGGAGCGATCACGACCAGTACCAACCCTCCCAAAGTCGAGGTGCTCGGACTTGAGAAGCAGAGCGGCCATGAGGAAAAGTATACCTTCATGCGGAACTGGGAATACCTGACCAAGAAATACCAACCGGTCGGTGCCAAAGCTTTCGTCTATCAAGTCTGGGCCAAAGAACATGTCAGTCCGGTCACCTACCATACGTTCCTCTTCGCCCTCATTCTCGTCGTCGCGCTTCCCTTTATGGCGCTGCACGGCTGGTCCACCTACCGCTCCAAACAGTCCTAGGCTATGATGTCACGTTTCTACAGCGCCATCTCTTCGATTTCGTTCCTCGCTGCGTTTAGGCAGTGGTATGTGCGCTATGAGGTCGTGCTGCTTTTCTCGATGCTTTCGATGATCGCTGTCGCCAGTTTCGTCTACTACTATCACAACGGTCTCGGGCTCGCGTATAACGATGCCCGGTCCCATCTCGATATCGGCCGCCGCGTCGTCGAGGGCCTCAATGTCGGCGCGGCCCAGCTCGGCTCTGTGTGGCTCCCCCTGACCCATGTTCTTATGGGCGTCACTATCTGGAGCGACTTCATGTGGCACTCGGGCTTGGCTGGCGCTCTCTGGTCCATGCTCGCCTTCGTCGGGACAGGCATCATCATCAGTCTCTTCCTCCGCGAGCTCGGCGCGAGTCCGCTCGCCCGCTTCGTCGGTGTCGCCATCTTCGCTTCCAATATCAATATCCTCTATCTCCAGTCCACGGCCATGACCGAGCTCATGCTCATCTTCACCATGACCGCTGGCTGCTATTACTTCCTCCTCTGGTACCGCCGCGAGAGTATCCTCTACCTGGTGCAATCCGCCTTCTGGATCATGCTCTCGACCCTCGTCCGCTACGATGGCTGGTTCCTCTTCTGGCTCGCGACCGTCCTCATCATCGGCCACGTCTGGC
>CAYWVL010000082.1:0-1551 GCA_964461975.1 uncultured Bdellovibrionales bacterium | reverse complement strand
TGGAGCCCATCGTTATAGAAGAGCCGCACGGCCTGACCGCGTGCACCAACGTTCTCGACGGTCGTCTTTGCATCGATTCGGTTGCGTAGCCGGTACAAGAATGACTGAGAGTCGTACCGGTACTTCTCGTAGACATTGTCCTTGTTATTGAAGATCGCGAGCACGTCAATGTCATTCACGGGCCGAATCAGGGTGCCCCGCTTCGCGGAGCCCATCAGAAGAGCAGAACGAAGAGGAATCTCGTAACTACTCGGAAAGGAATCACGAAGAAACTCGCCGGCTCGCTTAGCCCGAGCGGTCACATTTGTCTTCTGTGCTTCAGTCGGAGCGTTCTCGTAGCGGTCCGCTACCAGCCGGTAGTACCACTCCGGCACAAGGGGAGAGTCACGCCTCAAAACGAACAGCTGATCTTGGATCTCCCGGAGCACAATCTCGGACGCAGTTCCCTTCTCCAGCATCTCGTCGACCGTCGACTCAATCTCAAGTCGTCGGTCGGACGCAGTGAAGTGCTCCTTTGCGAGATCCGTCGCATCGAGGAAGGCGGGCAACGAGGGCAGCGCCAGAGAGGCCAGATAGGTCGTTAGGGATAGGTCGGCTGCAACGCCGACAAGTACACCCACGACGAACCAGGCGGATGCCATCACCAGGAGCACGATGGCGTAGCTCCGATGCTGCCGTCGAGCCCATACGGCGTTGGCCCTCTGACAAATCAGTACGCTTCGGGGCCATGACGTAGACCCGTTGGTGGGATACCAGTCTCGCACCCCCGCGAAATCTGGGGAGTCCCCGCTCGCTCGACGAATCTCCTCCTCTGAGACACTGCCTGCGAGCTGACGATTCGCTGCCAGCCCAAGGACGTCGACATCGAATCGCTCCTGGGCTGAGGCGCCCATTAGCCGATGGCGATCGCGCACCGGACGGACGATCAGTCGGGCGAGGAAAATCCATAGCCCCGAGATTGCACCGAGTATCGGGCCCGAATCTGGACTCCACAACACGAGCAGCGGTGCGGTAAGCGCCAGAGCGAGAGTAAGAGCACCGCCCAATCCCTGTAGCCGCTTGGCATCACGATAGAAGCGGCGAGCAGCCAGCTGACGGCGGAGGTTGATCTCCTCTCGCTGTGCTGCACCGATGGCCTGCATCGCTGGCCGACTCACGAGTCCTCGCTTGCGAGCAGCTCCGCCTGTTCCAGCACTAGCTCGACGGCCTTCTCCTCGAGGTCTGGTGGGTAGTCGTACTTCGCCAACAGACGCCGCACCTTGCTCCGCATCTGAGCCCGCACCGATTCCTTAAGGTTCCAGTCGATAGTGGCGCTGGCGCGAATGGACTCGACCAGCTCGTGGGCCATCCGCTTGAGAGTGTCGTCGCCCATCTGAAGGACAGCAGCGTCGTTCTGCACGATGGCGTCGTAGAAGGCCGCCTCGGACTCAGTCAGGCCCAGTTCATCGTGCCGATTGGCCTGGTCCCGCATCTCCTTCGCCAGTTTCACGAGTTCGGCGATGATCTCGGCAGTGGTCAGAGATCGGTTGGTGTAGCGGTTGATCGCTTCCT
>CAYWVL010000081.1:0-1767 GCA_964461975.1 uncultured Bdellovibrionales bacterium | reverse complement strand
TCGCTATCGCTACCCCGTATGACGCCGAATTCCTCCCATTTCTCGAGCGCTGGGTGGCTGCCGCCCGACGGTACAACCTGCATATCTGGTATCGAGGCAATTGGTCGGGATGGGAGCAGTGGTTTGAGTACGCACCGATCAGTCGCGCGGAGCACTTGGCCAAGACCAAGGCGTTTATTCTGGCTCATCCAGAGCTATTTCGCGATGGCGACGCCTTTACTTCGTGTCCCGAGTGCGAGAACGGCGGACCGGGGGATCCGCGCCTGACAGGCGACGCGGCGGGGTATCGGAAATTCCTCATAGACGAGCATCGGACCACCGAAGCTGCTTTCGCCTCGATCCGAAAAAAAGTCCGGACGAATCTCTTCTCGATGAACGGCGATGTCGCCCGGCTGATCATGGACCGCGCGACTACCACGGCGCTTGGGGGGATCATCACAGTCGACCACTACGTCAAGACGCCCGAGCAACTCGTCCGAGACATCGAAGCCTTGGCCAAGTCGAGCGGCGGCCGCATCGTACTTGGGGAGATGGGTGCCCCGATCCCGGATATTCATGGTGCTTTCTCCGAGGCTGAGCAGGCCCAATGGCTCTCCGAGGCCTTAGCCAAGCTGGAGAAGTCAGAGGTCGTCGAGGGGGTCAGCTATTGGCTCTCGGTCGGCGGATCGACAGCACTCTGGGAAGCCGATGGGAAGCCCCGTCAGGCAGCCCAGGCGCTCCGGCAGTACTTCTCGCCATTTCTCATGTACGGATTTATCTATGACGAGCTCGGTCGGCCGATCGCAGGCGCCACCGTCAGAGTCGGCGATGAGGAGGTGGTATCCAAGAGCGATGGGAGCTACGTCATCTATGCTCATACCGACAAGCCGAAGCAGCTTGCGGTTGCTGCGCCTCGGTATGTTTCTGCCACTCTTGAGGTACAGAGCGAGGGCGGGGAGCAGTCTGTCGTCCTCCAGCGGACCCACAAGGACCTCGTCTTCCGACTCTTGGAGCTGGCTCGAAAAATTACTCCTGCTCGAGGCGTCTCGAGGTGAAACCAGGACTTTTCTCAATGAAACAAAACCACTACTTTGTCAATTTAGACTTGACTATTGACAATAAATCATGATGGCGCTACGGTAGCGGCAGCAGGGCTAAGAAAATAGCCTATTTCTTCATCACAATTTTATCCATAGCGGAAGGTGTATGCTGTTTCTCCGGAAGAAGGTCCGGCAGGGTGTTTTGGTAGCTGATCGGTGCGTAAGGGTTTTGGTCATAGCGGCGCTCTTACTCCAGCCAGCGGGGGCGCCTGGCATAGGGGCATTGAATGTCTCGCCTCGCGCAGTAGCTGCCGAGTCGGGTGAAGAAGCCAGTCAGGTTCAAGCGGAAGCCGAGACCACTTCTCCGAGCGGGGAGGCTGATTCGAGCGAAGAGCCTGCCGAAACAGAATCTGGGCAGGGAGAATCTGAACAAGCTGCCACTGAAGAGGAAGCCGCTTCGGATGAAGACCCCGCGTCGGGTGCCGCTGCCTCGACGCCTTCCCAAGACACGGACGCCTCAGAAGCGCCAGCAGGACCAGCTGAAGGGACCCCGGCGGAGTCTCCTGTCGTCGAGAACGGAGAGGCGTCGATTCCCGCCGCCGAAACAGCGAACGCTGAGACGAGCGATGCTGATTCCAGTCTATCCATCTGGGAGAAGGAGGGAGAGTCTACCTATCGCACGACTCGCTCGGTTGTGCTGGGCGAGACCTATCGCGCACCCCAGGACGAGTCGGTGACGGTCACCTTT
>CAYWVL010000080.1:0-2154 GCA_964461975.1 uncultured Bdellovibrionales bacterium | reverse complement strand
CGACTCCCAATCGTCGCGTCTCCAACCCAGGCACGACGCTCGCTGATCGACCCAAGAATCCATTCCACGTGCGTGAATACACCCCGGAAGAATTCCAGGAGCTCCTCGGTCGTTATTTTGAAGTTCGCGAGCTCCTCGGTCAGGGCATCTACTTCAGGACCCGTCACCGGCTGGTCGCCAGGTTCCTCCGCCTGGTCAAGTCCTTGCTCGTGGCGATCCCAGGGGGCGCCTACTGGCTCGCCCGTGTCCATCCGCTCGGCTTCCTCTCAGAGCCGACCTATGTCGTGGCGCACTGCGTCAATGCTCGTCGGGCTTAGCGGCTTCGAGCCTTTCAGGACTTTGTTTTGGTGAAGGCTCTTCATAGGTGAGGCGAAGTTGCAGTTGTAGGTCTCTGTTTGTACCATTTTCGTGACTGATTCCGAGGATAGTTGGTCTGTCTTTACGTTCAGCGTGCGGGGAACGGTAGTTGAGGCTCACGCAATAGGTTTGGCCAAGACTTTCCTCGATCGGAGAAAAGGCAAAGCCGACAAATGCTCCCTGACGGTACGGTCCGAGGAGGCGAAGCGTCCTCTCGCGAATGACCTTGCGGCAGGAGGCATCCGATACGGAGAGTGTGAGGGACTCGCCGATCCAAAGCTCCTCGGCCCCCAGAGCGACTCGGACACCCCCCAGACGGCCATCGTTTGCCGTCAGAAGCTCTGATACCGGCTGATCGGGCTTGAGCTCGATTACTTTCTTCTTCCCGATGAAATTCTCGGTCGTGTCGGAGAAGTGGAGGCGGCTGGCAGAGGCGAAGCCGACAAGGAGGAAGAGTGCCGCGATGAGGATGGTCCGGGTAAGCATAGCTAGAGGTAGTAGCGGGGGACGAGGACAAACCAGAGGCTAAAGAGCGCGAGGAGGACAGCCCCGATTGCGAGCCACTTGAGGAGCGTTTGGAATTGGGTGCGATCGCCTGCCAGGAAACCCAGTCCGGCCGCGAGGACGAGCATGGCAGGGATGAGGGTGGGCAGGAAGTAGCGGCCCGGAGTGCCGATGAGGAGCTCGCCGGTCCCATCGAAGACGCGCCAATCGAAAAAGCGGATGGCAAGCTGGAGTGAGAGAACCATGAGGATGGCCCAGGCAGTAACTCGGCGAGAGGGGAGGTGGTCCGGGCGCGCCGCGGCTCTGAAGTAGCCGACAAGCCCGAAAAGCGCGGTGAGCTCGATTGCAAGCAGGAATGCGAGAATAATATCGGGGAGCGGCGTGTCGAGCCAGCCGAAATTGCCCCAGAAGCTCGCATGGGTCGCCATCAGCCGGTCCGGGTCGAGAGTCTTCTCGAGATAGGTCCAGAGCGAAACAAAGGGTGAGGGGAACACGGAAGCCTGCGTGAGGCGGGTGATATCTGCGAAGTAGGCGGATGAGACAATGAGCCAGCCGAGTGTGCCAGCGATAAGCAGGCCCTGCAGACCGCCTCGCCAGGTAAGCCAACGAGGCCAGACCGTCCTCGGGACAGCGAGGAAGAGGAGCGGGACTAGGCGGCGTATCAATACGACCCCTGGCCCTTTGGCTGTGATGCCGAGGAAGCTGGCGCCGAGGGTGAGCATGAGCACCGGCCATGAAAGGCCCCGGACCAGGAGGTAGGTCGAGCTGAAGGTAAAGACGGAAAAAGCCGCAATGAGGGCGATATCGATATTGACGACAGCACTTGTCGCCAGGAGCATGGGCTGGGCTGCGACGATGAGGGTCATCACCTGTCGGGCAGGTGGTGAGAACCTGGCGATGGCAAAGTAGTGCCAGGCGGAGATGACAACCGCCAGACCAAGAACAACCGAGAGCAGGCGGATCGAGAAAAACCGGGTGAAGAAATCGGCGTCCACCAGCCTATTCTCAATTTGGGCGCCGATCCAGTAGTACCAGGACCAGGTACCGGAGACGCCACTCTGCGGCGGTACTCCTGCGAGAGGCGGGTCGACTTGCTTCAGTTGCTCCTCGCTTGTCTCTCGGAGCGATGGCAAATCAAGGGGGAGGGTATTGGTCGGCTGCCATTTGATCTCGTCGAAACGCGTGATGAGTGCTGCGGCAGTTGCTTCATCCGAAAAACGATAGCTTCGAATGTCATCTGGGTTCTGCAATGGCTTCAACTCCTCGTTGCTCGGCGGCGCCACCCCATGGGCC
>CAYWVL010000079.1:1942-2199 GCA_964461975.1 uncultured Bdellovibrionales bacterium | reverse complement strand
TGTCTCGCAGTGAGCGTGTCGTCAGCCGAGCGGTAGCAGAGGTATTCGCTGATATTGGCCATCTGGACATGCGGGAGGAGCCGGAACCAGAGTTCGTAGTCTTGGCCGTAGCGCCAGCGTGGATCGTACCCGCCGACGCGCTTGACGAGCTCGGTGCGGAAGATGATGGCGCTATGAGCGAAGGGGTTTCGCTTGAAGATAGTGGAGCGAATAGTAGCATCGTCTACGGGCGGTCGAACCTGCCTGATACCGTGCCG
>CAYWVL010000079.1:1315-1931 GCA_964461975.1 uncultured Bdellovibrionales bacterium | reverse complement strand
TATCGAGGAAGGCTACTTGTTTGGCGAGCTTTTCGGGATGCCACCAGTCGTCGGCATCGATCCGAGCCGTGTAGATCTCGGTGGTGGCCGCGATGTAGAGGAAGAGGGTGCGGGTGAGACCGAGGTTGGCCTCGTTCGTGAGGAGAGTGAAGCGGTCGGTCCCGAAGCGGGTTTGCCAGGCGGAGAGGATGCGGCCGGTCTCATCGGTCGAGGCATCGTCGAGGGCGACAATGCGGAAATCCTGGCAGGTCTGCTGCCGTAGGCTCTCGAGCGTGCGCTCGAGCGTCGGAGCGTTGTTGTAGACAGGGAGCAGGATGGCGCATTTCATAGGCTGTGGAGGCAAGCGCGCCACTGCGAGCTGGCGCTCGTGAGACTGTGATGGGCGGCATCGGGCTGCCCGAGTATGCGATCAAGTGCTGCTGCTATCGCGCTCGCGTCCTGGGTCGGAACGAGCCAGCCAGTCGCCTCATGCTCGACACAGGCGCGATTCTCCGGGATATCAGTCGTGATAACCGGGATACCGGCTGCCATCGCTTCGAGGAGCGCATTGGACTGGCCTTCAAAGAGCGTGGGGAGGACAAAAACGTTCGAGATTGTAAGGAGCGTTGGGACATCA
>CAYWVL010000079.1:0-1282 GCA_964461975.1 uncultured Bdellovibrionales bacterium | reverse complement strand
GCTGACCAAGAAAACGGACAGCTGATCGCGATGTATGATGGCGGAGGAGCGTCTCCAGATCGGAGCGGGTTTCGCCATCACCGACAAGGAGGAGTCTAGCTTTGGGGTGCTTGGAGGCAAGGGACAGGAACGCCTCGAGGAGGTAGCGATGGCCTTTGTTGGGGTGTAGGTTGGCTACGCAGATGATGAGTTGATCATCGGCCGCAAGCCCGAGATTTTCACGGAGTCGCGGGTCCGGCGTTAGCTGGTCGAAGGCCTCGGTGTCGACTCCATTCACGATGACGCTGATTTTTTCGCTCTCAACACCGAGCTGGTGGACATAGAAATCTTTGACGGCTTCGGAGTTGGCGAAGTAATGCCGGACGAGAGGGCGAGTCAGCCATGCAAAGAGGCGCGCGATGAAGTACCGAGGATGGTTGTAGGTGGTCCGGAGAAAGGGTATGACAGGCGCCCTGCCGGCTGCCCCTCGGAGGGCGAGTCGGCCGATCACATCAGCATGAAAGAGATAGGTAATGATGATGTCCGGGCAATAACTTCGCACGAGTCTGCGGAGACGGAAGAGGCTCGGGAGGTCGAAGAGGGATCGGCAGCCGAGCATGGCAACCGGGAGACCGGCCGCGATGAATTGCGGCGCGAGTGTGCCGGCTGTTTTGAGCGTGACGAGCCGATGCTCGAACTCTGTCAGGCGGGGTAATGTGCGGAGCAGCATGTGTTCGCAGCCGCCTTGATCGAGTGATTGGATGAGGTGAAGGATGCGTTTCGCTTTAGGCATGGCTCTTGGTGCCGATGCAGGTTATGCCGGCCTCGGGATGCTCGAAGGATCGGATGTCCGACAGTGCAGCCGAGCGGAACCAGGCCTCGATCTCTTCGACGGAGTAGTAGTTGCTCTTGGGCGTGGCGAGGACATCGAAGGCATCATTGAGCTTCATGTTGAAAGGGAAGTGACGATAGTAGGCGAAGGGAAGTTTTGCTTCGAGAGAGGGGAAGCCGATAGTGGCCAGCCAACGGCCAAAGAGGTTGATGCCGTGGACGACTGCTCCCGGGAGATAGCAGAGTTTGAAGAGCAAGGGCTTGGGCAGATGGCGGAGGATTGCTCGGAGCGGCTCATAGAAATAGAGCGCCCGGGCATTATTGCGGCGGTTGTAGACCCAGATGAGGAATCGCCCGCCCGACTTCAAGACGGCAGGCAGTTTGGCGAATCCTGCTTCCGGCTGGGGGAGGTGGTGGAGGACACCGATGGAGTACGCGAAATCGAATTGCCCGCGGAAGGGCATGGCGTAGA
>CAYWVL010000078.1:0-2237 GCA_964461975.1 uncultured Bdellovibrionales bacterium | reverse complement strand
CCAATTCAGAAGCCTCGGCCGCCTTCGTGGCGCAACTGTCCGGCCGGAGCGACTGCGAGACGATCTACCGCGGGGTCGAGACCGAGATGATTATCGATATCCCAGAGCAACCGGCGCTCCGCGCGCGCTTTCCCGGCCGCGTTATCGCCGTATTCCTCGGCCGTCTCATCGATGGCAAAGGCGTGCTCCATCTCCTCGAGGCGCTCAAAAGCGTCTCGGACAACCGTCTCGCGGTCGCCATCATCGGCAGCGGCCCGGACGAAGAGCGGCTCAAGGCGTATATCCGGAACGAGCGCCTCGAAGAGTCCGCCGTGCTCCTCGGCCATCGGCCGCTTCCGGAGGCGCTCGGCCTCCTCAAAGGCGCCGACATCTTCGTCAATCCGAGCTACTCTGAAGGCATCCCAACGGCCGTCATCGAGGCGGCGCTCCTCAAAAAGGCCATCGTCGCTACCGCAGTCGGCGGAACCAGCGAGATCATATCCGGGGATGGGGATGGCTATCTCGTGCCGCCAGGAGACAGTCAGGCTATCGCCGAGAAGCTCGTCCTCCTCCTGGACGACACGCGTCGAACCGCTATGGGCGTGCGAGCCTACACGTCAGCCAAGGACAAATTTTCCTGGGCGAGGGCTATCGGTCAGTATCGCCGCATTATTGATACGCTGCGTTAGTCCCCATCTATCCCTCTTTGTTTTTTGCTCATTGTTTACTGATAATTGAAGCCTATGTGCGGTATCGCTGGCAAAATCTCACTTACCGGAAGCTCGGTCTCGCCCGAGTCGGTCGAGCGCATGTGCGACGCCATCCGCCACCGCGGCCCGGACGATAGCGGGGTCTACCTCTCTCCTGACGGCAAGGTCAGCCTCGGCCACCGCCGTCTCGCCATCATCGACCTCTCGCCCCTCGGCCACCAGCCGATGCGCTACCTCGATCGCTATGAGATCGGCTTCAATGGGGAGATCTATAACTTCCAAGAGAAGCGCCGTGAACTCGAGCGCGACGGTTACCGTTTCGCTTCGCACTCCGACACCGAGGTCATCCTCGCGCTTTATGACAAGTATCGGGAGCGCTGCGTCGACCACTTGCGCGGTATGTTCGCTTTCGCTCTCTACGACGAGCAGGACCAGATCCTCTTCTGTGCTCGCGACCGGGTCGGCAAGAAGCCATTCAAATATTTCTTCGACGGCCAGACCTTTCTCTTCGCGTCGGAGCTCAAAGCCATCCTCACCCAGCCGGAATACGTCCGCATACCTGACTACACCGCCATCCATCATTACCTCACGCTCCAATACGTCCCAGCACCCTTGACCGGCTTTGTCGGGATCAAGAAGCTCGAGCCCGGTCACTATCTGCGGCTCGACCTGAAAACCAAATCCCTCGAAAAGGGGCGTTATTGGAAGCTGGATTACTCCAAGAAACTTGCCCTCTCGGAAGAAGAGTGGAAAAAGCGGATCATCGGTACGTTGGAAGAATCCGTGAAGCTTCGTATGATTTCCGATGTGCCGATCGGCGCCTTCCTTTCGGGGGGCGTCGACTCAAGCGCCGTCGTCGCGCTGATGGCCAAGCATTCCTTGCGGCCGATCAAGACCTTCTCCATCGGTTTCAAAGAGGACGCCTACAACGAGCTCCCCTACGCCAAGCAGGTCGCCCAAGCCTTCGGCACCGACCACACCGAGTTTGTGGTCGAACCACAGGCGATCGAGCTCCTCCCGATGCTCGTCCGCCAGTACGAGGAGCCATTTGCGGACTCGAGCGCCCTCCCCACCTACGCGCTCGCCAAGCTCACCCGCGACCACGTCACGGTCGCCCTCAATGGCGATGGCGGCGATGAGAACTTCGCTGGCTATACCCGCTACGCCGCCTTCCAAATATCGACCTGGCTCGACCGCCTCGACTGGCTCAACCGTTTCGCCGGGAAACCAGTGACCGCCCTCCTCGCCCGGACCTTCGAGACGACGTTCTTCGATCGGCTCAACCGCTTTTCGCGCAGCCTTTCTACGGACTACCGGAGACGCTACCTTTCCTACACTGCCTACTTCACCAACGAGCAGAAATACCGTCTGTATACGGACAGTTTCCGAGAGCAAGTATGGGCCAGTAACACGTATGACCTCATCGCCGAGCGTTTCCTCGAATCCTCTTCGCGCCATCGTACCGAGCAGGCTGTCTATGCCGCCTTCGTCACCTATCTCCCCGAACATCTCCTCGCCAAAGTCGACATCGCCACCATGTCCGTTTCG
>CAYWVL010000077.1:0-2426 GCA_964461975.1 uncultured Bdellovibrionales bacterium | reverse complement strand
AAGATCCTCCATGACGTGAAGCTTGACCCGACTCCGTGGACATTCGACCTCGAGTTTCTCCTCGCAGCGAGAAACTACGGCTATGTCATCGGTACGGTCGAGATTACCTTTGCCGAGCGCTCTGCCGGGCAGTCCAAGATCCATTTCCTCAAAGCGCTCTGGGAGATCGGCTGGAATGCCGTCAAGCTCCGCTTCAAAGGCCGACCGCCACTCCTCATCTCTCCCGAAACGGAGGGGAGTATGATCGGAGCGGGCATCGCCCATAACCGCCAGCGCTTCGTCACCCATACGACCCTCGAGCATCATATTTCCGCGCTCGACACCTTTGCTCCATGGCAGCGCAACCTCGGGCTGGCCGTCCTGGCGGCGATCCTCGCCGGCTTGTTTTTCGAGCCGTTGAAAGTCGGAATTGCGCTTGTTGCGATTCTGACCGCGATCTACTTCCTCGATACTCTCTTCAACCTCTATCTCGTAGGGAAGAGCCTCAAACGGCCACCCGAGCTCTCGAGCACGGAGGAGGAACGCGCAGCGCTCGATCCGGCGACGCTCCCCATCTACTCCGTCCTCTGCCCGCTCTACAAGGAGGCACATATGCTGCCGACCTTCGTCGCTGCCATGGAGGCGCTTGATTGGCCCAAGGAGAAGCTCGATATTCTTCTCCTCCTCGAGGAGAACGACCCCGAGACGGTCGCGGCTGCGCGGGCGATGAACCTCCCGACTTATGTCCGGATCGTCGTCGTGCCGCATTCGGCGCCCAAGACCAAGCCCAAAGCCTGCAATTACGGTTTGTCGGTCGCCCGAGGGGAGTATGTCGTTATTTACGACGCTGAGGATATCCCGGATCCGGCGCAGCTCAAGAAAGCCTACCTCGGATTCCAAGCCGCCGGCGAAGGCGTGCGCTGTCTCCAGGCCAAGCTGAACTATTTCAATCCGCATCAGAACCTCCTGACGCGCTTGTTCACGGCCGAGTACTCGCTCTGGTTCGATGTGATCCTGCCGGGTCTCCAGTCGATCGATACCTCTATCCCCCTCGGTGGGACGAGCAACCACTTCCGGACCCGCGACTTGCTCGAGCTCGAGGGATGGGATCCCTTCAACGTGACCGAGGACTGCGACCTCGGCGTGCGCATTTTCAAGCGCGGATTCCGCACGGCCATCATCGACTCGGTGACGCTCGAGGAAGCCAACAGCAACGTGAAGAACTGGATCCGGCAGCGCTCTCGCTGGATCAAGGGCTACATGCAGACCTATCTCGTCCACATGCGCCATCCCTTCGCGTTCCTTCGCGAGAACGGGTGGCACGCGCTCGTCTTCCAGCTCGTAGTCGGCGGCAAGATCGGCTTCATGTTCATCAATCCCTTTCTCTGGCTCGCGACCATCCTCTACTTCTCGGCCTACGCGATCGTCGGTCCGGCGCTCGAGGCGCTCTATCCGCCCCTGGTCTTCTACTTCGGCGCGCTCTCGCTCGTCTTCGGCAACTTCCTCTATCTCTACTACTACATGGTAGGCTCGGCCAAACGCGGCCACTACGACGTCATCAAGTATGTCTTTCTCGTCCCATTCTACTGGCTCTTGGTGAGCTGGGCCGCTTTCATCGGTCTGTATCAGCTGATCCGGAAGCCGCATTACTGGGAGAAGACGATCCATGGGCTGCACCTCGCCAAACCTGCCAAGCTGGATAGCGCTTCTGCGCGGCAGGGAGTGTCCGCGCCGGCCGAACCCGCAGCACCGGCCATCGTCCGGCAGCCGCTCTCGAGCTCCTGGCACGCCCTCGAGGCCAAGTTTCGTTCGTTCGCTCAACCGACGATCAAGCCTGCGTCCTGGCGTACCTCGCTGATCCGGCTTTTCGGGAAGTTTGTTCCCCAGTCGTGGCTCGAGTTCATCTTTTCTGATAAGGGCTTTCTCATGGGGGCTCTCGTCACGTCCAACTTCATCAATTTCTTCTTCAACGCCTATCTCGGCCGTGTGCTTTCGTTTGAGAACCTCGCGCTCGTCACGCTCATCAATACGTTCTGGTTCCTCGCGATCGTCGTCATCGGCTCATTCTCTTCGACGGTCAACCACCGCTCCGCCTATCTCGGCGCCTCCCAAGGCTGGGACGACGCGAGCGCCTTTCTCAAGAAAGCACTCCGCCGCGGGCTGGAAGTTTCACTGGTCGTATCCGTTCTCTGGGTGTGCGCCGCCCCGTTCCTCATGCGGTTCTTCCATGTTGACTCGGTCGTTACGCTCCTCTGTTTCACTCCGGTTTTCACGTTCGGCATGCTCACGGCCGGGTACCGGGGGTTCCTTCAGGGCGTGTGCTCCTTCCGGCTCGTCGGCACGCTCTTCGTGGTCGAGTCGCTCTTCAAGCTCCTCCTTGCGGTCGGTTTGTATTCTTTGGGCCAGCCCGAATGGGTCTACCTCTCGATTCCGCTCTCCATCATGCT
>CAYWVL010000076.1:0-3029 GCA_964461975.1 uncultured Bdellovibrionales bacterium | reverse complement strand
TAAGGCACCGCGCTCTGGACGCGGCATTCGAAGGTTCGATCCCTTCCTCCCCAGCATTTAGAGAATCTCTGTGTCCCTTGTGGATGTAGAGATTTTCTTTTATTCTTCGGTTGCAGCGAGATATTCTTTTCCTCTCCAGAAATCTTCATATGCACGGAAAGTTTAAAGCGATCGTCTTTGATTGGGGAGGAGTGATAGAGGTCACCTCCGAGGGCAATCCTCTCGTAGAGGTCGCTGATGCTCTCGGGATCTCAATCGATGACTTTCATAAGGTTTACTTCAAATACAACCACCTGAGCAATATCGAAGGGATGCCATGGGAGGAGAATGTGGCCATCGTAGCGAGTCGTCTGACGGATTCTGATGAGCTTGTCCAGCGCGCGAAACAGATCATCATCGACCATATCGCAAGCCGCAAGATCAACCGAGAACTCGTCGACTTATTCCCGGTCCTCCGTTGCCACGGCTTCAAAATAGCCCTTTTCAGCAACAACAGCACCAGCCTCCGCCAACAGCTCATCGATGAGGGAATCATGGGACTTCTCGATGAAGCGGTGATTTCTGCTGAAATCGGTTTTCAAAAACCGAGCAAAGAAGCCTTCGCAGTCCTGTTCCAAAAGCTGGGTTTGCAGCCGGAGCAGGTCATTTTTATCGACGATGCACCGAAAAGTCTCGAGACGTCAGGAGAAATAGGGTATACTCCAATTTTATTTGAGGGAAATGCCAAACTTCTAGATGATTTGCAGAGGCTCGGGATTGACGCACAAAGCTAGACCTAGCTTCAATATCAGGAGCCGGGTCGCTCATTTCAGCGGGACTGGCTAGGCGTTGGTTGCGATAAAAACCCTAGGCCACGCCATCACCTTCATCTTCGCTGGCTTTATTGGCCTTGACCGAGAGACTGACGCTTTCTTTTTTCTCGCGGAGCTCTTCCACTTTACCGCGCACCGGGGCGGGGAGGGCAGCGAGGACCGACTTGAGCGCGACACCGTCGACTTTGACCACATTGTCCCACTGGCCCAGTGGTTCGAGGAGCGAGCGGAGACCGGCCTCATCATAGCTATAGCTTGTCCGGACGGACTTCCCGACTATCCCAGTCGAGCCGAAGAGCCGCTCCAGCCGCTCCTGCTCCATGTAACGGAGGATCGTCTCCTGGAGCTCGGCGAGGCGATTCTTATCACTCCCCATCTTGGCGCGGAGCGCGAGGAATTCCTCGACCGCCGTGTCGCCCTCGCTTTTCTCGAGCGGCTTGGTCTCGGTGCGGAATTTGTGCTTCCAGAGCGGACACTGTTTCTGGAAACCGCACCAGTCGCAGAGCGGGGAGAGGATAGGGTCGAATTTCTGCGCTTCGATATCGCGGACGGCGGCCAAGACGATGCTGTCGAGCGCCTCGAGATCGGCGGCGGTGCGATGCGATGAGAGCTTGACTCCGTGCTTCAGGTAGTGGAGGCTGACGGTGATATTCCCGATATTGGCACGCTCGGCCGGATAGCGGTCGAGGAAGGCCCGCAAGTAGATGGTGAGCTGGAGGTCATGATCCACCTTGTCCTGGCTCGGCATCTTGCGGGCGGTCTTGTAGTCGATGATCTCATACCCGTTCTCGGTCCGGTCGATGCGGTCGATGATGCCCGACAGGGTGTGCTTGGCCTCGCCCTCCCCGGCGATCTCGATCGCAAATCGGCTCTCCAGGTCGATGATATGCGCCTCACTCGGATGCGTGTCACGGTAGTAGCGCTGGATCATCTCGACGCCCTGGGTGAAGGCGGTGCGCTCCTCGATCTCGTCCGTCCAGATATCGCTATTCCAATGCTTGGCGAAATGGTCGAGCGCCTGCTCGACGGGAGGGGAGACGAGCGCCGGATCATGGATAAATTTCATCGTCGAGTGGATGAGCGTCCCGAAGACTGCTTCTTTGGACTTGGGCTCGGGCAGCTTGTCTACCTCGCGGAACTTGTACTTGAGTCCGCAGGTGCGATAGGTGTCGATGGCAGAGTAGGAGAGGCGCATATGGAGTACATGGGTCAGGTATGAGCCTATTCTACCATTCTGTCGTCTTCTCGTCCGAAGAGAGAAGTCTCCCCCGTCAGTATTGACTTCTCCGTACTTTTGTGCTACGGTTTCATGAAGTCTTTTAACAATAATCTCCGAAATACTCTCCGAGGAGAGGCTTCATCCCACAGCACCCTTCCCCCCAAGGAGTCCCCATGAAAATGCCAGTTTGGCTCCGGCACCTGCTGCGAGCCATGTTTCGCGACTTCCGCGAACTCGAGGATCAGGCAGCCCAAGCTGCCTTTGACCCCATGACAGGTCTCCTCAATCGGCGCGGCGCCGAGTACCAGCTCGAGAGTCTCCTCCACGTGCTCGACCGCGAAGGACGACGCCAAGGGAGCAGTAGCCTGGCGCTCATGCCGTTCGACATTTGCGTCGCGGTGATCGATGTCAACAACTTCAAGTTGATCAACGACACGCTCGGTCACCACGGCGGGGATGAGGTGCTCCGAAGGCTCGCCGGCCATACCAAGGACGCGTTCCGCCGAGCCAGGGAGATCGTGTGCCGCCCCGGCGGTGACGAGATCTATATCTACTTCGTCAATACGACGAAACAGGAAGCCGTGGTAGGTGCCAACAAGCTCGTCGCCATGATCAGTGGCGACGAGGCACTCACGCTCGACAAAGAGCACCACGTCACCGTCTCGATCGGCATCGCCCACGGCCGCTTCATGCGGAAACGCGGCGGACTCCAGGCCATCGAACGGATCACGCCGCTCGCTGACGCCGCGATGTATGCAGCCAAGACGAGCGGCCCCAAGACTACCTCGCGAGTCGTGGTCGAACCCGAGAGCAGCGACTCCGACTCCGTGCTCGGCAGCCTCTAGCCGGCAGGAAAAGGAGTAGCCATGGCAGTACACCATCACCCAGTCGACCAGGCCAACATCATCGAGGGCCGTCGGCTACAGCCGGCCAATCAGCTGAACCCCCAAACCGACTGGTACGCCGCCCCGGATCGCTGGCGTCGGCTCCCGCGCCGC
>CAYWVL010000075.1:0-3052 GCA_964461975.1 uncultured Bdellovibrionales bacterium | reverse complement strand
CCAGTGTCCCGTGTTCGTCACGGTGGATACCGGCGGCAATGTCGGTATGGATCGGGAGGATCACGCCACCGTATCCCTGCCGAAACTCGATTCGGATCTGCCGTGGCGGCTGACACTGACGACGCGCCACCCGGGCACAACAGTCCACGCCACGGTAGGCCAACCGACACGCCGGGCTTTGCTGCTGGCCGTAAACACAGGCCTTGGCTGCCAGGATAGCCCGCTTGCGCTGGCTCGCTGGCGACTCCCCGCTCGGATCCGATGCCGCCTGCGGCGCCGGAGAATCGGTCGGTGAGAGACCATGCTGGTCGCCCAATACGGTCACGTACAACCCAACAATCTTCGGATCAGGGATCATCCCCGTCCTCCTTTTTGTAAAATGACACACCAGATGCGCCTACAGAAAAAAGTCCTAAAGCACATCCACCCAACATATCCGGCCTGGCATTGCCCTGCCGAAAACGTATCTTTTGATACCATATATAATACAACACCTGACCGGAAAGTCAAGTGTTGCCTTCAACGGGCCGTTTTTCGAAACTTTTCCCCCTACTCGAGGATGCCGTCGAGGTTTACATCGTAGAGGATCTGCTCTTGGACGAGACGGTACTTGAGGAGCTCGTCCGGGGTAAACCATATGGGAATCTCGCGAAGCGCCTCTTCGGGACTGTCGGAACAGTGGACGAGGTTGCGCACCGCGCGGTTGTCGATTGAAGAGAGGGCGTAGGAATCGACGGTCAGGTCGCCGCGGATGGTGCCGACGTCGGAGGTGGTGGGCTCGGTGCTCCCCACGAGTTTCTTGACGATAGCGACCGACTGGTTGCCCTCGACGACAAAGGCGAGGACCGGGCCGGAGGTGAAGAAGTCCACGTTGGCCTGGATGATGTCCTTGCCGTACTCCATGGCTTCTTTCTCGATGGGAAGATTCTGCGCCTTGCGATCCTCGACGACGCGCGTCCCCTTCTTCATGAACCACTCGTCATCCTTGTTATAGTGCTTCCAGCACTGCTCCGCCTTGGGGAGGAGCATCTTCATGGCGACGAACTTGAGACCGGTCCGCTCGATGCGCGAGATGACAGCACCCATGAGGGAACGCTGGATCGCGTCGGGCTTGAGGATTACGAGAGTCTGCTCTTGCTTGGGATGAGTCGCCATATGTTGGGTATGCGCTTTAGAGTAGCGTCTGAATTTACTATGACATGGATTATCGTACGAGACAATATGTCGTGATGTCGTACTCTGCCGCGCCCATCCTACGTCACAATCGGCTTTCCGTCAAGCATCATTCCACACGATAACACTGCCGGTCAGTCGCGATGCAGCGGTAGGCGATGGCGCCATCCCGATCGGTCCGCCAGCTGGTGATGCCGCGCCGTCCCAGCCGCTCGAGCACCTCCTGCGCCGGGTGACCGTAGTTGTTGTCCCCGACCGAGAGCACGACTTCGCGCGGCTGTACCAGATCGAGCCAGGCATCGCTCGTCGAGCTCTTGGAACCATGGTGCGCTGCCTTGAGGACATCGACGGGCGCGATCGTCGGGAGCCACAGCTCCTCGCGAGGGAGATCTCCCGTGAGGAGAAAGCTCGTCTCGCCGAACTCGTAGCGCGCCACGATGCTCCCCTCATTGGACTCGAGGGCCGGATCGAGCGGGAGCGCGGGCGGGTAGAGCAGCGTGAGTCGTCCGCCCTGTCCGAGGTCGAGCGTGACCCCGGCACGACCAGGGACATCGCGCTTGACGGCGTGACGTTCGAGCGCTCGGTCGAGGAGCTCGGCGTCCGCCGTCGTCCGCATGGCTCCCGTCTCGATGAATTGTTCCACCCGATACCGATCGAAGACCGCCGGCAGTCCGCCGATATGATCCGCATCCGGATGCGTCGCGATCACCGCGTCGATCGTCCGGTCAAAGAGCGCGAGCTCGCGCCCCAGAGCCGAGAGGAGCGTCGCGCCATCGCGCCCGCCGTCGATGAGGATCTGCCGCATCCCCGACTGGATGAGAATGGCGTCGCCCTGGCCCACCGGGAGAAAGACGATCCGCGTCTCCTCGGCTTCGGCCGAAAGACGCAAGAGGATACCCGCGAGGAGGAGCGCGGCGAGCGCGAGCAGGCTAACGATGAGAACGCGACTGATCCATCCGAAGGACATAGGCGTAATAGGATTTCCGACTGTACCACACGAGGAGAGCAAGCACAATGTACCAGGCCACGACCAGGCTCGGAGTCGGCGCCAACCCATCTCTGACAGCCCACTCGAGACCCCCGACCGCCTCGGCCACCCAGACGATCATGGTCAGCATGAGCCACGTCGGGAGAGCGAAGAGGAGGGCCGCGCCCGGCCAGAGGAAAGCAGTGACGAGGGAGAGGAAACCGAGTCCCATCGCGATCGGAATGAGCGGGAGGACCAGCGTATTGGCCACGGGCCCGACGAGACTGACCATCCCGAAGTGAAAAGCGACGATAGGATAAATCGCCGCTTCGATGGCGAGCGTGGTCAAGGGAAGCGCCAGCAGCTTGCCGCCCCAGTGACCCCGGACCAGCCGCTCGATCCATGGGCTGGCGACGACGAGGGCGAGGGTCGCTGCAAAGGAAAGCTGGAAGCCGACATCGTAGCGGACGATGAGCGGATTCTCGAGGAGCATGAGAGTCGCCGCCAGCGAGAGGCCATGCGCGGCGCTCGCCGGACGGCCGAGGAAGTACGCGAGAAAGACGATCCACGCCATGAGAGCGGCCCGGATCGAAGCTGCCGATGTATCGATGAGGAGAAGGAAAGCGAGGATGCCGAGCACGGCGAGAGCGGTCGCTGTCTTGCGCCAGAGTCCGATCGAGAGCGCGAGGAAAAGCACGGCAAACGCGACGAGCGTCATATTGTAACCCGAGACCGCGACGATATGCGAGAGTCCGGCGCGGCGGAAGGCTTCGCTCACCGGTTTGGCGAGCGCATCGTCACCGCCCAGAAAGAGTCCCTGGAGAAGCCCGGCAGCGGGCTCGGGCAAGAGCTCGGAGATCCGTTGACGGATCGTGTGCTGCGCTTGCGAGAGGATGACTCGCCACTGGACCG
>CAYWVL010000074.1:0-3138 GCA_964461975.1 uncultured Bdellovibrionales bacterium | reverse complement strand
TCGATAAGAGAAGCCCAAAGCGCTTGTCTGGCAGTATGAAAAGTCCCGCAACCACGAATACTGTGTAAAGACATAGCGACACAAAGTAGGCAAGTCCTAGTGACAACAACGGATTGACATGATGAAACCGCAAAAGAGAGAGTAAGAAAAAGCCTACGCCTGCTATTCCTAAGAAGAACAACCCCGAATATAAGGCTTGTTGGATAAAGTCAAGAATCATTGTTTGCAATTGATACAGTGCGCCACGACATAGGTCGGCTCTGAGAGGAAGCCGAGCGGGTGGATACGGGCGAGCCAATAGGTGCCACCAGGGAGGACGACCAGCAGAGCCTTGATCAGACGCAAGAAGCGACTGACAAACGCATGCCGCGACTTCAGGTAGATACCTTGGCCGAACAGCTGGCGCACCTCAAAGTACTGCCCGAGTAGCTGCTGGAATTCTTCGGGAGTATATTCTCGCACATGGTACGGGTTCTTGGGCTTGTCGGACAACGCAGTGCCGGGATTGGATACCCGGCGATTGGGTGTCGAGATGAAAATATCGGCCCGGTCCGAGGCAATCATCCGTATGGCTTTGAGAAAAGCTTCCGGATGCTCGAGGTGCTCAATCGTCTCAAATGAAACGACGAGATCCACCGAGTGTGCCGGCAGCTGGAGCGATTCTGCATCCATCACGCGGTACTCGATGCCGGTCTGCCCATACTTAGCTTGAGCGCTTTCGATCACCGCCGGCTCTTTGTCACCGGCGAGAATCGAGACCGCTCCAGATTGATGCAAGAGAAGTGCTCCATATCCCTCGCCGCACGCGAGGTCGAGTACTCGCTTGCCCCATGCGTATTGGCTCACATACTCGTAGCGCGACCGATGTTCGCGCTCGATGAAACTGTGCGCCAGCCGGTGAGCGATGCGCCCAAACCATGATCGCTGTGATGGCCCAGTGGCATGGTCGAAACGTTCAAACGACTCCATAGGACTGCTAATCGTCGTCTCGGTCGAGGAGCCAGTTGATGACGCCCATCAGGAGCGCAAGCGCCACGGCCCCGACGAAAGCGTGGAAGAACGTGTCCACTTCGAATCCCTTGATCATGCCGCCGAGGAGCCAGAGGAGGAAGCCATTGATGACCAGCGTAAAGAGGCCGAAGGTGATGAGGTTGATCGGGAGCGTCAGGAGCACAAGAATCGGTTTTACGGTGAAACCGAGAAGCCCCCAGAGGAGCGAAAGGAGGAGGGCCGTCTTCCAGCTGGCGATGCTCATGCCAGGGAGGTAGTGAGCCACGACCCAGAATGCCCCGCCGCCGAGCGCCCAACGCAAGAGAAGCTGCATAAAGCAAGATAGTTAGAATGACTCCAGTATAGCACGGCAGCGGTGCGGGACCGGTATGGCCTATTCTGAAAACGATGGCGTCCCTGTCATGTGACTGACGGGCTCGGGGTGCTTTCCCTTCTCGATCACGAGCATACTGTCGTAGTAATGTAGCGACTCTGTCGATCGAGTGAAGCTGTCAACCGCGAGCGCCGGGTCCCGCGAGTGCCACGCGTGGAGCCGGTCGATGAGGTGCTTGCTGTACTCGATAAAGCTCTGCGGCGTCCGATACCCGCCGCCATACTCCGTCCAGTAGGAAGTACAGAGGTCTTCAGCGAGATAGATACCGTCTTCCTTGACCAGCCCATAGAGCTCCTCGAATGAGACGATCTGCTGGTTCATCGTATGACCGCCATCATCGATAATGATGTCGAATGCGCCGAAGCGCTCTTGGAGCGAGCGAAGAAACTGCCGATCCTCCTGCGAACCGATGATAATCTCGATATCCGGCTCTGCAAAGTCCCGCGTCCGCGGCTCGATGTCGAGTCCGACGATCGTCGCATGGGGGCCGAAATATTCCTTCCACATCTGGAGGGATCCGCCATGATAGACGCCGATCTCGAGCACACGCACGGGCGCGCCTCGGAAGCGGGCGAAGTGCCGATGGTACACATCGAAGTAGTGGTCGCACTTGTGGATGAGCCGACCCTGATTGCGGAGGAAGTACTGACGCAGAGGGTTCGCCCCGACATTCGACCACGGTATCAGCTCAAGAGATTGCCGCCTGAAGCGGTACAGCCACCGCCGTATGCTGTGGTGATAGAACGTAAACCACGATTTCGGAATAGCCGGCTTGAGGTAGCGATGGTAGATGCGTTTCATGATGAGTGTCGAGAATTTTTTTAATTTTTCCGGCGACGGATAAGGGCGGCAGCCGTCTTGAAGCAGAGCACGATATCGAGCCAAAGCGACCAATTCTCGATATAGAAGACATCCAGCCGGTACTCGTCCTCAAAATCGAGATCCGACCGGCCAGCCACCTGGGCCATGCCGGTGATGCCCGGCTTGATGGTGAGGAGGCGCCGATGGTACTCGCTGTACTTCTCGACTTCGCGCTTCTGATGCGGCCGCGGTCCCACGAGGCTCATTTCGCCGCGGAGGACATTGAAGAACTGCGGCAACTCATCGAGCGAGAAGCGTTCGATGAACGAGCCGACGCGCGTCTTTCTCGGGTCGTCTTTGATCTTATAGAGCGGCCCCTCGCGGACGCTCCGCTCGGCGATCAATTGCTTCTCATAGGCGAGCGCCGCCTCGAAATTCGGATTGGACTTATTGATGCACCACTTCCACTGCATGTAGCGGAATTTGAAGACCGGGATCCGCTCCCCGTTCTCGCCGACACGCTCATTGGTGTAGATGATCGGACCGTCTGGATCCTCGAGTTTGATGAGGCACGCGATCACAAGCATCACCGGAGAGAAGAGGATCGTCAGCCCGAGCCCGGCCACGATATCGAAAGAGCGCTTCAAAACTTTGCCCCAGCCGTCCAAGGGCGTATGCAGGAACTCGATCATCGGCTCGCCATTCCATATCCGCATCGAGAAACGCGGAGTCTGGAGCGTGGTCGGGAAGTATTTGTAGGAGATATTGTTGATCTGACAATAGTCGAAGAGCTTCTCCTGCTCATCATCGGTCAGGGTCGGATCACCGACGACTATCTCGTCAATCCCTTTGCGCGCGCGGATCTCCTTGATCCGCGTCACGCTTGCCGTATCCACCTGGTCAACAACCTTGTAGCCGAGCGATTTGTCCCGGGTGAGGATTCGCTTGAGCGC
>CAYWVL010000073.1:0-3201 GCA_964461975.1 uncultured Bdellovibrionales bacterium | reverse complement strand
TAAGGCAGGGGCCTTTGAAGCCTCCATGCGATGGTTCGATCCCATCCTCCCCAGCCACTACTAACTATGCAAACCTTTAGCGAACGCGTCATCAAACTCGCGCTCTCCATCCCGCCCGGCCGGGTGACGACCTATGGCCGGATCGCGCGGGCGGCCGGAGGCGGCGCCATGGCCTCGCAGAGCATCACCCAGATCCTCGGCCGTGCGTGGGATCGCGGAGAGAAGGATATCCCCTGGCACCGCATCGTCTACGCCGACGGCCGCATCTGGGTGGATGACCGGCACCGGGCCGAGCGCATGCAGCTCTACCGAAAAGAAAAGATCATCCTCGATACGAACGATCGGATCGCCAATTTCCGTGATATTCTCTGGGAATTCAAATGAAAAAGGGCCGCATCAATCGATGCGGCACCCCGTCTCCGGGTCGATGCCCAGATAGTGAGCCACTGCGGCAAAGGTCGGAAAGGCTTCTCGGTTGAGGATGCCAGCGGCGAACTGTCCACGCAGCGTCGTCACCTCGTCCCGCCGAATGCCGATCGCATCCTCGAGCGGCCACATCGTGACCAGGAGAATCGCTGGAGGAAGTTTCACGGTGATCAACTGACCCGTCCCCCGAGTTCGCCAGAACTTACCGTAGCGCGTCAGAGTTACCAATCCGCGACTGCCCGGAGCGGTCGGGACCGGGGGCACCACTTCCCACAGCTCTTCCGTAACACGGACGACCCAGACCTGACCGATGAGGAATACTCGCCGCCCGGAACGAGGATTACGATACGGGCGGTGATTGGGAGGGATGCTCCCCGCCAGCTCGGCCAGTCGGAAGCCGACGACGGACCTCCGTTTGTCGCGGCTATCGTTCATCAACTATCTCCCCTGTCTCCGGGTCGATGCCAAAGTACCTTGCCGCTTTGACCGGGTCGATACCAAGACTCTCTGCCTCACCGACGAGCTTCCGCGCGATGTCTCGGAAATACTGGGCCGCATCATCCCAGATACGCATCATCCCCTTGACCTGGACCGAGGAAATGCTTTTGATGACAGCCAGACTCCGGTAATAGCTCAAGTGAACCTGGAAACGATTCATCCGCAGCTCAAGCTGGCGAATGACCCAGAGCTCGTCGGTGCAGAGATCCACCCAAACCTGACCTACCGCAAGCTGCACACCACCCCTTGGTCCCCGAGGAACCTGCTTTGGATGTCCGATCGGGCGACCTCCGGCCAGGTCACTGAACTTGTACGGCTGCCAGCTCCTTCCGTGCCGGCCCGGCTTCGGTCGGAGCTGTCTCGGGGTCTTCCGAGCTTTTTCAGCCGGAAACACCATCACATTTGTCACCATGTCTGCCTCATTGTGAAGTTACGATTGTCCTCGTTATAGCGCCTCATAGGTGCCCCGTCAATCGAAGCTATGCTATCCTGGAGCAATGTTGCGCACCGTCATCTTCGATCTCGATGGCACTGTGGCTGATTCCGAATCGGTCTTCTTTGATATCGTCGATGAACTCGCTCCTCGCTTCGGCTTCTCATCCGTCAACCGGGAAGACTCCAGCCGGCTGAAACACCTCCACCTGCGAGATTTTCTTTTGCAACAGCTCGGCTGGCGCATCGTCCTACTCCCCTGGATTCTGCGGGCCGGACGCGCACGCTATCGGCAGCTCGCGGACCAGGTGCCGATTTTCCCAGGGATATCCTCCTTGTTTGCCGCGCTCCATGAGCACGGGATACGGATCGGGATCGCTTCATCGAGCGAAGTCCAGACTATCGAAGCGATACTCCGCGCGCACCAGCTGTCGGCTGGCTTCATCGTCCACAGCGACCTCTTCGGCAAGGCCCGGACACTTACCAAGGTCCTCCGCGACCAGTCTCTCGCGATAGAGGAAACGCTCTATGTCGGCGACGAGTTGCGCGACGTGGAGGCATGCCAGAAAGCCGGCGTGAAGATCATCGCCGCTACCTGGGGACTCAACTCAAAAGCAGCCCTGCGAGAAGCCGGCGCTGAAACAGTCGACACGCCGGAGGAATTGGAGGCCAGAATCCTCGCGAGCTAGCCCCCCCTATCACGCTCGGCGAAGCTATGCTATACTCGGGGCGAGCTGCAGAGCTCTCTCTAAATCGAGTCGAGTTTCGAGGTGTGCGCTAATCTACCGTGAATTTCCACTATGCCAACAGGAACTATCAAGAAATTGGTTGAAGGCAAGGGCTTCGGATTCATCGCCCGCGAGGGCGAGGCCAAGGACCTCTTCTTCCATGCCAAGGAGCTCGTGGGCGTTACGTTCGAGGAACTCAAGGAAGGCGATATGCTCTCCTTCGAGGTCACCGAGAGCGAGAAGGGTCCCGCTGCGACCAACGTCTCCCGCGCCTAAGTATCGGCCTCGCCGTATACGCCAAAACCGCCCTCCGGGGCGGTTTTTGGTTTACTCGTTACCAGCTTTTGCCGTCGAAGAATTCCGGCGTGGTGGACATGCTTTCCAGAATTAGCGGACCTCTGGCCGCGTCTCGCGTCCGCGGCGATGCTCGCGCCAGTATTCGACGATGCCCGGGAGCAGCGAGAGGAACACGATAAGGACGACGATAGGGAGCAGGTAGCGGTCGATATTCTCCACCAGATTGCCGAGGTAGTAGGCGAGCAAAGTCAACCCGACCGACCAGAGGAGCGCGCCGACGAAGTTGTAGAAGACGAAGGTGCCGTAGTGCATCTTAGCGACACCGGCGACGATGGGCGCGAAGGTGCGGACGATCGGGACGAAGCGCGCCAAGACGATGGTCTTGGGACCATGCTTCTCGTAGAATGCCTGGGCCTTGAGGAGGTGCGACTTGCGGAAGAGGAGCGAATCATCACGCGAGAAGAGCTTTGGCCCGACATAGCCGCCGAACCAGTATCCGACCAGATTGCCGAGGAAAGCCGACGCAAAGAGCCCTCCCAAGAGGAGCGGCAAGGAGAAGAAACCCTGGGCGGCGAGGATACCAGCGACGAAGAGAAGACTGTCACCAGGAAAGAAGAAGCCCAAAAACAGTCCCGTCTCGGCGAAGATGACGCCAAAGAGTCCGAGGTAGCCGATCGCCTTGATTGCCTCCACGAGATCGATGCCGAAAAAGGTCATATCAGATATCAGTGGGTAGTGTCACCCTCTTGCTTGATCTCATTATAGAGCATGATACCGATCTTGGGAGGGAGCATCTTGTTCCCGAGGAGCTCCTCGAGAG
>CAYWVL010000072.1:0-3255 GCA_964461975.1 uncultured Bdellovibrionales bacterium | reverse complement strand
CCAGGCTTGCGAGACTCCCCAGCCAAGCGCCACCGAAGTAGACCCCCGCGGGGATGACACTCTCTTTGCGCTTTTCAATATCTGAAACGATGGCGGCCGAGATAGCGGCTCGGTGAGATGCATCGCGAACCGGTTCCCAAGCTGCTGGGAGTGCCGCTCCAGGAACTTCAAAAGAGAGCTGATTGGTCGCGACGAGATCGAGTCGTCCGAGCGCTGTGGAATAACTCCCGAGGATCGGTCCGGTAGGTGCTAGTGCAGCCAGGCGGTGATGAGGCCACACCGTCATTAGTCCGGGGATATCGGCCGAAGTGAGCGTCTTCAGCTCTACCCGTGAGTTCGTACCACGCGATGACACAACCATTTGCGTATCGAGCATTTCTGACCATGGCAACGCCAGGAAACTTTCCACTGATCGATCTGTTTCAGTAGGCCAGTGGAAGATGCGGTAGCGTCCGCTTTCCGCACTGAGTGTCTTGCCGAAACGCTCTGCTGGTCCATCTGCCTGGACCACTAGCACTCGTTCCTCACCACGTTTGACTACTATCGATCCAGCGCCGCTTTCCTCAATAATATATTCAGTGCCACAGTCAACTGAGAGCGGACGAGATAGGCCGGTAAGCGTGAGGACCGGGGAGCCCGAAGCTATCTGCGCGCGCCAGCGGGCCGTGCCAGAAGTGGTCGCAGCCACCACAATGTCCCAATCGCCGTAGCGGTCGAGCCGGACACCTTCGAGCGACTGACCGTCGCCAAACGTACAGATCGTAGCAAAGCTCCCGAAAATCGTATTGGGAGTAGCTGCCGGGGTAGGTGTGCTCACCTCGATGCCAGCAGATGAAAACCGATATGCCCCGGGCAAAGCGAAAAGTGGCGGGGTAGGGAAGGAAAAGAGGAGACCGGAGTACCAGGTATTGGAGCGCTCGAGCACACCGCGCGGTGTCGGAATAGGTTGGGCCACCTCCGCAAGCGGCGGCTCCGGACCGAGTGTCGGTGGCGCTGTCGCAGTGAAGCGCCCGAGGACGGTCAAGACCACGCCCAATACTCCAACGATCAAGAGCATCCGTCGGAAAAGGCGGTTACTGAGCATCCACTGACTGATTCGTGTTTTGTTCATCATGATAGCGCTTGAGAGAATCGAAGTCGGTGCCAAGGATAAGGCTATTCCAGAGTCGAGCGAGCCGATAGAGCGGCTTGGGCTGCTCGACAGCCACCTCATCAGAAAGAAGCTCGAGCCGCTCCCCGTCTACGAGCGAGCTGCCTTCCTCAGTCTCATTCAGTATGAAGTGTATCTCATACAATTCGTCGTTGACATTATTGGTATCGATCCCCAACGACGCACGCACCGTGTCAGAAAGAGTGTCCTCACGCACACCCTGGACACTAAGGAATGAGGCGGTGAAGGCCTGGCCGAGACGAGGACTGAAGACAGAGACATCGCGGTGCTTGTCGATAAGCTGGTACTGCTCAGGACGGATCGTTCCGACCAGCTCCAGACCATCATCGGCGAATATCGTCATGACCGAAGTGCCCTCAATAATGGAGGTACCTTTCGTGGCATGGACCCGCTCAACGATACCAGAACGAGCGGCGCGGAGTGTATACTCCGATTCCTGTGAAAGGAGGAGCTGGAGCTCAGTCCGAGCAGAGAGATTATCCCGAGCCACTTCCCGGAGCGCCGCAATCTTGAAATCGCGGCCTTCATCCTTGAGGCGAGCGACAATATCACCTGCTTTGACAGCGGCTCCATCACGCACCAAGACCTCGTCCACCCGGCCGGCGACCGTCGCGACGATCTCGAACGACTCCTTCTCTACCTCAAGAAAGAGGAGGCTTTTGTTGAGCTCGTAATTATTAATCTTGTGCATGAGCGCCTGGGTCGCTACGAAGAACGCGAAGACAAAGACCACAATGACGATCAGGCTATTGACAACTAGTTTATTGAAGGCGGTGGCTGGACTAGGCATAGAGTTGGGATGTGAGGGTTAAAAAGAATATTAGCGCGAGACAGGCGCCGCGCGGATACCACCGCGGCGCTCACCCGTAAGAAACATTATGAGGAGAAACATATTGATCACCGCCCACATTGAGTAGAAGAGCCCTGACCAGAAGTCGCTGTTATTATACCAACCCACAATAAGTGCGAGTGGGGTGAGCATAATAAAGAAGAGATGTGGCCAAACCCATTTCATGAAATAGTCCTGCGCACCTTTCTGAGTGCCAGTCGCTGCCCACTCGTGCTCCTTGTCGAAGAATACCGAGAAGAGGGCCATGAGGTACGGGTAGAAGGTGGCAAGGGCCGTCGAGAGCGTCGAGACGTGGAGCCGCCCGGTAAGTAGCCAAGTAAGTGAGTAGTAGAGAATGAAGAATGGGACGTAGTGAATGAGCCAGGTGAAGGGTGAGTCGGTCTGGAGCGGTTTGATTGAGAAGAGGAGATAGAGATACGGGAACAGGAGGTAAATGAAAATCGAGATACCAACGAGAAAGAAGGAGTTGGACATAAAGTACTGCACCCTCTGGTCAAGCTGGAGCCGCTTGCTCCGTAGCGGGTTGTGGTAGAAGAGCATCTCAAGTCCACCACGAGCCCAGCGCATTTGCTGCTTGAAATAGGCAACAATCTTGTCTGGCGCCTGGCCGATAGCGAGAATCTTGTTCACGAAGATCGTTTGCCATCCGCTCTCGTGAAGCTTGAGCGAAGTCCAAATATCCTCAGATTTGCTGAAGGCAATACCACCGATTGCATCAATGGCCTGCCGACGGAAGATCATATTGGTCCCGACACAGAAGGCGGAGTTGGAGATGTTCTTGGACGGGCAGACATAACGGTAGAACACATCCTGGGCCTGGGCGGCTCCCGCAGCGATGAATTGGCTCGTATTGGCGTAATACTGAGGCGACTGCACCATAGCGACCCGGGCGTTGGCCATGTATGGGAGAAGGGTCGTAATAAAATCCGGCTCCGGCACATGGTCAGCATCATGAATAGAGAAGAAATCACCGGTACAGAGCTCCAATCCCCGGTTGAGGTTACCCGCTTTGGCATGCTTGCGGCCCTCGCTGGCAATGCGACTGAAATACCGCACGCCGAGCTTCTCTGCAAGTACTTTGAGCTCTTCTGACGGGCCATCGTCGAAGACGTAGGTAGTGTGAGGATACTCCATGGCGAGCACCGCCTTGAGCGTCTGCTCAATGACCGGGAGGGGCTCGTTGAAGGCAGTCACAATGCAATCCATGGTCGGCTTGGTTTCCTCAAGAAATTGC
>CAYWVL010000071.1:0-3342 GCA_964461975.1 uncultured Bdellovibrionales bacterium | reverse complement strand
ATAAACTTAGGTTAAGTGCGGATCGAAATAGAAGATGGCGGTCTGATCAACCTCGTCGAAAAAATCCTTCTTGGCAGCCTCATAGGCCCGAATCGGAGCCCCCTGGAACGAAAGCTTCAGCTCTTCGTACCGCTTGAGCAGCACCGGGTCATGCTGGATCGTCCACACCACATAGGCCTGGAGCTGGAACTTGAGCGAGGTCGGATCAATCACGAGGATATCCGCTTCGTACCCGCCGCGGACCAGTTTCCATTCGATAAAATCAGCGCGCTCCATGAATGGCGCTCCAAAACGCTCCGCCAGCCGGTTCGCGCACGCAGCGAATTCGGCAGGCGGACACTCGATGAAAATATCGATATCCTTGCGACCAGCAATACCCATACCGACCGAACCGAGAAGATGGATAGGGTGGTCCGGGACAAGCGCCGCGAGCTCCCCGATCAATATGTCGGCAATCTCGCGCGAACGCGGATCAAAGGGAAATACCTCCACAGTCTCAACCGTTGATTCCCGCAACGAGGCGAGTCTTTTCTTGAGAGTGTGCCAGATACCCGCCGGCGCGAGGTGCTTGGGCAATACAAATCCCTGCGTCCACCGACGGAGAAACTGCCACACTTCTTCTGCGGGACGACCGTTGGTGAGGCAGAGATTGTAGAGACCGAGGCCGAGCGCCAGCATACGGTACGTCTCGAATGCCTGCTTCCCTCGGAGGAGCGGGCGCAGCGGGAGGGCCCGGATAAGCCGCTCGCCGAGATCTCCTTCAAGCGTCAATTTGAGCGACACATTGACGATATCGGTCAGGGTATGGGAGAGCGACGCGAGACCGAAGTCGATCAGGTAGTACGTGCCATCGCGCACCATGATATTCCACGCGCTCAAATCATGGTGCCCAAAAGCGAGCGTTTGCCGGCCAAAACAGACCGGGAGCCGAAAGAACATCGCCAGTCCAGCCCTGAGGACGACTTGCCATTCGCGGGGATGGCGCAGGAGAGCGCCAAGCGTGATGCAGGGCGACAGGAGCGCCCAGTACCAGAGACCCCGCCGCGGCAGCCGCTTGGCGATGGGCAGCACGGCTATTTCCCGTCCAATCTGATCGAGGAAATCCACCGCTGCCACATAGCCGGTGAATTGCGTCTCGGCATCACACTCGGCGAGGCGCCGACCGTCGATGTATTCGATAAGGAGCAGACGGCGGCGCGCATCGGCATAGTAGCCATAAAACTCTGGGACACGTACTCCGCGAGTGGACGCCGCGCTCGTCGAGATAGAGAGCGCCTGCCAGATCGCTTGATATGCCAAAGCCTCCCGCTTAAGCCAGTACGCGCCAGAATGAGAAGCCCGGCCGACCCAGAGCTTGGCGACCGCACGCCGGCCGTTCGCATCCTGATAGAGGCCGTAGCGATAGGTCCGAGCCGGCTTTCCGTCATCCGAGAGGAATCCGGTAAAACGAAAACCCTTGAGCTCTCTCGGAAAGAGCTCTTCGGATGAGGACTGTGATGCTCGCTTGAGATCTGACATGGATAGGCATGAAAGCTGGAGATAATTATTGTATTTCTGTTTAGAGAGACGGTTTTGAAATAACCGAGTAGAAATAGCGGCTCGTCTTCTCCCAGTTGAAATTGTCAGCCCAGATGCGGGCTCCCGAGGATAGCGCCTCGCGGAGCTTGCGGTCGCGGATAATGGCGAGGATCTTCTCAGCGAAAGCCTTGACGTCACCGAATTCAACAAGATAGCCGGTGCCGCTGTCCTGGACCGCATCGCGGAGCCCTGGCACATCGGACGCGATGACCGGAGTCCCGCAGGCGTTGGCCTCGATGACGACGATGCCCCAGCCTTCCATAAAGGACGGGTTGACGAGCATCCACGAGCTCTGGAGCAGCCGGATCTTCTCCTTCCCCGAGACTGGACCGAGGAAACGGACCTGCCGCTCATTCATATTGAGCTCACGGGCCAGCCGTTCGAGATGGCGCCGCTCCTCACCGCTCCCCGCGATGATAAGCTCGGCATCCGGAACCTCGTCGAGCACTTTGCGGAAAGCCTGGATGAGTACGTTGACCGACTTGTACGCCTTGAGCCGGCCGAGATAGAGCACCGTGGGCCGCTCAGATTTCTCATAGCGGATATCCCCGAGTTCGGAAATGTTGACCCCGGGGTTGGCGACGGAAATCCCGGCGCGTCCGATGCCGAGCTCCTCCATCTCGCGGCGGCTCGACTCGGAGACTGTGATGAAGCTCACGTTGCGGTAGACAAGCGGCATGAGGTCCTTCTCGAGAACGCTCGCGAGCCAGGCAAAAGGCCGCGGGAGCGAGTGGTAGAAAACCGACTGATGCACGTGGTGCAGGAGGCAGAAGACCGGCTCACGGACATAGATCGGGGTGAAGAACGGGATCCCGTTCTCGCAGTCGATGATGATGTCGAACTTGCCCCGGAACCGGACGAAATAATAGACAAAGGCCCAGACGTAGACGAAGAAGAAGCCTCCGCGGCGGATGATGCGGATGCCATCGATTGTCTCATGCCGCTTCTCCTTGCCATCATTGCCGGAGAAGAGCGTGACATGATCGCCGTTCTGAACCCAACCCTTGGCAATCTCGTGGACGTACACCTCGGCGCCGCCGCCATAACTATGCTTGATATCACGCCAGTTGAAGATGAGGATGCGCTTCTTGCCGGGAGCGACATCGGGCACGGTGAACTCCCCGAGAAACGCCTCGGCGAAGTCTCGGAGGGTGCGGCCGGTGAAATAGAAATGCTTGTAGAGGAAATGGACGAGCTGGATCGTCAGCCACCCAGCTAGGCTGACGGCAAATACGGTCCACACGATCTCATCGATCGACCCGTGGCGCAGCACAATGCCGCCAGCCACTCCGAGCGAGAAGATGAAATTGATGACTGCAAACGCGTAGTCGCGCTTGGCTAGACGATAGGAGACGATGACCGTCGTCAGGGTGAAGAAGCTCAGCGCGATCGTATACGGCAGGAGCCATTGGGTGATTGCATGCGCCTTCTCGCCGAAGAGGATAGGGGTAGTCACATCACCGAGCACGCCGAGCAAGAGGACTCCACAGAGCGTCGTCACGAAGGTCAGCCCGTAGATGAGACGGAAAGTTTTGGCGCTCCGCTTGCGCAGTCCGTCTTCTCGACTGACAAGAGTCACGGTAAAGACGTTGGGGAGCGATCCGAGGAAGTAGATCATCTTGCCGATGAGAGCCAGGAGCGCGTACTCGCCAGCCTCCATCGGTTCGAGATAGTGGTTCACGAGGATGATATCGAGACTCAAGAAGGCGACCGTCGACAAGTTCACGAGAAGCGACGCCGCAAAGAATGGCTTGGGAAAGGACT
>CAYWVL010000070.1:2929-3353 GCA_964461975.1 uncultured Bdellovibrionales bacterium | reverse complement strand
GACTTCCGGGACAATAAGGAATCAGGTGTCGAAATCGTCCTCGGGAGTTCCAATTTCAATATTCTCAATAACACATTCTCTGGGAATGGGGCGAGCGGAGTGGTCGCCCAGTACTACGCCAGCGCCAAGAAGCTTGGTAAGGTGAGGATCGAAGGCAATACGTTCTCCAAGAACGACTGGGGGGTCGACTGCAAGGCGCCCCAGGGCAAGATGGAATCGAAATTCTACTTCCTCAATTCGCTGACCATCCAGAACAACACTTACAAGGAGAACCGGGACGGGGAGATCGCGAGCCGCTGCAAGGTCATGACGGACGAGGAACGGCTCGCCTATGAAGCCGAGGAGGCCAAGCGCAAGCAGGCCGAGGAGGACCGGGTAGCCGCCCTCTCGCTCTCCGAGGCAGCCACTGCCGACCGGATGGCCA
>CAYWVL010000070.1:0-2919 GCA_964461975.1 uncultured Bdellovibrionales bacterium | reverse complement strand
CAAGGCTGCCGCCGCGCGACAGGACTATGAGACGGTGCAGACCGAGCGCGAGGCAGCCGCGCTCGACGCATCATTGACCGAACTCGAGGCGGGCATCCGATCGCTCGTCGAACGATCGAGCGCGTGGCGGGAGCGCTCTTCGTGGCGCTGCTATCTCGTCGGCCCCGGATATGCCGAGCGCGCTACGCTTTCTCGATCGCGCTCCGACCTGGCTCGCCTGATCGACCGGTGGTCGGGAGAGGCCGCGCGTTTGCGTTTCGAGACCAATCAGACGAAGCTCGAATTGACCATGGCCGAGGCGAGAGCAGCCCTCTCGGAGCTCGAACAGGCTCCGGAACCGGCTTGCGGCTTCTCGCTGTTTGGCTGGGCGGCCCAAGCCCTCGCCGCGCGGAGTCCGGAAGTCTCGCTCTTTGCCAGCGCGCTCACTGAACGCCCCGTGGTTCCCATCGAAGGCGATCAGCGGCTCTTCTATCTCGGCGATATGAGCTACTATCCCAAAGTGCGCGAGCAGGTGGTGCGTCAGGGAGACGAGTGGCTCCTCGGCAAGGTGAAGGAACGCTTGCGCGGGTATGCTGCGGTCGGAGCATCGCTTCCCTTGCCGATCGTGAGCGAGCTTGATCCGCTGCCGGCAGCCGCCGCCAAAGCCCCGCTTTCATTTCCATTCCGTTTCGCCAATATCTTCGGGGGCGCCAATCTGCGCTGGATGGACCTGCCGGCCAATCGCCTCTACACCGGGAATCCTGACGCCTATCGCAAGACGAGCGTTCAGCTCGGCTATGCCGGGATCGCGGCGCTCGGGAGTCCGGAGACGCGTGCCCCATACACGGTCTGGCTCGGCGACCAGGCCGTGACGCTTGTCTTCTATCGAGAAGCGCTGCCGGCCACACTCGAATCAGCGCTTCAGGCGCTCCAGACCGCCTCTCGTCCTGCTATCGCCATGGTCGCGTGGGATGATACCCGCAAGACGAGCGCCGATGAGCGCCGAGAGCTCCTCGAGCGACTGGTCGCTGCCGGGGCCGACCTCGTTATCGGTCATGGTCTCAATGAATCGAAATCCGTCTCGACCGTCGGCGCCGTCCAGGCGTACCGTTCGCTCGGCTCGGTCTGGCGCGATTATGAGAATGGCAACCCAGCCACCAATGAGGCGGTCGGTCTCGAAATCAAAGTCGCCGGAGACGGGCTCGAGGTCGTCGAAAAGAAGCTCTCGGTTACGCTCGAAGGAGGTCTCTCTATCGCCCAATAATGTCATGTCTATGCAAAAGCGCACCGTGTGGGTCTTCCTCGTCATCTGTCTCCTCGTCGGAGCCCTCTTCCGCTTCCCGGGACTCGGTACCAACTCCTTCGTCGCGGACGAGTTCCTCGATATCAATTCGACCTACGGCTACCACCAGACGGGCGAGTGGCGAGCCTGGGATTTCAACTACGGAGCGCCGAGCCAAGTGAATGAAAACTCGGCCCGGGACGAGCGTGCCTTTGTCTATAAGTGGCAGGTGGCGGCACTCTTCTCCGTTCTTCCGCCGACCGAAGCGACCGCGCGGAGCGTCAGCGTCCTGTGGGGGCTCATCTCGATACTGGTAGTGGCCTGGTCGGCTTGGATCTTTACTCGGCGCGCCGACATGAGTCTGGTAGCAGCGCTCCTCGCTGCCATTTCAATATCCGCTATTATCTACAGCCGACGGCTTCGCATGTACGCCATGTTCTTCCCGCTCTACCTCGGGGCAGCGACTGCCTGGTATGCCTTCTACGAAGCCGAGTATCGGGGCCAGCTCGCCCTGGTCAAGCGAGTGTATGAGCGCTACCAGGTGCATCTCGGCTACCTTGGACTCGCTCTTGCACTCTCCGCCCTGGCGTTTCTCACGCATGGACTCACGGTCCACCTCGTCATTGTCCTGGGTGTCTATGTGGCTCTCCGGTCGTGGGAGACACGCACGATGTCGTGGCAGCGCAATCCCTACCTCCTCACGCTTGGGGCCGGCTTTGTCGGCGGAGCTCTCCTCCTCATCACTCATCTTGAGCTGTTGCGGTCCGTCCCCAACCGACTCGAAGACCACTTCGGCTATATCGCTCATCTCTTTCGTGATTTCGCCTCGGTCCCGATCGGTATCGCGGTGACCGCATATGGTCTCGCTGCGTGGTACCGCCGCGACCAAACCGCTCGTCGCGCCAGTCTCTACCTCGGTATCTCCATCCTCGTTCCGCTCCTCCTAGCGATCTTCCTTTGGCTGCGGAATGTCGGAGCGCAGTACATCTATTTCATCCAGTCTTTCGTCATGATTGCGGCAGCGATCGGCTTGGTCAGCTTGTATGAGGCGCTCCGTGCGCGCTTTGCCTGGGAGGGGCGCCGGACACTCCTCCTCGGAGCTTTTGTCCTGCTCGCGCTCGTCCCCAACTGGGGCTACTTCCTGGAGGAGAACAATACGTACCATGAGACCTCGAGCGGGGACAATCCCAATTACCGCAAAGTCTTCGCCTTCGTCAAAAAAGAGCTCAAGCCAGGCGACGTGCTCGTGACGCGCAATTTCCGCAATTACTACTGGAGCGGTGCCGCAGTACCGGTCATCGACTTCGGAGGCGAGCTTTCGAAGGTGAAATTCTCCCTGACTGAGCTGCAGGCGGTCGAAGCGAATGCTGCCGGCCGCGTCTGGTTTGTCGCTTCCGACAATGACCTTGATTATGTGGCCAAAGACGTCGACACGTACCTCCGCGATCGCTATGAGCGGGTGAGCAATGACCAGGTGCGAGGCAGTATCAGCGTCTATCGTTCGCTCAAACCATAACCTGTTATGCGTACCAAAATCATCGCCGGGGCCCTCGTATCACTCATCGTTCTCGGGGCCATCGCCTCGGTGGCTTGACGTGGCCTGGGTCACCGAGTGACATCGGTCCCCGCCCCCCCCCCCCCCCCCCCCCCCCAACGTT
>CAYWVL010000069.1:259-3431 GCA_964461975.1 uncultured Bdellovibrionales bacterium | reverse complement strand
ACTCCTCAAAACGGATTGGAAAGTCTACTGTTCCCTCGGGGATGGCACGACTGGGTCGTAGCCGCCCGAGGACCACGGATGGCAGCGAAGGATGCGTCGGAGACCCATCCAGCTACCTCGCAAAACACCACGGGCCTCGATGGCTTCGTAGGTGTACTGCGAGCAAGTCGGATGGAAGCGGCAGAAGCGCTCGGACACGATATATCCCATGAGCCCGTGATCGAGCGAAAGGGTCCGCTGATAGAGCCGGATGAGGGTGAGCGCTGCCTGTCGGAACATAGAAGGAGGATACGCCCGGAGAGTTGCTTTGTCAATGAAACAATGGCCTGATACAATGGAAGCAATACCAAGAGACACAAATGCGCATACTCGAACACAAACACCTTACGTGGATCGATTTTGAGTCGCCCACCCAGGAAGATATCAGCTATCTCAACGAGCATTTCGACATCCACCCGCTCGTCATCGAGGAACTCATCACCCCGAGCTACCAGCCTCGGGTCTTGCGCTATTCCAACTGCCTCTTCTTCTCGCTCCACGTGCCGCTTTTCGACGTGAAGGAGCGCACCACCTACCCGGGCGAGCTCGACATCATCCTCACCAAGGACTACCTCATCACCGGGCATCGCCACCCCATCTATCAGATCGGCAAATTCCTCGACGACCTCGAGAGCAGCCCCCGGGCCCGGCGCGAGTATTTCGAGGACACGCCTGCCCACACCCTCTACCGGCTCCTCCAGATCCTCCTCGAGTCCTGCTTCCCCAAGCTCAAGCATATCTCGGACCGGCTGGACTTCATCGAGACCCAGGTATTCGCCGGACTCGAGAAAGAGATGGTGGCCGAGATCTCGGTCGTGAAGCGCGATATCCTCAACTTCCGCCGGACGCTCAAGCCTCAGCGTTCGCTCCTCGAGTCGATCACGCTCCTCGATCAGCCATTCATCCCGCGCGAGCTCAAGATCTATTTCCAGGATCTCATCAGCACCAATATCCGCATCTGGAACATGCTCGAGAGTAGCAAAGAGACGATCGAGGCCTTGGAAGCGACCAATAACTCGCTCCTCTCCAACAAGCTCGACCAGACCATGAAGGTCCTCACCATCTTCTCGGCGGTCATCCTCCCTCTCTCGGTCTACTCCAATGCAATGTCGATGAACGTCATCAATCTCCCCTTCGACGGCACCCAGCACGGCTTCTGGTTCCATCTTGTCATCATGATCGGGTTGTCGCTCTCGACGCTTTTCATCTTCAAGTGGAAGCGCTGGATCTAGGTCTCGGCGGAGAGAGATTGAGCGCGCCGAATAATCCCTTGATTGAGGGATTTTCTTGATTTAACTCGCAAACCCCCGTATCCTAGAGGCAAGTTCACACCACTTCCATGCAGCTCTACAATACGTATTCCAAGACCAAAGAGACCTTCCGCCCGCTCGAGGCAGGACGGGTCAAGCTCTATACCTGCGGTCCCACGGTCTATGACTATGTCACTATCGGCAATCTGCGATCGTACGTGATGGCGGACACCCTGCGGCGCGTCCTCGCAGCGAGCGGTTTGGAAGTCCAGCATGTCAAGAACATCACTGACGTGGGGCACCTCACGGCCGATGACCTGGGTCAGGGCGACTCGGGCGAGGACAAGCTGGCCAAGAAAGCGGCCACGGAAGGCAAGACGCCGGCGGATATCGCCGCTTTCTATACGGAGTATTATCACCGGACCGAGGCAGCGCTCAATATCCTCCCCGCGACCGTGGAGCCGCGGGCGACCGAGTATGTGCCGCAGATGATAGCGTTTATCGAGCGGCTGATCGAGCGGGGCTTTGCCTACGAGTCCAATCACGCGGTCTTTTTCGACGTCACCAAATACGCTGACTACGGTAAGCTTTCGGGCAATACCTTGGAGCAGCTCAAAGTCGGCGCTCGGCTCGAGGAGCACCCGGACAAGCGCCATCCCTGGGATTTCGCGCTCTGGCTCCCCGCTTCCGAGGGGCACCTCATGCGCTGGGAGTCGCCCTGGGGAGTCGGATACCCCGGCTGGCATATCGAGTGCTCGGCCATGAATCTCGCCACGCTGGGGGCGACTATCGATATCCATACCGGCGGCGAGGACAATATCTTCCCTCACCACGAGGCCGAGATCGCCCAAAGCACCTGCGGCAATGACGCGCCGTTCGCCCGGTACTGGGTGCATACGCGCCACCTCCTCGTGGATGGCGTCAAGATGTCCAAATCCAAAGGCAATTTCTATCGCCTCGAAGATATCCTGGAGCGCGGCTATACCGCCATGGATCTCCGCATGCTCTACCTCTCCGCGCATTACCGCTCGCAGATGAACTTCACGTGGGAGGCACTGGCGCAGGCGAAAGTGAATCGAGAAAAAGTTGAGAGCGCTTGGCGAAGGTTGAGGGGTTATGTCTTGAGCGAAGCTCCACTTTCAGATGAGGAAGGCCCTAAGCCGGACAAATCATTTAGTGAGTTCTTTGAGTATGTTAAGGACGACTTGAATACCCCAGCGGCGCTGGCAGCTCTCCTGGCTTTTGTGAATATTCTCAATCTACACATGGATGCTGGCGACGTATTGACCACGGAAATGAAGAAGGAGTCTATCGTTGCTCTCGAGAAAATGCTCCTTATATTTGGGCTTCATTTCGAAGAGAAAGTCCTTATTCCTGCCGCCGTTATGAAACTTATCGAAGAGAGAAAGGCTGCTCGGGATGACAAAGATTTTAGTCGTTCCGATGCTTTGCGGGATGAGATCGCGGCCCAAGGGTGGATCGTCGAGGACGGCCCTAGTGGCCAAAGTGTCCGAAAAAAGTAGTCTAAAAATGGTTTGCGGCTGATATCGCGATGGATATCAGCCGTAGCTTTTGCCGAAGAGGACGAGGAGGAGACCTGGGGTGACGCTCCAGTCCGGGTCATAGAGCTCTTGGACGACGAGGTACTTCTGCCTCGCTTCCTGCGGGATCATCTTCTTGATCCAGTCGAGCAAGCTCTTGCGATTGACGAAGTAGAGCACCCTCGTCGGTGGCGGATCCTGGTCATTGGGCATCCGGGCGTAGAAGGCCCGATGGACTGTCCAGACCATGGCATCCACCAGATTGGCGTCTGGGAACTTGACCAGGTGGCTGAAGCCGCCGGTCTTCGGGATGCCGTTTTCGCGGCGCCAGTCCTGCAATTG
>CAYWVL010000069.1:0-249 GCA_964461975.1 uncultured Bdellovibrionales bacterium | reverse complement strand
GCCGTCGTCGTAGTGCCGGTTGGCCTCGAAGTAGACGACGGCTGGGCCGATACGATCCTGCCAACTGGCAGGCTTTTTGGGTGGGGTTTGCTCGGGCGACACGCCACGAGAAAACTCGGGCTGTGGCGTGTTCATGAGATTTCCTTGTCAAAGGACGAATGGCGATTATAGTATACAATATGGTTCCTGTCAAGAGTAAAGAAATGGCTTATTGTACACATAATTTGCACATAGCCACCCGGGAGAAAG
>CAYWVL010000068.1:0-3478 GCA_964461975.1 uncultured Bdellovibrionales bacterium | reverse complement strand
GTCGAAGCAGCGCTTGGCCTCGTCGCCATTGGGGGACGCGATCATGACGAGGGTGCAGCGCTCGCGGCGGTTGCCAGTCTCGCTATAGCGCGTGAAGAGCCCGCGCGAGAGCGGGTAGCCGTAGTCTCGGAGGAAGAAGAGCTTCATCCAGGCGTCGGCGGCGAGGTAGTTGTGGTCCTTGAGAATCATGGTATCCGCTGGTGTCCGGGCCGCGAGGTAGCGCGACGCCGCGAAGACTTCCTGGGCTTCACGTGCCTTGCTCTTGTCGAGGAGGGCCGAACCGTTTTCAAACAGGCCATTGGCGAGGATGATGCCGATGAGCGAGAGGGCGACGAGCTGACTGCTCCGCTTGGCACCATCGCGCTGGAGCTGTTCCCAGGTCCAGGCGAGCGCGTAGCCAGCGAGGAGACTGGCAGGATAGACGAGGTAGCTCCCGACGCGGTTGGACGGGATGTCAAGGAGTACCCAGTCCGGCTGCATGGCCATGATGGCGAGCATGCCGCCCCAGCCCATGAGCGTCGCCCAGGCGAGTCCGTCGCGCTCCCGCAGGCGGGTGAAGCTCCACGCGAGGATCACGAATCCGGCGAGCGCCAGGGCCGTCCGCACGATGCCGACCGAATTGCTTACTTGGAGGAAGGAGAGGCCGGTACGGGTCGTCTTGGTCGGACTGCCGAGTGCCGAGTCGATCGCCCTCGTATCGAGATAGCTCGGGAGAGCGACGAGGAGCGCAAAGAGGATGATGCCGCCGAAAGCGATGCCTATCGCCGGCCGGGCGAGGGTAGCGAACCAGCTTTTCCAGGTGGCGGCCCAGCGATCAGAGGCGGTGAGACACGCCATGAGAGCGATGCCGATCACGACGAAGCCGAGAACGAGGGTCGAGAGGTGATGCGTGTAGGCGAGCGTCGCGAGGAGGACGATGGAGAGCGTCACGAGCCGGCTCGAGCGTTCCCGCAGTCCGAGGTAGAGTGCGAGGATGACGAGCGGGATGAAGAAATTGCCGAAGATATTGCCGACGACGCCGCCCGAGACGAAGCGCGCCATGGGTGAAGCGAGCGCCGCGAGCGGACCGATGAAAAGGAAGACCGAGAGGACGAACCACTGGAAGAGCTTGGCGTCGCAGAGTTTCTCGCCGAGGCGGATGACGAGCGCGAGGAGGGCGAGGAGCGATCCGATGTGGACGATGAGGAGGAAGATCGCGGGAAACGAGCTGACAAACGAGAGTCCGGAGAGGATAGCGATGGCCGCAAAAGGGAGATGCTCGCCGATGATGAAGTCGGCGATCGGCTTCGGAGCGCTCACGCTCGCGGTGCCGGTCGCGGGATCGACGAGGACCTCGATCTTCTCGTATGTCGGGATAGTGCCGCGCTCGGTGATGTAGTCGGACCAGTACATGTGGTGGCCCATGTCGGTCGCGGTGGGGAGTCCGGCGGGGATGAGGTAGTAGGCTTTGATCCCGATGGCGAGGAAGAGCATGAGGAGGAGCGTGCCCCACGCGACAGGTGAGAGGTGACCGGTGACAGATTTCGGAGCCAAGGACTTGTCGCTGGTCGCTTGTTTCTTGTCGCGTCGATTGCGGTGCCGATACCACAGGACTCCGCCGAGGAGCGCGTTGATCGCGGCATAGGCGAGCGCGAGGACAGGCCAGGTGAGCGGGAGGCTGATACGGTCGAGGATGAGGAGGAGCGCATTGGTCAGCGTCAGCCCGAGAGCAAAGGCATAGAGCGCTCTCTCAAGCGCGGTGAAATGCTGTCCCAGCGAGAGCCGGACGATGAGCCAGCCCGGGAGCATGATGGCGAAGCCGATGGCGAGGAAGAGGAGGAGAGTATCGAACATAGAGGCTTAGTGTGGAGTGATAACGCTTTTCTCTAGGTCTTCGAGGAGCTCCAGGTAGCGATCGGAGAGCTGGTCCCAGCCGTAATGCGCGAGCGTATAGGTCCGGGCTTTGGTCCCGAAGTCCTGCCGTCGCTTGTCATTCGCGAGGAGCCAGGTGATTTTCTCTACGAAATCCGCGGCGTTCTCTGGCTCCGCAAAGAGTCCGTTCTCTCCATCGGCCACGGCCTCTTGGAGTCCCTCGAGCCGCGAGACGACGATGGGGAGCGCATTGACGCTCGCTTCGATCACCGAGATGCCGAAGCCCTCCATGCTGCCAGCGACCGGGATATTGGGCGCGACCGCGAGATCGGCCGTCTTGAGGAGTATCTTCACTTTTTCCCAGGGGAGGTTGGGGAGGAGGATGACGCGTTTCTCGAGCCCGAGTTCTTTCACTGCTTGTTCGCAGAGGGGGTAGATATTGCTGTCTCCGGGGTGAGCAGCCTGCGCGACGCCGCCGGCTGCGACAAGGATGATATTGTCCGGGAGTTGTGGCATGACATGGCGGATGAACCACTCGACGCCTTTGTGCCGGACGAAACGGCCGAGGCGCAGGATGACACGTTTCCCGATGAGGCTCTGTCCCACGAGCGACTCGAGATCGGAGCGCTGGTATACGCCATCAAAGAACGCCGGATCGACGCCATTGGGGACGACAAATGTCCGCGTGCTATCGGCTCCAGCGGCGAGCGCGATGCGTCTGGTCTCCTGGCTGACGCAGATAAGTCCGTCGAGCTGGTGGAGCGCCGGGACATTGATAGCACCATAGATCCGAGCCAAGAGTCCCGGCTTTTCCGCAAAAGTAATATCGAGCCCGTGGATGATAGACACGACGGTGAGCTTGGGAAAAACAAGTTTCGCCAGAGCGCCAAGCGGCGCCAAGACGCCATCACCGAGGAGGAGTACGTCGTGGCGTCTGGCCGACAAGAGGACACGGAGGAGAGCCCATGGCAAGAAGCAGGGGAGGAAGCCTTTGCCGTGCTTGTTGGCGATGAGGGTCAGCTGTGCCCTGGCGCCGAGAAACTGGGCGACCTCGGCATTTTGCTTCTCAATGCCGCCGATGGTGGGCGGGAAGGCCCGAGAAAGGAAGAGAATACGCATAAAGAAAACACGAGAAAACACTCCGTAGACAGTCGATTTATGGCCTAATTATAGCCATTTTCGCGCCTAACGGCACTATTGACAATAACTACAATAAGATGTATAATTAAATGCCAAGGTTCGTTAACAACTCGCGTGAGGCTGGCTCCTACTCACAAGAGCAAGCAGGTGTCGCAAGGCACTAACTCACATCCTCAAATCCCCACCTTGGGGGCCTACGATGCTTTGATCGGCGTCGGTGAGTAGGTAGTTGCTGTAGGAGGCAACCATGATCAAGATCACCAAAAGCGTCTCCGTTGAAGTCACCGAGGAGCAGGCCGAGGGCCTCTTCCGAGCCTTTACCAGGCTGGAAGCACATATCCCCCAGGGGTACCTGGGTTACGACCGCGACTCATGCGGGGCAAGGGCGTTCGGCATGCTAGACGGCCGGCCCGAGCCGACCATTGTCACGGTCCCGGACCAACACTGGTCCAGCGGGGATGCGACGTTGATCGTCGCTCCGGTGGGC
>CAYWVL010000067.1:0-3666 GCA_964461975.1 uncultured Bdellovibrionales bacterium | reverse complement strand
AGAAAAAGTTCAGCCCCGCTGCGGCAATGCGCGGCGGGGCGAGGGGCGGGAGGGGTCTGATCAGCCTCGGCGACTGACAGCCCAGGCCAGCCAGAGGGAGAGGATGGCCAGCGCGAAGCAGCCGGCGCTGATCGCTCCCATGGACCATCCAGGGCTGCTCCAGGGGCTCGCTGCCGAGGCCGTCCCCAGGATGGTGCTCGGCAGGCAGCTGAGGAGAAGCGCTCGGCGGCAGAAGCGCCGGGCACGGTAGCGAGGAAGGTTCATGTGGGCTTTTTCAGCTCAGGTTGGGCCATTGAAAGCCGCAGAAGCCGATATGGTCCCCGTATGAGCGGGTGGTTCCTCCTTCAATCGTTCTGGCGAGACCGAGCTCGAGGGCCGCAGCGTAGTCCAGTGGCCGGTAGATCCGTATTTCTTGATACGGATTGTCATTCCAACTCCAGTAGATCTGGAGCCGGTACCGTTCGCCGGCGATGAGAAACAGCTCCGCATCGTCGGTGACGTCGACCGAGTATGAGACATCGGGCTGCCGCTGGACGGGAGCGATGTCCGTAGGCGGGCGACCGCACCAGGTCTCGTGAGCGGTGGCTCGGATGAGCTGGCCGCTGGGGGTGCGGTACACCGTGTGGCGCATCCAGGTGGCTTGGTAGGCGATGATGTCCAGCCGATGAGCCACGATGGAGCTTGCCATGATGACCAGGAAGCCGAGGTCGCCGATTGCGATGGCGCCAAGAAGTAGTAGCAGAGGAGAGTGTCGTCTCATGGGATCTCCTTGATCAGCCGTTGGGACCTGGGATGATGAAATCTATGGGCTTTGAGGAGGGTGGCTCTTCTGGACCTGGCTCATTGTGCAGTGTCCACAGGAGCATGCCGATAAGTCCGGTCCACCATGCGGCGAACCACGTCACTACAGCTGCGAGGCTCACGAGGCTGTAACGAAGCCATGCCAAGCCTTCCTGGGGCATTGCTGATAGCGAGGACAATAGCAGGAAGACTGCTGCTGTCACCAACCCGGTCCATCCGATGAGGGCAACCGCGAGGGCCGTCCGGATTAATGCTTTCATTGAATCTCCTTCAGCGGTAGTGGGGGTGCATTGGGATGACGCGTTGGGCGTCCTCGATGGTCTTGGCCTGCCGATTGGCAAAGCGGGTCGTGCAGTCTTCCCAGCCGATGAGGATTCGGCGGCCGGGGTCGTGCCGTTGTGGCTTGGACGGGTGGTCTGCTTGCCTCTCTTGCCACCAGCCCCAACGAGGCCTTTGGGGGTGGGGAGTGGGAATGCGGCAGGAGGTCTGCATGAGGCGGTCTCCTTGGTTTGGTGGGTGGAGGAATTGTTTAGGTACGAACGGATATGTAATCATAAAATAATAATAATGTCAACTAAAAAAGCAGATTATTCATCTTGATAGCGGCATGTTTTCTTGCTAGAATGGCTGTATTCCAGCGTTTATTTGGCGTTTGACTGTCTATGAATATCCAGTATTACGGCGACTATTGCTTCAAAATCACGACCAAGCCGAGCGGTCGAGCGACCGAGGACGTCGTCCTCGTCACCGATGTGCCGGAGAAAGGGACGGGCCTCCGGGCTCCTCAGGGTGAAGCGCATATCGTTCTCCTCTCGCACCAGTCTCCCGATGCTCCAGAGCTCGATGTCGTCAAAGGCGAGCCGGTCAAGCTCGCTGCCCCGGGTGAATACTCGGCCAAAGGCATCGCTATTCTGGGCTTCCCGAGCGTCCGCGATGAAGAGAGCGGCGCGCTCCGCGGAGCCAATACGGTCTACTTGCTCGAGACCGAGGAGATGACGCTCTGTTTTCTCGGCGCGCTCGGAGCTGAGCCGGCGCCGTCGGTCGTGGAGAAACTCTCGGGCGTCGATATTCTCTTTGGGCCTGCGTCTGGCGTGGAAAAACTCCCAGTCGCCAAGATCGACGAACTCGTGCGCAAGATCGAGCCCAAGGTGGTCATCCCGATGCATTACAAGATCGGCGGCATGACGACCAAACTCCCGGATGCCAAGCCGTTCTGTGATGCGCTCGGCAATTGCCCCAAGGAGACCCTCGCCAAGTGGAATGTCAAAGCCAAGGATCTCGAGGGGAAGCATCTCGAAGTCGTTCTCCTCGATAAGAACTAGCCGTACAGGGAAGCCTATGCGTCTCAATATCAGCGAGTGGATCGAGAACGTGAAACAGAAGCCCGAGCCGGTGCGTCTCCGCTACGTCGTCGTCTGCGCCGGCGTGACGATGCTCCTCGTCGTCGGCGTCTGGTCGCTCTCCATGTCCGAGAGCCTGCGATCGCTCTCGAGCGGCGCGCAGGAAGCTGCCGACGCATCGCAGGGGCTCCTCCCCAAGGCATCGGATTTTTCGCTGGACGCGCTCCTTTCCGGCGAGAAGAGCCTCGACGAGCGCAAGAAGGAAGTCTCGGGCGAACTTTTTTTCCAACAAGAGCTTGAGTCAAAGCAGCAGCCGAATTTCGATGAAGAAGGCGTCATCCCGAAGAGTCCCGAGGGAGCTGCGCCAGAAGAGTCGTCTGATCCCATGTATGATCGCTAACCGAGAGTCCTATGTCCACCGAAACGACCTTTCATAGCGGCAAGATCGAGCCGCGCAATATCACCGACGAGGTTAAGCAGTCTTACCTTGATTACGCGATGTCGGTCATCGTCGGCCGGGCGCTCCCCGACGTGCGCGACGGGCGCAAGCCGGTGCACCGCCGCATCCTCTACTCGATGTGGTCGACCGGTCTCCGCTCGACAGCCAAATTCCGGAAATCTGCCACGGTCGTCGGTGAAGTTTTGGGAAAGTATCACCCGCATGGCGACACGGCGGTCTATGACACCATGGTCCGCATGGCGCAGGATTTCTCGCTCCGCTACCCCTTGATCTGGGGCCAGGGAAACTTCGGCTCGATGGACGGCGACTCGGCCGCGGCGTATCGCTATACCGAAGCCAAGCTCAAGGCGATCGCCGAAGAGATGCTTGTCGATATCGACAAAGACACGGTGGACTTCATCCCCAACTTCGACGGGATGCATGAAGAGCCGGTCGTCCTCCCCTCCAAGCTCCCGCAGCTCCTCCTCAACGGCACGGTCGGTATCGCGGTCGGCATGGCGTCCAATATCCCGCCGCATAACCTGGGCGAACTCGTCGACGCGATCTGCCATCAGATCGACCATCCCGACTGCGGCCTCGATGAGCTCCTCCAGTTCATCAAAGGCCCTGACTTCCCGACCGGAGGCATCATCTATAGCGCCCGGGACATCCGCGAAGCCTATGCCACCGGCCGCGGCCCGATCGTCTCGCGCGCCAAAGCCGAGATCGTCGAGACCAAAGCCGGCGCGTTCCAGATCGTCGTCTCCGAGATGACCTATGCGACCAACAAGGCGACCCTCATCGAGAAGATCGCCGACCTCGTCAAAGAAGACAAGATCCAGGGCATCCGCGATATCCGCGACGAGTCCGACAAGGACGGCGTGCGCCTCGTGATCGAGCTCAAGAAGGATGCCTACCCGCAAAAGGTTTTGAACAAACTCTATTCGCTCACCGATCTCCAGAAGAATTTCAATGTCAACATGCTCGCCCTCGTGGATGGCGTTGACCCGCAGATCCTCAACCTCAAGTCCATCCTCGAGCACTACATCACGCATCGCGAGAAAGTGGTGACGCGCCGCAGCGAGT
>CAYWVL010000066.1:0-3687 GCA_964461975.1 uncultured Bdellovibrionales bacterium | reverse complement strand
TCGAGAGCGGCGCCGAGCGCTTCATCCTCTTTATCGATGAGCTCCACACACTCGTCGGGGCGGGCGCGACCGAAGGCGCGCTCGATGCCTCCAATATGCTGAAGCCCGCCTTGGCTCGCGGCAAACTGCGTTGCATCGGCGCCACCACCCTCAAGGAATACCAGAAATATATCGAGAAGGACGCGGCCTTGGAGCGGCGTTTCCAGCCAGTCTATGTGAGCGAGCCGAGCGAGGAGGATACGATCGCCATCCTCCGCGGCATCAAGGACAAGTACGCCCTCCATCATGGCGTGACGATTACCGATGCCGCGCTCGTCGCGGCGGTCACTCTCTCGAGCCGTTATATCACGGACCGTTTCCTCCCGGACAAAGCCATCGATCTCGTGGATGAGGCGGCGTCTTTGCGTCGGATGGAGATCGAATCGATGCCCGAAGAGCTCGACAAGCTCGAGCGCAATATCCGGCGTCTCGATATCGAGCGGCGCGCACTCGAGAAAGAGAAGACCAAGGACAGCGCAGAGAAGATAACAAAAATCGAAGCCGAACTTGCCCGGCTGCGCAAATCATCGCAAGCGCTGTCGCTCCAGTGGCAGTCGGAGCGGGACGCCATTACGGGAGGGAAGAAACTCAAGGAAGAGATCGAGAAACTCCGCGCTGAAGCCGACATGGCGGAGCGCCGCGGCGAGCTCGATCGGGTAGCCGAGATCCGCTACGGCAAGATTCCGGAGCTCGAGGGGAAGATCAAGGCATCGGAGAAGAAACTCCAGTCGCTCCAAGGGAAAGAGACGCTCCTCAAGGAAGAGATCACCGAAGAGGATATCGCCGCCGTCGTGTCGCGGGCGACTGGGGTGCCGGTCGCCAAGATGCTCGAACGCGAGGCCGAGAAGCTCGTCCACCTCGAAACCGTGCTCAAAGAGCGGGTGGTCGGTCAGGATGAGGCGATCCAGGCTGTCGCGAACGCGATCCGCCGTTCGCGGGCCGGTCTCGCCGACCCCAAGCGGCCGATCGGCTCCTTTATCTTCCTCGGGCCGACCGGGACGGGGAAGACCGAACTCGCCAAGGCGCTCGCGACGTTCCTCTTCGACGATGAGGAGGCGCTCGTCCGCGTCGATATGAGCGAGTACATGGAACCGCACGCGACGGCCAAGCTTATTGGGTCGCCTCCGGGATATGTGGGGTATGAAGAAGGCGGGCAGTTGACCGAGAAGATCCGGCGCCGTCCCTATAGCGTCCTCCTCTTCGATGAGATCGAGAAGGCGCACCGCGATGTCTTCAATATCTTGCTCCAGATCCTCGATGACGGACGGCTCACCGATGCCAAAGGCCGGATGGTGAATTTCAAGAATACCGTGATCATCATGACGTCCAATGTCGGGTCGGAGGCGATCAGCGAGCACGCGGCGCCCTTTGGTTTCACCGATACGCGCGATCGCAAGCAGTCGGTGAGCGAGGAGAAGATGCGAAGCATCGTCGAGGAGCGGCTCAAAGCGACCTTCAAGCCGGAATTCCTCAACCGGATCGACGCGACGGTCATCTTCCATCCGCTCACCAAACGAGTGCTTCGCTCGATCGTCGAGATCCAGCTCGAGCGAGTTGCGGAGCGGCTCGAGGAACGCGGGATCCGGCCGACCTTTACCGAGAAGCTCAAGGCTTGGCTCGCGGAGCGGGGCTATGATCCGCTCTACGGGGCTCGCCCGCTCAAGCGGCTCATCCAGGAAGCCGTGCTCGATCCGTTGGCGCTTGACCTCCTCTCAGGGAAGCACGCCTCCGGTGCGCTCGAGATCAGCGAGCGGGGAGGCAAGGTCGTGTTTGTGGACGCGGCCAAAAAGCGCTAAGCTGGCTAGGTCAATCGGTAGTCGCTTCGAGCACCGCTATGCTGTTCCACTTCACCGTCCTCTTCTTCTCCGTCCTCTTCTTTGTCGCGCTCCTCTTTTTGAGCGAGCGTGATATCGTGCCGGCGTGGAGCTTCTACATCACCGCCTGTGGCAGCCTCATCGTCCTCTCGGTCATCGCATCGAGGAAGCTCACCGACCGCTGGTACACCGCCTACCTCCCTTCGACGCTTGCATTCAGCGTCCCGTTCCTCCTCTCCCTCATCGACCGAGGGTTTGAGACACGTATCTTCATCATCGCCGCATCGGGTCTCTACTACCTGGCACTCCTCGGCGTCTACCGGCTGCACCAGTCTCCCGAAGACAAGACCGCTCGCGCCATGCTCAACCTCGCGGCGTTGGCCAGTCTCTTCTTCGTCTTCGCGGCAACCTATGGTCTCTATCTCAATTATGAGGTGCCGATCGCGCTCCTTCTCGGCGTCTTCTTCTCCGCGAGCTTCATCGTCGCATTCCAGACGCTCTTTGCCGCGCGGGGAGACAAGGATGCCCGACAGGTCCTCGTCACCGCCTTCGTCATCGGACTCCTCATGACCGAACTCATGTGGATCATCCATTTCTGGCCCTTCGGATACGTGACGATCGGGGTCGTCCTGACGGTCCTCTTCTTCATCTTCTGGAACGCGAGCGTCGATTTCATCCGAGGCGAATTCTCACCCCGGCGGTTTCTTGGCGAAGGAGCGCTCCTCCTGGCGCTCCTCTCGCTCCTTCTCCTCTCGGTACGCTGGGGACTCGCTGGTTAGGGAGTCCTACTGATATTCTGCCCGTCTCCCGCCCTCTCTTTCCAGGAATGGCTTTTTCTGCTACTATCAGACATCACTCTGTAGCGCTCTGTTTCGTATGCTCGACATGTTCGCCCGCTGGTTTCAGAAGCTCAAGCGCCCCTGCTCACGGGTGGCGCAGGCGGTGCTTGCGTTCGCATTGATCGGCCTCGTGGTCCTCTGTCTCGAACTCTTCGTTTGGCCGTGGCTCGGCGCCAATCCGGCCCTGAAGCGCCTCGGATTGTCGACGGCTTTTTCTGATCGGGTGACCGTCGTGGAGCGGCGTGAGACGGTAACCGTTTCCCAAGATGAGAACATCGAGCGGCAGCTGACCCAATCAGGATCGGTACTGGTCCGCTTGGTCACGGCGCCGGTAGCACCTGCGCCAGTGGCTGGCCGCGTGCCGGGATTCGAGACTTTTACCGGGACGCTCGTCACCAATGACGGCATCGTGGCGACTTACCGCTCGAGCGAGCCGGATCAGACGGTTCGGCATCAGGCATTTCTCGCGAGCGGTCGTGTCGATGAGGTGGAGTACGTGGGGTACGATCGTCTGACGCAGCTCGCATTCTTCCGAGTACAGCGGGACAATACGCCGGCGGTCGCCTTCACCAATGTCGCGGATCTCAATCCTGGACGCCGCCTCTCGCTCTTCGGCATGAATGGCGAGGGCCGCACCATGGTGACACCGACGGTGCTCGAGTCGCTTGATCGGGATTTCAATCTCTCGCCCCAGACGGTGGCATCGAGCGAGAAGTGGGAAGGCGTATTGGGACTGCCGATCGATCTGGATGAGATGTATATCGGAGGACCGGCCCTGGTCGGGAATGGCGAGATGGCCGGACTGATCGGGGAGCGCTCGCTCGATGGGCGCACGACGACTTTTCTCATCCGGGCTGACACGGTACGCGAATCATTGGACCGCGTCCTCGCCGGACGGTCGGTACGTCCCGTGGCTGGCATCTACTATCGGACGCTGACTCCGGTCACGAGTACGGAGGCGGGCGTCAGCCGTGATCGTGGCGCTCTGGTCTTCA
>CAYWVL010000065.1:0-3939 GCA_964461975.1 uncultured Bdellovibrionales bacterium | reverse complement strand
GTTTCTGCTTTCGATGCTTCGGAATTTATTCAATATCCACAGATCGACGGCTATGGCCAAGCATTTCGGTGAACATCTGACTCTCGACGGATACGGTGGAGACAAGGCGAAGCTCAATGACCAGGAACTGGTGAAGCGCTGTCTCGGGGAACTCCCGGACATGCTCGACATGCATATTCTCGCGGGGCCAGAGGTCTACTTCGCGGCGGGCAACGGCAAGAAGGATCCAGGCGGCTGGAGCGGCTTTGTCGTGATCGCCGAGAGCCATATCAGCATCCACACCTTCCCGGAGCGGGGATTCGTCTCGATCGACGTCTACACCTGCAAGAACGGGCTCGCCACTGACCATATCGTCAATTATTTCGTGGAGCAGTTTGGCCTCCAGGAGACCGAGACCAACTTCATCGAGCGGGGGAAGAAGTATCCCGCGCTCGCCTCATAAATTTCGGACCATCATTATGGATCGGGTATCCAAAGTTCTCGTCGCTGGCGTGATCTCTCTGTCGCTCCTCTCGATCGGCTGGGCAGGATACAAATATTTTGTCCAGCAGGATTATGTCGTGCAAGCCTCGGTGGACTGTGATCCGTCGCTCGAGGTATGCTTCGTAGCCGAGTGTGATCCCGAGGAAGAGGAATGCTCGCTTGACCCAGCAGAGAATACCACCTACTACAAAATCATCGAAAAATCTGCTCGCAGCGTTTCACTGTGTACAGATGAGGACTGCGGTCCGATGGCATGCGGCGCTTCAGACACGACCTGTGTCGAGATACTCTGTGACCCGGTGACTGCCGAGGAAACAGGTGATGCGTGTAGCACCGCCGACTCGCTGACCGAAGAGGAGGGGACAATAGATGATCTGGAGCAGCCCGATGGGGCCACTGGTGCCGCAGCGACAGGAGCGGAAGCAAACGAATAATTATGGACTGGTTTCTCATAGCGTTGGTGGCGCCACTTCTGTGGGCCGTGGTTTCGGTCATCGACAACTACTTTGTCGATGGCATTTATGAGGACGAATTCGATGGTATCGTCATCTCGGCCTTCTTTCAGGGCTTGCCGTGGCTCTTGGTGCCGATTGGGGTTTTACATTTCTCGCCGCTTGGACCAGAGATAGTCTGGGCTATCGCCGCTGGCTTTTCGTTTATCGCTGGCCTGTTCTACTACTTCCGATCGCTCTTCCGCATCAACGACTCGGCCTTGATGCAGATTCTTTGGAGCTTGAGCGTCCCGCTCGTCCCGTTTCTCGCCTGGTTCATAGTCGATGAGCAGCTGTCGCTCTATCACTACCTCGGTATTGCCATCGTTTTTCTGGGGGTAACCATGGTGAACCTGGACTTCCGGAAGGGAGCCAAGCGAGAGCTACGCGGAGTCAGGTTGCCGATGGCCTGCGCCGTACTCTTCATGGCGTTCAGCATGGTTGCGGCCCGCAAAGCGTCGCTCCTCTCGCCTGACGTGGAGACCAATTTCCTCCTCTTCTGCCTCGGGGGTGCGCTGGTGCTCCTCGCCGTTCCTTTTCTCGACCCGCAGTCGATACGTGCACGGAGCCTGCGTTCCTGGACCCTCCTCAAGCAGTATTTCTTTGTTTTTTCGGCTGCCGAGGGGTTGTCGGTCGCGGCCACCTTTACGTCTCAGTGGGCCATACAGCTCGCTCCAGCCATCTCATTTGTGGCGGCTATCGAAAGCCTCGTCCCCATCTTCATCGTAGCCATCAGTCTTCTCGTGTGCTCCTCCGTCTGGCTTCACCGCAATCGGCGGCTTGGAGCGGTGTGTCGAGAACAGTTGGCGCATGTGCCGGTGAAAATTCTAGCGACGGTGGTCGTCGGCTTCGGGATTTTTCTGATGAGTTAGGGGTTTCTGGCTCCCTCGCAACCGTGGTAGAGTATAGATGTAAGTGTCATAAGCATCATATTTTCTTCTGTCTATGTCAGAACGACAAGCCATGCTGCATCGGGTAGTCAAGCATTTTGACATCAAAGCGATCGATGCTCGGCCGGTGGTCGATGCTATGGATCACATGTCATTCAGCGCGCGCGACTTGGCCCGCGCGACCTCTCTCTACAACTCCATGCTGGCCGATAAGGACTGCACCATCGTCTTAGCGGTGGCGGGGAGTACCAGCGCCGCTGGCTGCATGCAAGTGTATGTGGACATGGTGAAGAATAAGATGGTGGACGCGGTGGTGGCGACCTGCGCCACGATCGTTGACATGGATTTCTTTGAGGCGCTCGGCTATCGGCACTACCAGGGCAGCCCATACGTAGATGATCAAGAGCTTTGTCGTATGGAGATTGACCGGATCTACGACACCTATATTGACGAGCAGGAGCTCACGGCATGCGACCGGACCATCCAGACTATCGCCGACGGAATGAAGCCGGGTATCTACTCTTCCAGGGAGTTCATCCAGGAGATGGGCCGGTATCTGACCGTGCACGCCAAAAAGAAAGACTCATTGATCCAGGCAGCTTATGAGAATAACGTTCCCATATTTTGCCCCGCCTTTTCCGATGGGAGCGCCGGGTATGGTTTGGTTTGGCATCAGACGGAGCATCCAGACGCGCATGTCTCGATCGATTCAGTGAAGGATTTCCGAGAACTGACCCAACTGAAGATCGCTTCCAAAGAAACAGCCGTATTCATCATCGGAGGAGGCACGCCTAAGAACTTCATCCAGGATACGGTCTCCTGCTCCAAGGGCTTGGGGAAGAACGTCCCGATGCATAAGTATGCTATCCAGATCACGGTAGCGGACGTGAGGGACGGCGCGTGCTCCAGCTCGACTTTGAAAGAAGCCTCCTCCTGGGGGAAGGTGAACACGGACAATGAGCAGATGGTGTACGGGGAAGCGACGACGATTATCCCGCTGGTGGCGAGCCACGCGTATCATACCGGCAACTGGAAGACCAGGGAGAAGAGAGAGCTGGCCAAGATTTTTGAATGAGTCGCGTGAGGTGATATGGAGACGTTGTTTTGTCCAAAGGAAGCCGCCTCTTTCCTCATCCTGTCGGATCAGGTGCCGTTCTTGCTCTATTACTCGCATATCCCGGCGATTATTTTGAGCCTCCTCTTCGGAGTCTTTTTGTATGTCCAAGCGCAGAGGAACATCTCCTCGGTTATCATCCTCCTCATCACAGTCCTGTATTCCCTGCGGTCGTTGTTTGATCTAATCACGTGGGCGACCAACGATTCGAGGCAGGTGATGTTCTTCTGGTCGCTCCAGATCTACTTTGAGCTGGCTATCTATGTGGCCTTTGCCTACCTCGTGTATGTGTTCCTCCGCCGCCGGGATGTCCCAGCCTGGGGGAAGAGTCTCCTCTTCATGCCTCTGGCAGTTCTTGCAGCGCTTTTGCCGACGGCCTACACGCTTTCCCACATGGTGCTGGATGACTTTTGTGAGGCCAGCGAGGGATGGGTGGCTGTTTACTACGTCTATAGCGTGGAGCTGGTGATTATTGCTTGGATCATCAGCTATTTCGTTTACCACTTCTTTCGAGCCAGCGATGCTCATGTCCGCAAGCAGTACGCTATCTTTGCCGTCGGTGCGGTGGCTTTTCTCGTCGCCTTTTCCTGGGGCAATATCGCGGGCAGTCTTTCGGAGAACTGGGAAGTCGCGCAGTATGGCGAGTTCGGCATGCCAGTGTTTATCGCTCTCCTGGCGTACCTGGTCGTGAAATATCGGACGTTCAATGCCAAGCTCCTGTCGGTCCAGGCGCTGGCATTTTCGCTTGTTGCCTTGGTCGGGTCACTGCTCTTCTTCATTCGTGATCCGCTCCCGTACCTTATTATCAGTATCACTCTCATACTATTGATCATCTTGGCGAGAATCCTCGTGCTTTCGGTCCAACGAGAGGTCCAGCGCAAGGAGGAATTGGAAGTACTGACTCGTGAGCTCTCGGCGGCCAACGCGGAGCTCTTGCGGCTCGATGGCGCCAAGAGCGAAT
>CAYWVL010000064.1:0-3985 GCA_964461975.1 uncultured Bdellovibrionales bacterium | reverse complement strand
CGCCGGCACGCTCTTCAATATGGAGAATGGCGACTGGGCGGCTGGGCAGATCGGCAATGGTCTCACCTTCGACGGGGTCAACGAGTACTTCACGGTGCCGGATGCGGACAATCTCGACTTCAACTACAACCAGGATTACTCCATCGCGCTCTGGGCCAAGCTCCCGGCGACCCAGACCGATACGGGCGATGTCGACAATGCGCTCATCGAGAAGTGGTCCAATAGCGGCGAACCAGCCGCTTATTACCTCGATGTCAACAATCAGACGGCGCCTGTCGCTGACCGGGGGCAACTCTCCTTCAAGCGCAATGACGGGACCAATTCGTTCGAGCTCCAGTCCAATCGGACGGTCAATGACGACCTCTGGCACCATATCGTCGGGCTCAAGCGGGGCAGCCGGATCGAGCTCTATATCGATGGATCGCTCGATGCGGTCGGCACGGATAACCTTACTACCACGACGACCAACTCGGTGACGGTCTGCGTCGCGCGGCGCTGTGCTCCGAGCTCGAGCGATCTCATGCTCCAAGGGAGCCTGGACGAAATCCGCATCTACAACCGTGCTCTCTCGGTGAGCGAAGTGGCTCAGCTTGCTCGCATCGCAACACCGACCGGGATTGATACCAGCCTCAAGGGCTACTGGAGCTTCAACGGACAGGACATGGTGTCGAGCACGCTCGCCCGCGACCTCTCTGGCGCCGGCTACGCCGGGACCTTGATCAATAGTCCAGCGAAATCTATCGGCAAGCTGGGGCAAGCACTCAACTTTGCTTCCGCCAGCACGCAGTATGTCAGTCTCGGGAGTAGCATGAGCGATTACGCGAGCAAGACAGTCTGCTCCTGGGTCAGACCTAGCTCCTCTCTGACAACCTACGGGACGATCATGGGGAGATATACCCTTACCCCTACGGGCTGGCAGATGCTCCTTGATTTCACAACTACTTCCTCGCTCCGTTTCGGCTGGTGGCGCTCTTTCAACGGCGCTGACGGCTATTGGTATAGCCGGACGACAGTGCCATACAATCAATGGTCTCACGTCTGCGTGTCTTATGATGAGTCATCGCCGAGCAACGACCCAGTACTCTATATCAACGGTGTCGCTTCGATTGTCGTCGAGGATACGGCCCCGACAGGATCGGCCGATAGTTTAAGTAGCCAACCGCAGGCAATTGGCGTCCTTACGGACAACTCCTCTTTCATAGATTACTTCGACGGCGTCATCGACGAGGTGCGCCTCTACAATCGCATTCTTTCAGCCAGTGAAGTGAAAGCGCTCTACGATGCTTCCCGCTAGCGGAGCACCTTTCGATCGAGTCAAGAGCCGGGTTGGCATTATGGTAGGATTATGAGGCTAGTCAGTAACCTCCTGTATGGCCTTTCTTGAACCCCTCCTGCGACGATGGCATGCTCGATTGGAAGCCCAGCTCCGTACCTTGGACCAACCCGGGGTGTTGGAGCGTTTTTCCTACCCGCTCCCGTCGTTCTCGACCGATGAGCGTCAGGCGATCCTCGCGTGGGTGAGGCGGAGGGTGGAGGATAGCTTTCACTCTCACATCCCGGATAGCCTGAGGTTGCCCGCACAATCGCACGGACCGATCAATCTTGATGTCGCGTTCTGGGTCCGGGGAGAGCTTCGGGCATCAGCGATCCTGGCAGAGAATCTTCCTTTGGCAGATGCTCTCGAGCGCTGCACCGAGCGGGCGCTCCATGACGGACGCTTCCGCCCACTCGAGGAGGATGAGCTCGCTCATCTCCGGATCGAACTCACGTTCTTCGGTCCATGGCAGCCGATCGAGCGGAGCATGGTCGAGCATACGCCGCTCCTCTACAGTCACGGGTATGTCGCGACGCTTGAGGGCACGCCGCGGGCCTGGTATCTCCCCATGGTGCATAACGCCATCCGTTTCGAAACTTTGACAGCTCTTACCGAAAGCCTGCTCAGGAAAAAGGGCGGGCTTACCTCGGCTGCCGCACGACGCGCTGCACTCTATCATTTCCCGACGCTCGGCTTCATCGAAAGCGCGGATCGGCAGCGACCAATCAGTCTAGTTGGTCCGCTGGTCGCGGAGAACGAAGCACAAACCGCGGGCCGCCTGCTTGACGCGAGTCTGGCGTGGCTTCTGAGACAGGAAACCGTGCCTGGATACTTCCTGTCGGAGCGGATTCCGGGCAAGCTCGACGAACGGATGATCGACTGGGCGCGGATCGGTTTCTCCGCAGCAACCTTGGCGGAGGCAGGGGTAACGATTGACCGGGATGACTGCCGGAGCGCGGCGAAGCGGACTCTCGCTTATCTTGATCGCGAGCTCGGCCCGGCTCGCTTCATCCGCCCCGAAGCCAAGTGTCTTGCGGCCGTCTACGCCGGGCTCACGGCGGCTCAGCTTGACGATGCAGCCGCGGCTGGCCGGTGGCTCGACCGGGCGCAGCAGTTTTTGGCGTTCGAACACCTGTCCCCGATCGCGCACTTGCTCGCGGGAAAACTATTAGCGACACAGGGTCGCGTCGGTGAATCCCGGCATATTTTTGAGCTCCAGTATTCGTCGTGGCTGACGCAGCGTGATACGGCGCAGCTGGCGCTCTACCCGGAGCTCGTCCCTCTGGCGCTCGTGCTGCATGAAAAAACACGCGAGGATTCTTTCCTCGAGAAGGCTCAAACTGTCGGGGATTGGTATGCTGTACGGCAGCTCGAGGACGGCAGCTTCCCATTCGATCCCGTTTCGTTCCGCACGCCCTATCTTCGCGGGAGCGGCAAGATACTTGAGGTGCTTGCTTGTCTTCCGGGACGCTACGCTGAGACCATCACTCGCGGATTCTACTTTGCCAAGAGTCTCCAGTACACGCCGGACTCGATGTATCATATCCCGCTGGTGCAGCAGGAAGAATTCCTTGGCGGCTTCCGACATGATCTGTCGAACCGCGAAGCCTGGATCGACGCGGCCGGACACGTCATCCTCGCGCTGGTCAGGATGCGGGCAAGCAACAGCGGGTACGAAACAAATCAATAGCTACGAGTCGGAGCATAAAAAAAGGGGGGTACCCCTCTTTTTCTTTCCCTGGAAGTGCGCGCGTCTGCTTTAGTCTTGCTGACCAATCTCCTTCCAGTTGACGTCGCGGCAGCTGGTCGTGGTGCAGCTCCGGCTCACATTGGTAGTGAGGCAGCTATTGAAGGTGATGGTCTGAGTCTGGGTGCCGAGCCCGTTGGTGCAGGGCGGGGCGCAGGCAGTCCAATTACTCTCGGTGTACTCGCAGAAGATCTCGACGTGGACCGAGTCGGAACCGGTCAGACCACCCTTGGTGCAAGAAATGACGTAGTCAGTGGTGACTGAAGCGAGAATGACCGGGTCGGTACCGCCATTGCGATTTTTGGGGCCGGCCCAGCCGACGCCCGAAGCCGTACAAGTAGTCGAGGCATTGGTATTGGCAGTGGACCAGCTCATGATGAGGTCTTCACCGAGCTCGGTAGTCACATAGTCCTGGCCATTGATCTTGAGATCGACTACAGGGCGCATCTGACAGCTCCCGAGGAGACTGTCCCACTCGCTCCCGCCGCCACAGCTGACGCTGAAGCTCTGACTCGCGAGGTAGCTTCCATTCTGGGTCAGGGTAGCGGTGTAACTCCCTGGACCGGTCGTGACCGTATTGCTTCCGCCGGCACCATACCAGGTAGTCTGGGGTGTGGTGCTGATGGTGACAGAGACATTGGAAGCGTTGCTTGTCCACCAGCCAATATTAGTTGCGCAGGTGCTGCCTCCGACAGGGATAGTGCACGAATTGATGAAATTGAATCCGCCAGCCGGAGCAGGCTTGGTCTCCGAGCAGAAGGCATCGCTGTACCCCGGCTGCGAACACCACCAAAACCAACTGGCGCCACCGTCGAAGCCGCCGTTGCTTGATCCTCTTGAGCAATTGTAGTGTGTCCAGTCACATGCCGGAGGAGGGGTGCAGGGACCGCAGTCGTACGTACAGTTGCCGCAGTTCTGACCGC
>CAYWVL010000063.1:3997-4214 GCA_964461975.1 uncultured Bdellovibrionales bacterium | reverse complement strand
GCTTGCGGTTCCTCCGGCTCTTCCCTGAATTCCGGGAACTTGAGCATACCGCGCTCATCGATCACCTCACCGGCCTCTACAACCGGCGAGCCGTCGAGGAGAAGCTCGGCATACTGGTGAACCTCATGTCTCACCAGGTGCGCCGACATGGTGCGCAACGTCGCTACCCCATGATTGGCATCGTCTTCGTCGACATCGACCGCTTCACGAAGATCAA
>CAYWVL010000063.1:3643-3987 GCA_964461975.1 uncultured Bdellovibrionales bacterium | reverse complement strand
CCGAGGCCCTGCTGGCACAGATCCGTAGCACCCTGTTCGCCACCACCCACGGCAGCCAGACGATCGTGGTAACAGCGAGCGCTGGCACTTCAGCTGTCCACATCCTGTCGCGCATGACCGGTGAGACTGTCTGGGCGACATTGTCCGAACAGGCTGACCGCGCGCTCTACGCCGCCAAAGGTCGCGGTCGCGACCGTGTCGTCGCGTTCACCCCCGATCTTCCCAAGCACCACAAGGAGTAGTCATGTTCCGACCCATGAACCATGAACACCCGAATGCTCGGTGCACCTTGGTCCACGGCGAGCGCCTCGAATCACATGAGGTGATCGACCGTGACGACGTGT
>CAYWVL010000063.1:2429-3633 GCA_964461975.1 uncultured Bdellovibrionales bacterium | reverse complement strand
CCCAGTGGTGTCTGGCGGCGCTGTGGAGACTCTCTTCATGGTCAAGCCGCCGGCGTCATGTACGTTGTCAGACCGTCGGGCAAGCGACCCACGACCAGCTTGACGCCCTGATAGACTAGACGGCACTCCAGCATGCCGTCGGTAACACGAGGCTGCAAGTACCACCACTTGCAGCCTCGAACTATTTCTTGTCTCGGGCGGGGAGGATTCCCCTCATGAATTTCAATAATTTATACCTCCTGTTAATTTCTTCAATAATCAATCGTATTCTTTGCTCGCGAAAACTTGCAGAAAAGAATCGGGGAAGGCGCATAAAAAGTTTTCGTAACGATATCTCGGTATATATTTGGCCCGACGGTAAACGGTCCAGGGTGAGGCGGAGAATGACCTTCCTTCCTCTGTGCTGTACGTCGCATAATGTAACTTATACGACATTATATAGTGGGAAACCAAGAGGGTCTTTGGTTCTGATCTTCTTGTGACCCTTGCCACAATACCAGGCCTATTTTTTGACCTGTACCACCGTGGCGCTCGGACCCCGGTCCATACTCCCCGCCCTCTCGACGTGATTTCAACAAAAAGAAATCTTGTTTGTTATTATTTCGCAGCCGGTACAGATTAGTTTACCCTATCCGTGATCTATATTATTTCTTTTTATAGTGTATGCTGGTCCTCCCCTACTTTTCCAAAAAACCGCTAGGGGAGTCAGGTCCCATTTTTTTGGATAGAGGGTCTCTCAATAACAAACGCCCACACTCTTTGTGGGCGTTTTCAGTCAGCGGTTGTAGACATGAGTACCCTCGTCAGATCATTTTTTCCGCAAGAACGCTTCGATCTTCTTCCAGAGAAACTTTTGAGTAAACCGAAGCGGATGGCCACCTTTAGGCTTGAGATAATAATCGGCACCAATGGAGTCAGCAAACGGCCCAACTGGCTCGGGTGGTACGACTCGATCATCTCCCGCATGGAGTATGAAAACCTTAGCACCTTTTATCTCTTTAACATGTGCAACGGGACTATAGAAATCTGTATTGATCAGTCGGTTCCAGTCGCTACTATGTTTGACGCGGTATCCGCCAGGAAAAGCCTCCGTCATATTGCGAACATAGGCATCGAACGGCTCATCTTCCCCTGCTACGGACCAATCTAGAACAGGGGACACAGCAATAACCTTTTCTACTTTTGGCGCATTTGAATTGAGAAG
>CAYWVL010000063.1:0-2419 GCA_964461975.1 uncultured Bdellovibrionales bacterium | reverse complement strand
CCTCCAAACGAAACACCGAACAAATGAATACGCTTAACACTGATAGTGTGTGAAGTATTTCCCAAGACCGAAAGCGTCTCAACTCGCTGATGCCGAACAAGTACGTCGATGCAATCACGAATATCAGTGGCTGGTGATTGGGAGAGAAAGAACCCTCCGCTTTCCCACGTGCCACGGTATCGTAGGGCAAAAGCTACATACCCCCAACTTGCTAAAAATCGAAGGAGTGGCGCCTTTGGCGAATACGTCGGTGCCCCAGAGCAGACAATCGCAACCTTCCCCGTCTGCTGTTTAGGAAACACAACTTCAGCGATAATCTCATCTGCTAGTCGAACACGCTCTGCCCGATACCCAGGCATTTTTTTTCGTGACATACAATCAATACGCTTGATTACGGCAGATAATTGGTTGGGTTGATGGTGGCGCCGACCGGGATATCCTTGACGCTCTTGATCTTCTTGGACGGAACCACGTCGAATGACTTACTCGAGAAGACGGTGAAGTGGAGGTGCGGGCCGGTCGAGTAGCCGGTATTGCCGCTCTTCGCGATCGTGTCGCCCGATTTCACTTTGTCCCCCACCTTCTTGCTATAGGCCGACAGGTGGCCGTACATGGTCACGAGGCCATTGCCGTGATCAACCGCCATCCAGCGGCCATAGGCATACCTGCCATTGTTACCGATGGCGACTACTTTGCCGTCGGCGGCCGCGAGCACCTTGGTCCCGGTCTTCACGCCGTAGTCGACCCCGTTGTGAAAAGTGTACCAGCGGGTAAAGGATGTCTTGCCGTACTTCTGCGTGATGCGTACTTCCTCGACTGGATGGTCGAGAAGCCCTTTCTGGTACTTGGGAATATCCTTGAGGTCGAGCGCGGCTGTCTTGGCTTTTTCAATATCGGAGATTTCGTCTTCGATGGCTTTGCGTTGCTCCTCGAGGTCTTCGACAAGAGCGTCATATTTCTCGGCTTCGGCCTGTGTCTTGGCGAGGAGTCGCTGCTTCTCAGCTTTCGCCGTATCGAGATAGTTCTCCCGTTCTTCGAGTTCCTGGCGCAGCTTGTCAGCTTGGACTTTCTTGCCGGTCAAACCTTGGCGTTCTTCGATGAGGCTCGTCCGGAGGACACGGAGCGACCCGAGTATCTCGCGCATCTTCTGACCCGTGGCATGCGACCATTCATTGGCCTGGAGCGGATTGACAAAGCGCGACGTGCTAACCAGAAGGTCGATGGGGAGATCGGCCTGGTCTTCATAGGTGCCGCGCATGATCTCGGAGAGGATCTTCTTCTGGGAGACGATCACCGCTTCTTTCTGGTCGATGCGCTCGCTCAAGGCAACGATCTCGCCGTCGAGATGGCGCAGCTCCTTGGCATTGGTATCGATCTCGAGTTCGAGCGCGTTCACCTGAGCATTGACCGCCTCCAGCTGATCCGAGAGCGCCGCTCCCTGGCGCTGCTTGAGCCGGATGATCTCTTCATAGGCCTTGATCTTGGCCCTGATCTCATCTAGTTCATCCTCGCGCTGTTCGATGGCTTCTTTCTGTTCCTTGGTCAAATCCGTGATGCTCTCCTCGGCCAAAAGCCAGGCCCCGGGGAGAGCGAGGATGCCGACTGCCGCCCCGACGAGTATATATCGGGAGCGCAATGATTTGTTTTTCGAGACGGAAAAAGACATGTTACTAGTATACCATGCCCTCTGTCGAGCCTCTTTTAGGCGGTGAGCTTGGCGATCGCTCTCTCAAGCCGCGTGAGCGAGACTGTCTTCCCGAGCACCCAGGCAGCATCCATCGGCGACGGCGAACGCTCGGCCCCGGTCAGCGCCACGCGGAGCGGCCAGAGGAAATCCCCTTTCTTATCGCCGGCTGCTTGGAGCAGCTTGGTTCCGAGCGTCTCGCGAGTCCACTCGGACTCCGAGAGGCTGGCGAGGAGTTCTTGGGCCCGTACGAGTTCCGCGCGAGTTGCCTCTCTCTCGCTCCCCTTCCACGCGAGTCGTTCGGCAGGGTAGTCGAGGATCTCGGTAAAGAAATAGGGATCGTTGGCGCCTGCCTCGACCAGCGTCTTGAGTCGTTCCTGCTCGACGGCGAGCACCCGCAAGAGATAGCTGTCGGTCTGGAATTCCGCCGGCGCTTTGCGATACCAATCAGATTGCTCGATCACGCCGAGCGCGCGGACACGGGCGAGAAGTTCCTCGACCGAAAGCTTGGCGATGTACTCATGGTTCATCCAATCGAGCTTCTTCCTATCGAACATGGCGGGAGCGGCATTGAGATGCTCCATCGAGAAATGCTCGACGAGTTCAGGGAGCGAAAAAATCTCCTGAGTGCTCCCCTTGCCTGGATTCCACCCGAGAAGCGCCACGAAATTGATGAGCGCTTCCCGGAGATAGCCAGCCTGGACGAAAGCATCCACCGAGACATCGCCGTCACGC
>CAYWVL010000062.1:2055-4885 GCA_964461975.1 uncultured Bdellovibrionales bacterium | reverse complement strand
CGCCGCTCTTGGTCGTCATGGGCGGAAGCGCGTGGAACGAGCGATGGATGAGCGCGTTGCCATCCAAGAGCACCAGCGTTTTGCGTTTCACAGCCATATCAGATTTTACGAGGAATAAAAAGTTTGCTTAAAAGCCACTTCAACTCGCTTAAAGGATACTTTAGCTCTACTAAGAGAAAACAGGCTTCCTGAACAAATAGTCATTTTTCTTAAGCAAGAAGAAAAAACTCGAGGGGTATACTCACGATGTTTTTTGTACTATCTACTGCCAATGGGCTACTGGAAATCAGTATGCCATACTCGGGAGTAACGCCACCCTTTCTCATCGTATTCTCTATCTGGGAAAACGACTTCGACCCGTAACCAACTTCGATCACCAACGAACTCTTCCCCCGCCTCACAATAAAATCTGCCCCGCCAGAGGCGCTGTCGTACGTGATAGAAGTATCAGGTTTATTATTGAACAGCCTCCTCAAATACAGGGCGACGACATCCTCCAACAACTTACCTTTGTAGTTTTCTTCAGTACGTGTATTGCCGATAAAGTTAAAATACATCGCCCGAAATGCAGAGCTCGTAAAAAGGTATTTCGACGGCTGTCGCGTCTGCATGGCATGCGATCCATGAGGGTAGACTCGCCAAATAGTTTCTGTGCGTTCAAGCGTTTCAAGGATACTCGTGAGCACTGGTCGACTAATCGAAAGTCTTACGGACAAAGCATTCAAACTCAACTGGTCCGATTCGGCTATTGAGTAGAGAACGGCGGGGACCTTCTGGAGGGTTTCAGATGAAAACTGCTCAATATTTGGTATGTCTACACTAATCACTCGCTCCAGAGTTTTCTTGATCTGGTCATAAATAAGCGCCTCATTATTGAGAGCGACCATAAAGGGGAGGGATCCGTAACGCATGTATCGACCCACTTCCTGATTGTTAATGTCGGCCCAATACTTCTTAACACTTGGTTCGAGGGCCGACACCCTCTGGTACGCCTCCCCTGCGCTACGTGAGAAAAAAACTGCTTCTCTCATACTCTGGCAAAGCCCTTTTATCTCGGTTTTCTGGTTTTTAACTTTTACGTACTCCGGGAAACTCATCGGATACAACTTTTCAAATATGGCTCTCCTCGCAACGTCAGGGCTGGCTTGGAGAGAAAGCGCGGATGACCCGGTCGCCACGATGAAAACCTTCTTTGATCGATCGTAGATTGTCTTCAGAAGAAGACCCCAGCTACTATCATACTGCACCTCATCAAGAAACAAGAAGACTGGTTCCTCTAACTTTTCAAATGGGGTGCCAAGCAGGTCCTCGTAGACGCTAAGCACATCCTTTAGAGAGACCCCAAATACCCCAGTAACTTGGTCTACAGAGAGGTAAAGTTTTCTCTGGTTATCAACTTTGGTTGCCTCGTACAACTGTGCTAGGAGGGTTGTCTTTCCTGCCCCGCGAAGGCCATACATAACTACCCAGCGGATCGCTGACTTTCCAAGGAGGAAGTTGTTGAGATGCATGAAAAGTTTGATGTAGGCATTGCGACCGAGCCTTCTCCTGCCACTCTCATCGTATACATACGCCTTCACCCGAAAACTTGCTTTATCGAGCTGGTCACGCAAAAAAGAGGTAATTTCGTTCCTTTGTTCTACATTCATAACACCATTCCTTATCAACTCCAGTTTACAAAAAGAACACTTACTTGTCAACTGCAGTTAACAAGTAACGAAGTTTGCCTGTATTTTCCCTCTACAAAGCCAAATTAACCGAGAATTCCTTGTTTTAAAACTTCTCCAGGAAAGTGTAAACATTTACACAAAGTTTACACATACTTTACCTATTCCTAGTCCCCCACGTACTCCCGGTAGAGATCGAAGAGGAAATTCATCCGATCGGCCGAGGTGGCCAGGGAGCGCTTGCCATAGGCCGCATCTACGGCCCGGTCGAGCGTCTGGTGCGCCCGGACCAGATCAGCCGGCATCGAGAGCGGGTCATAGAGGTCCGCGAGCGAACTCTCGGGGTAGCGCGCCCGCGTATCGAGGACCGCCTGCGCTGCCTCCTCGACCGCTTTCACTCGCTCCCCGCTCGGATCACGCGGCCAGGGGAAGTTATTGTAGACGATGTCTTTGGAGTATCGATACCGACTCTCTAGACGCCCACACACGTAGTTGACCCAGGTCATATGCATGAGACTCTCCAGCACACCGAAATGATAAAGCGTAGCGTTAGGAATCACTTTCACCAAATTGCTAGCCATCACCTCTGGGCCAAAGAAACCGATGGGAATATATCGGCGGTTTTCTGATGATACTTCTGGTATGAGGAGGTACTGTCCTTTCGGAAAGTTTTCGACATGAAACCTCGTCGGTGTATCTGCCAACTTTCTTGTTGGAGCACTCTTGCTCTCGAGACGAATGTGTCGGACAGCTTCGACGCGTTTCATCACCTCTGGCATTGAACGCAGTTCTTCAGGAGAACAATCTCCCAACCACAAACACCACCGATGATAACCATTTAGGAACTCGTCGGACCCGAGCCATTTCCGAAAGTACTGAACCGCTTTTGGTTCCAAGATAAGAAACTGCTGTTTTTCCTCATCGGTAAAGAGGTAGAATCCTCCGTCTATCGGTTTATTGCCGATGCCAACCTCTGGCACGCTACAAATCGGACGGCTTCTAGAGAAAATGAGGGTGTCCTCTGCGGGAACAAGATACGGGTTGATGTTTTTAACTACCAGCTCATGCGGCTCACTCTTCACGCTCTCGTATTCGTAAAGATATTTCTTTTCTGCGTCGTTTGCTGCAAAGCACGGGCTGGCTTTGTGTTTTGCGCATTTCAT
>CAYWVL010000062.1:0-2045 GCA_964461975.1 uncultured Bdellovibrionales bacterium | reverse complement strand
GTAAACCGCCGCTTTGCCGCGAGCTTCATTGCTCCATTTGAATGTCTTGTGGGCGAAGTGAATTTTGACACCGTAATGTTGAAGCAGCTCACCCCAGAGAATACCGACCTGCTCGCCCTGGGTAATGGAATTAGTTGAGACAAAGGCTGTGTGAATGGCCGACCCTTGTATATACTGGGCCGCTTTGGCATACCAGCCGGACACATAGTCGAGAATGCCCACTCCCTTGGTCCTGCCGAAGACTGAAACGATATCGGTTCTTTGTTCGGTTGTCATCATCTTGGATCCAACAAAGGGTGGGTTGCCGAGGATATAGGAGAGCTCCGCTTTGGGAACGACGGATTCCCATTCGAGCTGAAGCGCATTGCCGATAGCGATGGTGGCACCCTTGGTCAGCGGGAGGTCGGGGATATTGCGCCCCAAGGTCTGGCTCGCCAGCTCGTTCATCTGGTGATCCATAAGCCACATGGCAGTCTGGGCGATGCGCGCGGGAAACTCCTCGATCTCGATGCCGAAGAACTGTTCGGGCCGCACTCGGACGAAGCCGTGCACCTCGTACATGGGGAGCATCGAGGCCGTGCCATAGCGCCGCTTGAATATCTCGACTTCGAGGAGGCGGAGCTCGCGGAAGGCAATGATGAGGAAGTTGCCGCAACCGCAGGCCGGATCGAGGAAGCGGAGCGAGGCCAGCTTGTCGTGGAAAGCGTTGAGCCGCTGGGTATTCTTGCCGCAGAGGTCGAGCTCGCGCGTGAGCTCGTCGAGGAAAAGCGGCCGGATGAGCTTCATGATATTCTTCTCGGACGTGTAGTGCGCCCCGAAGTGACGCCGGGCGTCCTTGTCCATGACCGACTGGAAGAGTGAACCGAAGATAGCGGGTGAGATGGCCGACCAGTTGAACGCGCTTGCTTCGAGGAGGCGCGTGCGCATGGCACTGGTAAAGGATGGGATGGCGATTTTCTCTTCGAAGAGTCCGCCGTTGACGTACTCGAAAGCCGCGAGCTCTTCATCCAGCGTGCTCTGCCGCTTGTCCCTTGGCATCTTTAGTGTTTGAAAAAGCATCTCGAGATGCATGCCGAGGTCGCTCCCGTCTACATTGGTCCGGCCTTCGATATAGCGCCTGAACTGGTGTGGCAAGAAGATGCGCGCATCGTCGGCAAAGAGACAGAAGAGGACGCGTACGAGAAGTACATCGAGGTCATGCCCGGAGTAGCCCGCCTCGGTCATGGCGTCGTAGAGCTTCCCCATGAGCTCGGCCGCCTTGATATTCACCTCATCTTCCTCCTTGTATTCCTCCTGTTTCTTGTAGCCGGCGATGAAAGCGAAGAGGTGGACTTTCTTGGGGAGATCCTTGAGAGCAAACTCTGTCTCTGCTCCGGTCTCAAGATCATAGAGGCGAATACGGGCAAAGTCAGAAACAAGAATGTATTTTGGCAGATCCTTCTCGACGAGACCGTCGAAATACCCAAAGGCCTGTTCGTGAGCCTTGTCGAGGTCCCTACCGAACGACTTGTGCTCGACGATGAGCGTACCGGGCCAGAAGAGATCGATGTACCCCTTGCCACCACCCCGCTTCTCGACTTCGAATTCGAAATTGGCCAAGCGACGGCGCGTCATGCCAAACACCGAGAAAAATCCGTCCCAAAATGTCTTGGCTTCGGCATCTTCGGAGCGCTCATCTTCCCAATCCTTGGCAAAGGTGATAGCGCGAGATTTGATCTCATTCCAACTCAATGGCATAGCTTGCGGTGCTACAATTTCCCCTTGAGCCTAGCATCAAAAAATCCCTTTGGAAAGGGATTTTTATTAGTCTAACGAGGCCTCGTTTGGAGCAGTCACGATGATCTCCCGGTCGGTTTCGGAAAGCGCTCGCAGTGTGATCGTCACGCGTTTCTCCGGGAGGAGGGATGCGATCCGCTCGGGCCACTCGAGGAGGACGAGCCCCTCGGGGTCGGCGCACCACTCGGCAAATCCGAGCCGCTCGAAATCGGCCGCTTCGACCCGGTAGGCATCGGCATGGTAGATCCGGCGTATCCCGCTCGGCAGTC
>CAYWVL010000061.1:0-5253 GCA_964461975.1 uncultured Bdellovibrionales bacterium | reverse complement strand
GAGGCATCATCTTAAGCCCTTGTAACTGGTTGCACTTTTGACTATGCCAACCGAAAGACCATCGTTCGCGCGTTTTGGGGGAGCGGGTAACTTTGGAGCAAACCAAGCTGGTGCTACTGTGCGCCCGACAACTGTATCGACGGGCGGGAATACCAAGTCTGCCATGACGACTTCTCGCACGGCCAAGGTCTTTGACGGGATTATCACTGTCGTGCTCGCCATCCTCATGCTCGGCGTGCCGCTCTTCTTTACGGGGGTATCGTTTCAGGGCATCGCCTTTGACAAGCAGATATTTTTCTACGCGTGTCTTCTGATCGGGTTGGTTGCTTGGGTTTCCAAAGGCGTCATGACTGGTGAGATGAAGATTCGCCGCACCCCCTTGGATATTCCTATCCTCCTTTTCTGGCTCTTCTCAATCGCCACCACCGTCTTCTCAGTGGATCGCTGGCACAGCTTCTGGGGCTTTTTCGGCGACCCATCGCGTGGTTTCCTCTCGATCACGGCTCTCGTCCTCGCCTACTATCTCGTCATGAGTCATTTCAACGAGCGGAGGATGGTGATCATGCTCCGAAGTTTCCTCGTCGCGTCGGCCTTGGTGATGCTCTGGACCTTCCTCGTGGCAATGAAGATCAAGTTTCTCCCGGCATCGCTCGAGCAGTATGCTCCGATTTCGCTCATTGGCTCGGTCTCGACGCTTGGTCTCTTCCTCTCGCTCTCCGTGCCCCTTTGGGTGACTTCCCTTTTCCTCCTCTATCGCGAGGGGAGTACTGTATCCGGTACCAAGCGCAAAGTATGGACTGCGTCTATCGGCGTCATGCTTGCCCTCAACCTCTTCCTCCTCCTTGCGCTCTATCCTTTCGTCAACTGGGTGGTGATGCTCGGAGGCTTAGGCTTCTTCCTCATTTACGTCTTGGCGCAGATCGTCCGTCCGGCGGGTGAGTGGACGTGGGTGCCGATGGTCGTCTTTGTGCTCCTCCTCATCTTCCTCATGATCGGGCCCAATAGCCTGACCCGGGCCAATCTCCCGGTCGAGGTGACGCCCAATACCAAGCTCTCGTGGGAGGTTGCCAAGGAATCGCTCAAAGACAATGCGCTCATCGGGACTGGCAATGCCACCTATGGCTACGCCTTCTCCTTATATCGTCCGCAGGAGTTCAACGACAATAGTCTCTATACCCTCCGTTTCTACCAGGGGACCGGGCTCGTCTTCGAAGCGCTAGCGACCATCGGCGTCGTCGGCACCGTGCTCATGCTCGTCGTCTGGTTCTCATTCCTCTCGATCGGGCTCTACCTCCTGACGCTTGATAAGTCCAAGAATAAGCTGGCCTCGCTCGGTTTGTGGTCGGTCGCCGTCATGCTCTTCATCGCTGGCTTCATGGCCCCGATGAACGCGACCATCGTCATCCTCGCGGTTCTCTTGGCGGCGCTCGCCCTCGGCACGCTCCTCATGGAGAGCGGTTCCGAGGAGCGCTACCTCGAACTCTCGCTCCGCGCGACGCCCAAATTCGCTCTCGCCCTCGCCTTCGTCTTCATGGTGGTCTCGGCTGGCGTGGCATTCCTCTTCGTCTTCATGGGCAAAGTCTTGGTAGCGGATGTGGCGGTCGGCAAGGTGAGCCGCTTGGCGCCATCGACCGAGACGACAGTACCGGCGTATATCCGCGCACTCCGGCTCTACCCGCAGGAGGGCCGCTACTTCACTCGTTTGAGCCAGGAGTACATGGCCTTGGCCAATGCCGAAGGTCGGAAGCCGGAAGGCGAGCGTGATGTCCATCGGATCGCCTGCCTCGTCCGCGAGGGAGTCGCGGCGAGCAATCGGAGCAAGGATCTGATGCCCAATGATGTCCTCGCGGTCGAGGCGCAGGGGCTTATCTATGAGAATGCGAGCATCTTCGCAACGGATGCGTTGCCCCGGGCCGAGGAAGCTTACCGGCGCGCTCTCGAGCTGGAGCCGCAGAATCCGCTCTTCCATATCAAGCTCGGCCAGATCAAGCGGCTCTCTGGCGACGGGAAGCCGGATGGTGCTGAGAAGTCTGCGCTCTATGAAGAAGCTGTCTCCGCATTCCAGATGGCGGTCGATCGGAAGCCCAACCTTGCCATTGCCTACTACAACCGCGCCGTCGCTGAGGCCCGACTCAAGCGGCTCGATGCGGCTATCGAGTCGACGCGGAGCGCTCTCCAGTATGCTCCGACCAACCTCTCCTTCAAGTACAACCTTGGTGCGTTGCATCAGCTGCGCAATGCCGAAGGGGATCGTGACCTCGCAGAGCGACTCTACAAAGAAGTGCTGACGGCCAATGAGCGACTCATCGACGTTCGGCTCTCGCTCGGCCTCCTCTATGAGTCGACCAATCGGCGCGATCAGGCTCTCTCCGAATACGAGAAGATCCTCTCATACCTCCCAGAGGATGATGGGGTAGCGCCGGCAGTCAAGCAGACGAGGACCCAGGTCCTCCAGGTGATCGACAATCTCCGGAACGGGCAGGGCAATATCCCAACTGGGAACTCGTTGCCAGAACCCGGCCCGACGACGCCGGCGACTGTCACTCCAGCCAATGGTCCGGATGCACAGGGCGAGTCGCTCCTCAATACGGCGCCAGCCGGCCCGACGCCCTAATCGTCCAAGCAGCTTGCCTTCCCGAGAACAGGCAAGCTGCTTTGCGAAGTATCTGCTCTACTCAATATGCGCGAGGTCTATCAGTTGCTGTTCGTCACGATCGCGACGCTCGTACCGAGTTTCGTATCAGCCGGAGTGATCGATGAAGCCAAGCCGCTTTCGGAAAGTTTGCTTGACATTCTCAATTTCTGCTTGTCAATCTTCGGCGTGCTGGCTATAATTGGGATGGTGATAGCAGGATTCTTGTACTTCACCGCTGCGGGCGACGAGCGACAGATGCTCCTCGCGAAGAAAGCGTTTCTTTCTGGCGTGGTCGGCATCGTCATCGCGCTCAGCGGGATGATACTCATCCGGACTATCACGGCTCTCTTGGGGTAGCTCACGAGAGAAAAGACAAACGAAAATCAATAATGCTTTAACCGAACATTCGTGTTCGAGAAGCACAGGGAAAGGAGGTGAGAGGTATGCAAAAATTACGCAAACTCGCGTTTGGCGCAGCGAATGGCCTCGTGCTTCTCGCCCCGACCGTCGCTCTCGCCGGTGCACCGAGCTCCAATGCTTGGGGTGGACGTGGCGTTTCCAACGCTAGCGGAACCGGTCTCGCTGGGGGGTCTATCTACGACATCATCTCCCAGACGCTGGCCTGGCTTCTCGGTATTCTCGGTTTCATCGCCATCATCGGCTTCGTCATTTCGGGTATTCTCTATCTGACGGCGGCTGGCAATGAGGCGCAGATCGAAAAGGCCAAGAACGCCATGACGTTTTCGATCGTCGGTGTGATCGTCGCCCTCATGGGCTGGGTCATCGTCCAGGCGATCAATGCTTGGCTCAGCGGCACCAACAACGCCTTCTAGTTTCTTCTCGGCCGACAAGAAAAAGCGACTCTCGCCTCCGGGCGGGAGTTGTTTTTTGTTTTATAAGTGGTCCCCTCTCCTCTTGGCTTTCTGTCATTGCGAGGACCCGCCATCCGGCGGGGACGCGGCAATCCCATCCCCACTTTCTTTTGGCAGCAAAAGAAAGTGGGAGAAAGAAAACTGCCGCCCTGGTTTCACGGCTCGGAGCCTTCCACGATTCACTCCGGCCAGTGTCTCGCGAGGGACTGATCCACTGGTACTCCTCCATGAATCGAGAATGCTCGCCTCGCCTCCCAACGCGGGCGTGATAGGAAATAAATACCTACAATCCTCAAAACCTGCGCGAGGGAGAAGTCGGCCACAAGTTTGAGAGGCAAAGAGAGATTGCTCATGGCTTCAGTCCCACGCGTAAGCCATGTCTCGGAGCCGAGCAAGAGCTTGTTCGACTTCTCCGTCTAGCAGGCGTCTTTCTTTGGTTCGTTTCTTTGGACGAGCAAAGAAATGAATGAGTGCCCTGGGACAGCACTTTACCTTGCTTCTTTCTTTGTGTGGACAAAGAAAGAAGGGTACTACTGCCAAATCCTGTCTGGCAACAGGTAGGGAAAGTGGAATGGTGGTCTGCTATACTCGACTCATGTCTCTCTCTGCTTTTCTTCAGCTCCAGCGTGCCAAAGGCTTCGGTGCGCGCCCGGTCATAGCCGATGGCACGCTCGAGGCGCTCAAGTGGCTCGCGCTCGTCTCCATGACCTACGATCACGTCGTCCGTTTTGTCCTCTCCGGAGAGGGAGTCGGCGGGGCGACCGCCTTCGGGCGCTTGGCCTTCCCGCTCTTCGCATTCATCATCGCCTACAATCTCTCGCGGCCGACGACGAATGCTTCAGTTTACCGGCGGGTCTTTGCGCGGCTCGTATTTTTCGGCCTTTTGGCTACCCCAGCCTACTGGTATTTGCTCCGGCCGCTTCCTTTGAATATTCTCTTCACCTTCGCCCTTACCCTCGCTCTCGTCTGGAGTCTCGAGAAGCGGGGAGTCTGGGTCGGTATCGCAGCGCTCCTCTTCGCATTCTTCGCGAGCTCGGTGGATTATGGCCTCTGGGGGGTACTCTTGTCCCTCTCGCTCTTCGCTTGGTGTAAGCTTCCATTCGGGTTCTGGTCGCTCGCCGCCCTCGCTTTTGGCTTCACGGCCCTCAATACGGTCAACGGGAGTCCATGGGGGCTCTTGGCGTTGCCGCTCATCATGCTTGCGCCGTATATCTCAATCAGTCTCCCGCGCTCCAAATGGCTCTTTTACTGGTTCTATCCGGCGCACCTCACTCTTTTGGCCGTGATTCACTATTTCTGGGTGAGGTAGGTTTTCCACTTTCTTTTGCCAACCTTCTTTCTGTTCATTTCCCTGCCAGAGGCAGACAAGTTTGCTCGTCCAAGTATATTTGTCCATTTCTTTTGCCGCCAAAAGAAATAGGGAAAAGAAAACCGCTGTCCTATGCTTCTCACTCGCGTTTTGTTACCTCTCCCCTCAAGCGCCGCGCTCGCGAGGGACTGACCGCGGCGTATCCTTTCGGGGAGAGAACAAAAAAGCTCGTTACCAGCAGCGGACAGTAATCGGAAGAATTCTGCATTCCAGTTATGCACCCACGCTTGGAAAGCGAGGCCAGAGTGGCTGATTGATGGAGGGTCACCATTGGGTCAGTCTCTCGCGAGCCAATGGCTGGAATCTATCCTGCCACTCTCCGAGCTGGACAACTAGGGCGATAGTTTTCTTTCTCCACTTTCTTTTGCTACCAAAAG
>CAYWVL010000060.1:0-5324 GCA_964461975.1 uncultured Bdellovibrionales bacterium | reverse complement strand
GGGTGAGTACGTTTACCAATTCCGGTCCGATTACCGCTACGAGCGGCCAGGTGATCAGTGGGGTGCGTATCAGCAATCCCGGGGGGAATTGCATCACGATTCCTTCTGGAGCAACAAATGTGACGGTGCGCGACTCTGATATCGGCCCGTGCGGTGGTTCAGGGAACATAGTCGTGAATGGATCAGGAGCTCTTATTGAACACAACTTGGTCCGCGACGGCGGACGAGGGGTATACGTGTACAATACGAGTGGCGCAACTATTCGCAAGAACAAGTTCCAGGGCACTCATAGGGGCATCTCCTGTGGCCACTCAAATCCAGACTTCTGTAGCCATATTCTTGAGTTTGCTGATATCACCAATACAACCGTTGACGGGAATGAAGTTCGAGGTACCACGAATAATGACGCCATTAGCACATGGCAAACGTCGGGATTGAGACTCATCAACAATGATATCAACGTGACCGTTGAACATGAGCATGGGGCAGCATTCACAATAGGCGACTCGCTGTCGGGTAGTCCTGGGCGCGACAACTATGTCGCAGGAAATATTGTTCGACAAAATAGTCCACCTGGTGCTCGGGCTGGTGTCTTTGGTTCAGGGGGTAATACGGTCTTTGAGCGCAACTGTTTTGTTGATGGTATGACGGTCATGAACTATACAGGTGTCTTTAATGGCATCACCATCCGAAACAATGTCATCAATATGAGTGAGTCATTCCTTCCGGACATCTCTTTGGTCAGTGGCTGGAATACGAATGTTAATTCATCAGACTGCAGTCTGGTGCCTGGGGGATTGGGAGCGAATTGACGGCTCACGACATTTCCTCCCGAGCAGAGCATCGCAAGGGCTGAAGAGCAAAAAGCGCTGTCCGAAAAGACAGCGCTTTCGCTTATTGCGGAAGGGGAGGGATTCGAACCCTCGGTACAGTTTCCTGCACGCTTGCTTTCCAAGCAAGTACCTTAAACCGCTCGGCCACCCTTCCAGATATTCGGGCTCGCGGCAACTCCTCACTTGTACCGCAAAATGAGATTCTCTACAAGCTTCGGATAGTGTACAATGAGAGAAAAGATCATAACTATGAGCGCTCCACGAGGATTGGTTTTTGTCGACCCGAAACGTGTCGTGAAGGAACTCAATGTCGGGAATGGCGATACGGTGGCGGATTTCGGCGCCGGTTCCGGTCATTTCTCATTTGAATGCGCCAAGGCCGTCGGTCCGGAGGGCCGGGTCTATGCGCTCGACGTCCTGCCGAGCGCTCTCGAAGCCATCACCGGTCGTGCCAAGACGCTCGGTCTCGCCAATGTCATGGCGCAGCGCGTCAATCTGGAGCGGTCCAATGGCTCGGGCCTCGGCACCGAGAGCGTCGACTGGGTCATCGTCAAGGATATCCTGATGCAGAATAAGGACAAAGACGTCATCCTTCGCGAAGTGCACCGGGTGCTCAAGCCGTCGGGGCGAGCGATCGTTATCGAGTGGCACCCCAACGAAGGCACGGTCGGTCCGGATCGGGCCTCCCGGATCGCGCCGGCTGATCTCAAGCGGCTCATAGAGGAGAGCGGTCTCACGATCGAGAGCGAGCCGTCGGTCGGCGGGTTCCACTACGCCTTTCTCGTCAAGAAATAACACCGCTATGCGCTTCACGCTTTTTACTCGCGGACTGCTCCTCCTCTCGCTCGTCGTGCTCTCCGGCTGCGGCGATCCCAAGCCGACCCCGTATTCGATCAAGCTCGAGGTGTGGGGGGTCTTCGACGACTCGGATGTGCTCCAGAGCATCTTCAGCGATTACCGCAAACTCAACCCGTACGTGAAGGAGATCGAGTATCGCAAACTCTCCCCAGAGACCTACAAGGCGGATCTTCTCGATGCTTTGGCTTCGGGCAACGGGCCGGATGTCTTCATGGTCAGGAATACTTGGCAAGGCGCTTTCGATGACAAAGTCGTGCCGGCCCCTCCCGCCCTTGTCAGTACCAAGCAAGTCCAGGATACCTTCGTCGATGTCGTGAGCGAGGATTTCGTCACTCCGGAAGGCGCGGTCTTGGCGCTTCCCTTGTCGGTGGATTCGCTCGCGCTCTACTACAACAAGGATCTCCTCAATGCCGCTGGCATCACGGCGCCGCCGACGACCTGGGAGGCGCTCCTTCCCATGGTGCAGCCCCTGACCTCGATCGATCTCTACGGCAATATCAGCCGCTCGGCCATATCGCTCGGTACCGGTGACAATATCAACCGCTCGCCGGACCTCCTCTTGGCGCTCGCGCTCCAGCTCGGAGGAGAAGTCGACCAGGATACGTTTGTCGCCTCCGGCGCCAGCCGCCAGGCGCTCGCCTTCTACAATCAGTTCTCACGGATCGATTCCCCCTACTATACCTGGAGTCCGCGCGAGCACTACTCGATCGATGCCTTCGTCGAGGGCTCGCTCGCGATGACTATCAACTACTCCTACCACTATCAGACGTTCCGTCAGAAGAACGCCAAGTTCAACTTCGGCGTGGCGCCTCTGCCGCAGTTCCAGGGCGAGCAGTCGGCCAATTTCGCCAACTACTGGGGATTCGCGGTCGCCAAGAACAAGGCCTATAAGCCCGAGACGAGCGGCCGTGGCGCCGAGCAGGCGACCCTCGCGGCCGATGCCTACCAGGAGGCGCGGACGCATGAAGCGTGGCAGCTCATCCACTACCTCACTATGCCGCATCCGGGCAATATGACGACTCTGTACAACGCGCTCACCAAGACGCCCAAGGAAGTAGCCGTCCCCAATGATCCAGCCAAGCAGTATCTCGAGAAGACCAAGAAGCCAGCTGCGCGCCGCGACCTCATCGAGGCGCAGCAGGGCGATATCGCTCTCGATCCGTTCGTCCGCGGCAACCTCATCGCCAAGACCTGGCAGCCGGGGAGCGATGTCGAAGCAGCCGAAGCGCTCCTCGTCGACACTATCAATGCCGTCAACCGAGGCGAGCGAACCCCCGATGAAGCGCTCTCGGTCTTCACCTCGAGATACAAGCAGCTGCGGCGCTAGCACCGGTTCGCGCTTGCCGACCCAAATCGATTAACCAACACACAAGCCATATGCCAGAAGAAGTGCGCTCAAGGAAAAAGCAGCCGGAAGCCTGGTCATTCGTGCCGGATTTTCTCGATCGGATGTTCGATACGGTTGAAGTCTTCACGGGGCGGCTCATGACTCTCTTCTCCGATACGGCCGAGACGCTCGTGACCAGGGCGGTGCAGCGCCTCTTCGCGCTCCTCCTCCTCGGCGTCGGCATCGTCTTCATCCTGACCGGAGGCGCCAAAGTACTCAATCAGCTCTTCCGCTTCCCGGGCGTCGGCGAGATGATCGTGGGCGCTTTCATCCTCTTCGTGACGTCGATCATTCTCCTCGTGACGCGGCGCCGCTAAGCTTCAGTATCGCTAATCATCTTATCCCAATCCTATGGCCAAGCAGACAGAAGCCGACCTCCAGGCAAAAGTGATGAAAGAACTCGCGAAGAGCCGCAAGCTCGCCGAACGGGAGCTCTCCAAGATCAAGACGACCGTCTCAAGCAAGATGAAAGAAGTGGAGCGTTTCGTCGACAAGAATCCGGAGAAAGCCGCTCTTATCAGCGCTGGCATCGGCGCTGCGCTCGGCGCCGCCATGGCACTCTTCATGCACAAGGGCGCCAAGAAGAAGCGCTAGACACTCGATTATTTCCTACCAATAAAAAGAGCCGGGCAATGAGCCCGGCCTTTTCTTTTGATGAATAGGGCTACCGCTTCAGTTTCCCGGTGAAGCAGGTGAGTTTCTTCTCGGTCTTGATGCGGCAGACTCGCTCGGTCAGCTCATCCCGGCCGGAGGCAGCCCGGTAGTAGCCATACCGGACCGGGTTCCGCTCGCCGTAATTCTGATGATAGTCTTCGGCCGGATAGAAACTAGTGAAGGGGACGAGCGCGGTCTCGATCGGTCGATCATAGACGCTGTTTTCGACGAGCCAGGCAATCACCGCTCTCGCCTCGCGCTCCTCATCCGCGTTCTGGTAGAAGACGGCGGTCGTATAGCTCTCGCCGCGATCGTTGAATTGTCCCCCGGTGTCCGTCGGGTCGATATGGTCGAAGAAATACTCGACAAGCTGCCGGTAGGATACGACCGTGGGATCGTAGCGCACCTCGACGCTCTCGCGATGGCCGGTCTGGTGGCTGCTCACGGCTTCGTAGGTGGGGCGCTCCACGTGGCCGCCGGCATAGCCCGAGACGACTTCGGAGACGCCGACGATTTTCTGGAAATCCGCCTCGGTGCACCAGAAGCAGCCGCCGGCGAAGTAGGCGCGTGCCTCCTCGCCAGTCGAGCGGGGAGCCGGGGTGGGACCGACAAACGTATCGGGCATAGAGAAAAGCGTAATAGTGACGGCTCCGACCACGAGGAGAAAAGCGAGGCCGAGCAGGATGGGGAGGCGCATGCCCCTATAGTACCATGCGCTATAATGAGGGCGTATGCCCGGCAGTAGAATTTCGACCCGGTGGTTGAACGTTTATACATAGATTTATGGGTGCTATTGGACTACGGTACTTTTCTTTGCTAATCCTCAAAATTCACAGAATGATGTCGAAATCTCACTACCGGGTATGAAACTCGTGGCGATTCTAGTGGCGGGAGTGGTCCTCCTGGCGGGAGGCGGGTGGTGGCTGACTCGAGACACCGTGTCCGAGCCGAGCGTTTTTGAGAATGCGCCTATCGTGCTCGAGGAGCGGACTGTGCCCGCGCCGGAGGAGACGACCGGGACCGCATCGGGAGAAGCAGAGCCCCCGGCCGTGGCAGCGCCTGCGACCGCTCCTACTCCGGCTTCGGCTCCAGCCCCCCAGCCCGCGCCGCCGCTTATCCGAGACGATAGCGCCGAGTCGCTTGCTATTACTGACCGGCTCATCAACTTCGGCTACCGCACGCCCGATACGCCCCGGACCATCAATGCCATCGTCCTCCACTCGACCTACAATGCGTCAGGCGGAGACGCGTACGATATCGCCAAGATCCTGGGCCAATTCGAGCAGTACGGGGTCGGCGCCCACTACCTCATCGACCGCTCGGGCCAGGTCTACCGGCTTGTCCGGGAGAGCGCTATCTCCTACCATGCCGGGACGAGCAAGATGCCTGACGGGAGGAAAAACGTGAACGACTTCTCCATCGGGATCGAGCTCATGGGGACCGAGGAGTCCGGCTTTACCGACAAGCAGTACGCCGCGGTCAATGCGCTCATCGCCGATATCGAGACGCGCCACACTATCAGGGACGTCGTCGGCCATGGCGATATCGCTCCAGGAAGGAAGACCGACCCCTGGAAATTCGATTGGAAGAAG
>CAYWVL010000059.1:0-5407 GCA_964461975.1 uncultured Bdellovibrionales bacterium | reverse complement strand
TGACGTCGATCGCTGGCGAGCATCTCGCCAAAGGATCCATCGGCGCCGGGGTGCAGCTCCTCGTGCGGTTTCTCTCCGAGCAGTCGAAGTGATCATCTCCACAGGCGGAGGAAAGGGGCTTGACTGATAGCTTGTCAGGCCTTTGGCTTTTGGTATACTGAAAGTGCCAACCTTCCACAACCTTTTTCCATTGTCCGGCTTGACGCCCAGACCTTGGTCCAGTGGAAGGACCGGCACTCGCGAGAGGGGTAGACGCAACGTTCGTCTCCCCGCTTTTCTTTTCGGTCGATTCCATCCGCTGCAGCACGGCCCGACTGGTGCCGTTTTTTATTTTGTGCGAGGGCAAGCAGACACCGAGGGAGGCGCGGGGGAGCGAGAAATTATCCCTTGTCTAAGCCGATGTTGCGTTCTGGAGCCTGGTGGTATAAAATGGTGATTAAGGACAGAGAAGTGGTGAAAAGTGGTGATTTTCACGAAACACACGTTCGCTGTCCGGCTTTCACTTCCTCAAGCGAGCGTTTCTATGTTCATCGGTGAGTATCAGCATTCCATCGATCCCAAGAAGCGGCTCGCGCTCCCATCGAAATTCCGAGCAGAGCTCGGTACCCGAGTGGTCATCACGCGCGGACTCGATGGCGCGCTCATCATCTACCCGATGAAAGTGTGGGAAGAACTCGCTGCCAAATTGGGACAGCTCCCGATCGGCGAGACCGGCAAGCGCGGATTTACTCGCATCATGCTCGCTGGCGCAAGCGATGTCGAGCTCGACGCCCAGGGCCGAGTGCTCCTTCCCGAATACCTCAAGGAAGCCGCCTCGCTCAACAAAGACGTGACGGTCGTGGGACTCTACAACCGTCTCGAGGTCTGGGATAGCCGAGCCTGGAAGCAGTACAAACACCAAGCTGAAAAAAATACCGAAAAAATCGCCAACGAACTGGGGGCACTCGGTATTTATTAGCTAAGAACGAGTACCTCGAAAACTTTTATGGATACTGCATCGGATGCCGGCCACCTGCCGGTCATGCTCGCTGAAGTCCTCGCGCTCGCCGCTCCTCGCGCCGGCGCGGTGATCGTTGACGCGACCTTGGGCGCGGGTGGCTACACTCGCGCTCTCCTCGAGATCGTCGGACCGACCGGCCGATTGCTCGCCCTGGACTGGGATAAAGCCGCTATCGAGCAACTCCTCCAGAGTGCAGAGAGCGAGTCTCTCCTCGATGAAGCGATAGGATCGAAGCGACTCATCCTCGCGCATCAGCCGTACAGTCAGATCGCGGGGGCGCTCGAGGAGACCGGCTGGGGATTGGCGGACGGTATCGTCGCAGACCTCGGCCTCTCGTCGCTCCAGCTCGATGACCCGAAGCGGGGACTCAGCTTCCAAGTCGACGGACCGCTCGACATGCGACTCAACTCGCGCGAGACGGTCACGGCAACCGACATCATCAACCAGTGGAGCGAGACATCGCTCGCCGAGCTCTTCCAGACGTACGGGGATGAAGGCGAAGCCGGGCGCATCGCGGCAGCTATCGTCGCCGAACGGCGACGTGCGCCGCTCCTTCGGACGACTGCTCTGGCCGAGCTCATCGCGCATCACGTGGTCCCGGCGAGGCGTCGCGGCCGGATCCATCCGGCGACCAGAGTGTTTCAGGCGCTCCGCATAGCGGTCAATAGCGAGCGACAGGAGCTCGAGCGATTCCTCGCATCGGCCTGGACGGCGCTCCGGCCCGGCGGACGGCTCATCATCGTAGCGTTCCATTCGGGAGAGGACAGTCTGGTCAAGGAGCGCTTCCGCGCTTGGGATCGATCGGGTGAGGGGAAACTCCTCTCCAAGAAGGCCCTCCAGCCGAGCGCTCTCGAAATCAAGCGCAATCCTCGCGCGAGGAGCGCGCGACTCCGCGGTATCGAAAAGACGTGATCGCGCGGTTCCGAAAGAAAGAGAGACCGCCGGTTCCCAAAAAACACAAACAAAAACAAAACAACAGAAATATGCGTGCCACCAGCCTCAGTGTCGGACGACGCCGAAAATTGAAAACCACCGCTCATGCTACCATGCCAGGAGTGTCGCATTTCCCGCTCCTCGTGGTCGCCGCCTTTTTCTTCGTCGTCGGCGGCATGTATGTCTTTGCGGTCAATGAGCGTGCCGTCTACGGCTACGATATCCGCACGCTCGAGCAGGAGCTCACGGTCCTCAAGAAGGAGAATGCCGCGCTCCGCCTCCGCGAAGCCGAAGGCCGCTCGCTCACCCGAGTGGAGGCTGGCAGCCAGAATCTCCGCATGGAGCGGGCCGAGCCGACTCTCCAGCTGACGGTCGAGCGCGAAAGTCCCGTCGCCTATCGCTAATCACTTCTCTTGCTCTCATGCCGACCCGCCACCGCTCATTCACGACACCGCATGAGCCGAACGGGTCCGGCTTTGTCGGTCGTTCGCGCCTCTTGACCGGAGCGCTCCTCCTCGCGGCGGCGATCATCATCGGCCGTCTGACCGAACTCCAGATCCTCGATCGGGAGCGTTTTGTCGCCATGGCTGAGGAGCAGCACCTCGTCTCGCAGGCGCTCATGGCCAACCGCGGCGAGATCTCGCTCCGCGACGGCGACAGCGTCTATCCGGCAGCGGTCAATCGCGAATACAAGATGGCTTATGCCGTCCCCAAGCTGATCGACGATGTCAACGCGACCACCTTGGCGGTATCCGCTGTCCTCGGACTCGACGAAGCCAAGGTGCGCGAGCGTCTCGACAACCATCAAGACCCGTTTGAAATACTCAAAAAGCGCATCACGCCCGAAGAAGAGGCGCGGCTCAAGGAGCTCAATCTCAAGGGGATCAATTTCCTCCCCGAGACGTATCGCTACTATCCCGCCGAAAGTCTCGCGTCCAAGGTGATCGGCTTCGTCGGACCGGGTGACCATGGCGAAGTGGGCATCTACGGTGTCGAAGCGAGTTACAATGGCGAGCTCGGCGGGCAGAATGGTCATGTCTCCCAGGAGCGCGATGCGGCCGGCCGCTGGATCAGTCTCTCGGACCGCGATCACGTGGAGGCGCGCGATGGCGACAGTCTCGTCCTCACGCTCGACCGGGTGGCCCAGCACGAAGTCGAGAAGATCCTCCGCGAATCCGTCGCCGAGTTCGAGGCGGACAGCGCGACCGCTCTCGTGATGGAGCCCTCGACCGGAAAGCTCCTCGCCATGGCGACTGTCCCCGACTTCAATCCCAATGAGTACGGCAAGACCGAAGATTTGAGCCGCTTCATGAACCAGGCCATCAGCCTGCCCTACGAACCCGGCTCGATCATGAAGCCGATCACCATGGCGATCGGTCTCGATGCTGGCAAAGTCAGTCCCGGGACTGAGTACACCGACACGGGCGTCGTCCAGGAGGCGGGGTATAGCATCAACAATGCCGAGAACAAGGTCTATGGCCGGAGCACGATGACCAAAGTACTCGAGGAGTCGATCAATACCGGCATGATCTTCGTCGAGCGCCAGGTGGGGAATACGGCCTTCCGCGATGCTCTCGAGCGTTTCGGGTTCGGCGCGCGGACGGGCGTGCGTCTGCCGGCGGAGCACGCGGGCAACCTCAAGAATCTCGATAACCCCAAAGCCAATCTCCAGTTTTATACCGCTTCATTCGGCCAGGGGATTACCGCGACCCCCCTCCAGCTCGTCACGGCCTATGCGGCCCTCGCAAATGGCGGCGTCCTCATGGAGCCCAAGATCGTGGATCGCATCGTGAGGGCGGATGGCAGCGCGGTCCCAGTCGAGCCCAAGGAAGTCCGTCGCGTGATCAGCCAAGAGGCGAGCCGCGACATCGGAGAGATGCTCCGCAATGTCGTCGTCAATGGCCACGGCAAACGGGCCAATGTCCCGGGCTACCTCGTCGTCGGAAAGACCGGCACTGCCCAGGTGGCCAAGCGCGACGCCAAGGGGTACGAGGAAGGCGAGACCATCGGCTCTTTTGCTGGCTACGCGCCGCTCCAGGACCCCCGGTTCGCGATAGTGGTAAAATTCGATAACCCCAAGAAAGTCATCTGGGCCGAGTCGAGCGCTGCTCCCACCTTCGGGCGCATCATGCGGTTCCTCCTCGAGTACGCCCGCGTTCAGCCGACCGAACCCTTGCCCGCTCCAGCATCCTGACCACCGCTATGAAACAGCTTCTCCAAAACCTCCTCAAGCTCTTGACCCGCGCCATCCTCCGGCGGGCCAGGCCAGCGATCGTCGGCGTGACCGGCTCCATCGGGAAAAGCAGCTCCAAAGAAGCCATCGTCCTCGTCCTCGCGCGGGGCATGAGCGTCCGCGCCTCGACCGGCAACCTCAACAATGAGTTCGGCGTGCCGCTCTCGGTTATCGGTGTCGAGAGTCCCGGCCGCTCGCTCCCGGGCTGGCTCGCGGTTATTGGACGGGGAGTGTGGCTCGCGCTTTTCCCCGCGGCCTATCCTCGGGTACTCGTCCTGGAGATGGGCATTGATCGCCCGGGAGACATGGATTATCTCCTCGCGATGACCGGGACGCCTGCGGTGAGCGTCCTCACTCATGTCTCCGGCAGCCATCTCGAATTCTTCGGCTCGGTCGCCGCGATCGGCAAGGAGAAAGGCAAGCTCCTCGCCGCCTTGGACGAGACGGGGACAGCGGTCGTCAATGCCGACAATGAAGCCGCCATGAAGGAAGCGAGCCGCACCAAAGGGAAGCTCATCACCTACGGCTTCGCCAAAGACGCGACCGTCCGTGCCGAGCACCTCCGCATCATCCAGGAGAACGGCCGGATCGAAGGCGTCTCCTTCAAGCTCGCCTATGCCGGAAAGAGCGTCCCGGTGCGCCTCCCCGGGCTCCTCGGCCAGCATCAGGTGTCGAGTATCCTCTCGGCGGTAGCAGTCGGCATCGCCATGAAAATGAATCTCGTCGATATCGCATCCGCGCTCCTCGAGTGGCAGCCGCTCGCGGGACGGCTCCAGGTCCTCCCGGGGCGCCACGGCCTCACGCTCCTCGAGGATAGCTACAACGCGTCACCCGCCTCGATCCACGCCGCGCTCGCCACCATGCGCGAGATCATCGCCCCGAGGAAAGTCATCATTCTCGGCGATGTCCTCGAGCTCGGCCCGGCCAAGCTCGACGAGCACCGCAAGCTCGCGCATGACATCCTCATGAGCGGCGCCACCGTCTTCATCGGCGTGGGGCGCTACATGGAGCATCTCGCCACCGCCCTTCACGGCACCACTTTTCCCCAGGCGCATATCCACCACTTCGCCGATATCGAGGTAGCCCTCCGCACGGTCCCGGCCCTGTTGCGCCCCGGCGACCTCGTCCTCATCAAGGGCTCGCAGGGTCTCCGCATGGAGAAGCTCTCCGAAGCGCTCCTCGACGAGTCGGTCGATCCTGCCCGCGTCCTCCCTCGTCAGCGCGCCTCGTGGCGCGCCACC
>CAYWVL010000058.1:0-5419 GCA_964461975.1 uncultured Bdellovibrionales bacterium | reverse complement strand
TGGAGGGGTCCTTCTTGTCCGGCTCGCCGGTCTTGGTCCAAAACGACGTGATGGCCGCGGAGGTGATGGTGATACCGCGCTCGCGCTCCTGCTCCATCCAGTCCATGGTCGCCTCGCCCTCGTGCACCTCGCCGATCTTGTGGGTGATGCCCGTGTAGAAAAGGATGCGCTCAGTCGTCGTCGTCTTGCCGGCGTCGATGTGCGCGATGATACCGATATTGCGATACTTTTCTACCGGGGTGGTGCGAGGCATACGAAACGTTTGCTATTTGGTTACGTGGATAAAAAGCGACGTGAACAGGGCGGGTCTGAAACGGAAAAGCCCACTCGTTAGGCGAAGTGGGCGAAGGCCTTGTTGGCTTCGGCCATGCGATGGGTCTCCTCGCGCTTCTTCATGGCAGTACCGAGCTTGTTGGAAGCGTCGATGAGCTCATCAGCGAGTTTGGCGGAGAAGGCCTTGCCTTTGCGCTTGCGGCAGGCATCGCGGATCCAGCGGAGGGCCAAGACCTGGCGACGCTCGCCCGAAACCGGGACCGGCACCTGATAGTTGGCACCGCCGACGCGGCGGCTCTTGAGCTGGAGGAGGGGCGATACGTTCTTGATCGCCTGCTCAAACACGGCCATGCCGCCCTTGCCGGTCTTCTCCTGAATGAGATCGAAAGCGGTGTAGATGAGCTTCTCGGCGACGCTCTTCTTGCCGCCCCACATGATCATGCCCACGAAATGACCAACCAACGGATCATTGAACCGCGTATCAGGCTTCCATTCTCGGTTGTACTGGCGCTTTCTCCTGGGCATACCGTAAAGTAATCAATCGGGTCGTTAATCTTTCTTCTTCTCCTTCTTGGCACCGTACTTGCTGCGGCTCTGCTTGCGCTGCACGCCGGCGGCATCGAAGATGCCTCGCACGATGTGATAGCGCACGCCCGGGAGGTCCTTGACGCGGCCGCCGCGGATCATGACGATCGAGTGCTCCTGGAGGTTGTGACCCTCGCCAGGAATATAGGCGGTCACTTCCATGCCATTGGTAAGGCGTACACGGGCGATCTTGCGCAAGGCTGAGTTCGGTTTCTTGGGAGTCATGGTCGTCACCTTGAGGCAGACTCCCCGCTTGAAGGGGCTATCGGTCTTGGTGATGCGATTCTTGACGGTATTGGTCACAAAGGTCATCGCCGGCGACTTGGATTTGCGCTTGGCGGTCTTTCTCGGACGCTTGATGAGCTGGTTGATAGTCGACATGGAAACTGGCGTTTCGGGACAAATAAAAAAGACGTCTGTCGTTCTGTGGAGCCAGTCTAAGGGAAGTTTCCCGCTCTGTCAACCCCGGCGCCATTTCTTGAATCGGCCGTAACTTCAGGGAAAACGGAGACGCAGTCGACCCTGCGTACCAGACGCATGCCTACCAGCAATCTGCCTCGGAAATGATGCGGGACAAGACAGGCTGCGGCCCCATCGCCCGACGGGCTAGACGGTCAGACCGAGGAAGAAGCGGAGCACCGTCCCGATAAAGGCACTGATCGGCCCGGGGACGAGAAACACGAGGAACAGCAGGAAGAAGAAGCCGTACTGCTCGAGCATAGCCTGGGTGCGCTCGGAGACCGGGTAGAGAGCGAAGAGGATCTTGGACCCGTCGAGCGGCGGGATGGGGATGAGGTTGAAACAGCCGAGGACGACGTTCCAGAAGATGACGAGGAGGAGGAGACCAAAGAAGATGCTCGGGAACGACCCGGCGATGCTCTCGGCCAAGGCACTGAAACGATCGAGGAAACTGGCGTTGCCGCCGATCACGCCATAGAAACGGCTGAGCACCTCGACCTTGGCGGCGGTTGAGAGCGGCATCGCCCAGGCGAGGATGCTTGCGATAAACGCGAGGAGGAAGTTGGTGCCCGGCCCGGCGAGAGCCACCTTGAGCGAGCCCCATTTTTGATCCCGCAGATTGTACGGGTTGTACGGCACCGGCTTGGCATACCCAAAGGCGAAGCCGGTCGTGAGGACGAGTCCGATAGGAAGGATGATCGATCCGATCGGATCGACGTGAGTCCAGGGTGAGAGCGTCAGCCGGCCGGCGTATTTGGCCGTGAGGTCGCCGAGCCAGAGCGCTACCACCCCATGAGCGACCTCGTGGAGGATGACCGAGTAGATGAGCGTGAGGAAGTAGAACGCGGCGAGGATCAATTCATTGGTCATAGGAGGAGAAGGTGGGGGGGTTATGGACTGTCGGGAGCTCGATGGCCACAGGCGAAATCGACTCTCTTGCCAAGACCATCATAGCATGCTAGACTTTCCTCGCTAAGCACTCGCCCTGTCGGGCAGTTTTTATTGAGACCACCTACGACTATGAGCCGCGTTTGCCAAATGACCGGCCGGGGTACCCAGACCGGCAACAAGATCAGCCATTCCAAGCGCCACACGCGCCGTACATTTGCGATCAATCTCCAGACCAAGCGGATCGGCGGGATGAAGCTCCGTCTCTCGACTCGCGCCATCCGCACTCTGGCCAAGGCGACCGCCTAACTCAGTCCTCTTCAGAAACAGCAAAATCCCCTGCGCGGGGATTTTTTATTGAGGAAAAATGAAGAGCGCTGCCGCGGTGAGATCACCACAACAGCGCCCAAGAGACACGCCCTGAAAAAGAACAGCTGCGTCGACCTAGAGGTCATCCCGATGCGACAACAGCGGCGGCCACGCATCGAGGATCCGCATGGCCTGCTGGAACGCTTCAAAGGAGGCCACGTCGCCCTTCCGCTGGTACGTCACGATACGGATCGCCTCACCAATGCACAGCTCATACGCGCTCGCCATCGGCACCTCGGGAACCGGGGCCGACGACGCCGTGACGACCGCGACCGGCACCACCGGGATGGCGATACCGAGCCGTTCGAGCGCACGGAGAAGCGTGAGGAATGGCCGGAGGAGGTGGTACTGGGACGAGAAGAGCGCCAGGCTGGTGATGCCGAGATCCCTCACTTTGCCCGCGATCCAATCGGCCTGCTCCGTCGTAATGGCAGCATGCACTTGCGTGCTGACACCCCGGATCTGTCGCAAGCCATACGGCGGCTGCTGCAGTCGATCGAGCGTGAGAGCTTCGAACGTCTGCTCGCCGTAGTACGTGCCCGCGATGAGGAGGTGACGAGCCTTGGCGTCCATTGAATCCCAAACCCGAATGGGTCCGCGCACCCGCTCCTGGTGGCCATGCCCGCAGACGGCAGCCAGCGCGTCCACGTGGTACGCGAGAACTTGCGGCACTCCGAGGAGCATGGCCTGCATGGTGGCCACGTCACTCAAGTCGCATGGCGTCACGCCCAGTTCGACGCACAGGCCCTCGACTATGTCCCTCGTCACGATGCGCGGCACCATGAGCGCAGGCTTGTTTGCAGGCTTTTCAGTTTCCATAGTCCTACTCCTCTTGCAGCTTGAAACCGTAGGAAAAGTCGCACAGGCTCATGAGCCCGTCGACCACGATGACCTGGCCGGTCACCATCCGCGCCAACGTGTCGGAGGCAAGGAAGGCGGCCATGTGGCCGATATCGGCCGGCTGACAGAGCTCGCCAAACGGCAATGCTTTCGCCGCTGCTTGAATCACAGCTTCGGAAGCAAGCTTCCGCTCGCCTGGCGTATCGGTATAGCCAGGAGCGATGCAATTGACCCGGATGCGCGGCGCCAGTTCCCGCGCCATCACTCGTGCCAATTGATGAAGTGCTGCCTTGGACGAGTCATACGCAGCACTCCCGGCTCGGTTGGCGATGCCGTAGATGGAGCCGATGAAGATGATGCTCCCAGGGCGTCCGGTCGTGGCCATCCGCTTGGCAACCAGCCGCGCCAGATGGGCATGGCTCGTGAACGTGGCATCGATAACCTGCCTCAAATCGCCCAGCATGAGCTCGAGAAAAGGCTTCCGGGTACTCCGATAGGGACACGAGACGAGGATGTCGATGGGACCAGCTGCTGCGACCAGTGGCTCGCGGTACTCGTCCACGAACATATCCTTTTCGATCAAGCGTGGCGTACCACCGGCAGTCTGGGCCGTAGACCAGAGTGCCTGGCGTTCGCTTGGCAGATCGTTCAAGACCAGGTCGGCACCGGCCTGGCCCAGAGCAATGGCGCAGCCACGGCCGATGCCATGGGCAGCGCCCGTCACGAGAGCGCGCTTGCCAGAGAGGTCGATAGAGAGAGACATAGCACACTCCTTGGCTCGAAATTGTTAAGCAACGAAATCTTGTCCCGAAGGACAGTCCACACTAGCATGCTCCTGCCGATCCATCAATCCTCTGTTGCCATCGCTTGACTTTTTTTATCTCGAGGAGCATCCTGTCATGGTTGGTCGTGTTACCCAATCTGACGCTCGGCTCAGCGAGCCAAGGAAAGATTTCGTGACGTGATCAGCGAAATTCTTCGCCACTTAACAACTCGACCGCCACACAGGAGAATCGGACATGCCGATGAGTTATTGCGATCCCGACGATCTCGCGCTCCTCAAGGGGCTCAGCGCTGTCAAAGCGCTCATCCCGTTTGATGGAACTCGCTTCCAACGCTACCAGGCGTGCGGACTCTGCTCCGATGGAAGCCGCTTCCACATGAAAGGCTACTTCCCGGCGCTCTGCCAAAAGAATGGCGAGGGCGATTCCATCATGTTCGAGTACAAGACGCACGGCACTGCCATGTGCTTCGGACTGGAAAGCCCCCTGTCACCGGAGGATATCTGGTGGAGGGCCTACCTACCGAAGTTTCAGCACGCCCAAGAGGTAGCGGGCGGTCAGATCAGGCAGTTCAACTTCGTCCACCACTGGCCCTGCCGCGCGGCGCTCGACGAAGATATTTCGCTCGAGCATTCCATCCTGCTCGCCCTCATGAGCAAGGCCCGACTGAAGCGCACGGAAATCTTCCCCGAAGTGGCGCTCCTGTTGTGGGTCGATACGGGTCCCGGCATCCACGAGCTGTCGCGAGTCAAGATCGACCCGTACATCCAATGGGTGACCGAACATCGCCCCGCCCTTCTCCCGCTCTGGCAGCGCCAGGATGAGCTTCTGGCACTCGAGCCGACCAAGCCGAGGCTCCAGGCAGCAGCGTAGCGCTCCGCTCCGAAGCGCCGGTCAGTCCCACCTTCTTGAAGACACCAACCGACAGCGTTCGGGTGGTGCTCTTTTTTTATGGCCAACATCCAGTTTAAGATCCCGCTGTGTGCTGACCGCGCTTCAATAAAAAGACCGCCCTCTCGGGCGGCTTTTCCTTTTGGTCGGGGCGCGGAGAAGCGTCCTCTCGCCGGAGACCAAGCTCGACGGGAACTCCGTCTATTGCATACTAGTCCAAGCTCGAGGCGGAACAAGTAAGACCCTTTACCTCGTCGCAATTTCGGGAATGCATTGTCGGATCACCGGGAATCGAACCCGGACTACAAGACCCCCAGCCTGGCGTAGTACCA
>CAYWVL010000057.1:0-5608 GCA_964461975.1 uncultured Bdellovibrionales bacterium | reverse complement strand
GTCGCCAGAGCGAATACAGGCCGACAGGAAGCATCATGAAAAGATTGGGGTTGTCGATCACGATCGAGAGCGCGCAGGCGAACCAGGCGAGACCGACCGAAAACAGTCCGGGAAACCGCAGGAACCCCCACAAAGAGATGAGGAGAAGAAACACCGAGACATGATGCTGATAGAGGCTGGCAGCATACGCCAGCGCCGGCGTCGCAAAGAGAAATGAAAGCGCGCCCAGAGTCGCCGCGGCCGGCTTGGCCCCGAGCCGGAGCGCGATCGCGCGGATGAGCAAGAAATTGAGGAGCGCGAACACGAGGTTGGTGGCACTCGCCCCGACGATGCTGGCGCCGAAATACTTCCCGATCAGGTAGCCAGGCACGAACAAGAACGATGGCCCCGGTGAAAACAGGGAGACGTACTCACCGCTCGGGAGGATTGCGAGGTCGGGCACCGCCAGGCGGGCGACAGCCGGCGAGAAGCGAAGCGACCCGTCCTCCACGATCGAGTAAAGGAGGGCGATCCGACCGCGCTCTGGCGAGAGTTCCAGGGGCCCGTCCCAGGTCCACTGGACGGTCCGAAGGGTTTCGATGTCTGGCGTTCCAGGCAAACCGCGGACGACCATGACCAAGATGCCCACCAGAGCCACAGCGAGCAGAGCAGTGAGAATGGAATTCCGAATAGTGGCGGGAGCGAGAGTCATGATGGCTTGAGAGACGAAGAATGATTCTAGCCTAAATCGCATCTTTTGTCCAGAGGCACTGCCCTGCATCCTGGCAGCACCACGGAAAGTCTGACGTTATCCACACAACGACTGGCCATTGGAGATTAGCTCTTCATGGCGCATGCTCTTTTGAACTGACAGCAATATCCCATCGTTCCGGCACTGGCTGATCGAGGTATGAGCGAAATCGTGCGATCCAAATCATGCCAACGTAGAGCAGAAGAAGGTCCGGGCGACTCCTCAATGCGAACACGAGAGTCTTGGCATAGGCCACCCAAGGTATAGCATACTCTCTTCTGATAAAACGCCTAGGAAATTCAGTGATGAAGCGTGATTTTGATTGTACGAACCGAGTGCTTTGCTTGATATAGTCTTCTAGCGTTTCTGGCAACTTGATCTGAAGGGCGACGCGAGAGAGGTAAACGTACCGATATTTGTAAAACGTGCCGAAGAGATAGACGTGCGTGTCATTGCCGATACTCCGCGGAAACATGTACGCAGCATAGAACCGTCTCCCAAAGGCGATCGTTGCACCCCGGCAAGTATAGATATTGCGCCCATTGTTCCACTGCGAAAACAGGTACTCTTTGACCAGCAGAGCGTTGGAAAGAATCCGTCCGACTAATGTACTCGGGCGGGCGCCCTTCAACCGTCCGGAAGTAATATCCGCTCGCCCAGTTTGGATCGGCAGTATTAGATTCTCCACATACTGCTTGTCGAGCGGCCGCACATCAGCGTCCATCAGCACGAGGATATCTGTTTGCGTGGCGCGAAGAATTTCATTGCAGCGAGCCGCTTTTCCCTCTCTTTTTCTCTCGTCTCTCACCTCGATTCTGGGATCACTCACGGCTCGAGCGGTCGCTGCAGTCGCGTCACGGCTCCCGTCAGAAATGACCAGGATTTTTTCCAGATGGAATTGGTCATCGTTCTGCAAGAGGATATCCCGGAGGAGGTGTCCGATATTGGCTGCCTCGTTGAAAGCTGGGATGCCGATGGTTACAGTACTTTTATTTTTATATGACATTGTCCCAGCACTATTTAAGCCTTTTAGATGTTGAGGAAACCTCCCACAAGCTTTTTACTCGTCGTCCAGTGAAATACTGTATGCGCGCAAGAATAAAGAGAATGGCATACACGGCCATATGCATCGGTCTTCGAAAAAAGGCGTGGAGACAGGCACTGAGAAGGATCACGGGCGGTATCGTACTCTGCCGACTCATAAACGCCGGGCCAAAAATTTTCGTAAATGGTTGTTTTGATTGCGCGAAACGAATGCTTTGACGGAAAAAATCCTCCACTGTTTCGGGAAGCTTCATATAGGCAACCGCATTCGGCACGTAAGCGTACTTGAACCCTTGCGAGATACCCCAAAAATATGAGTACATGTCTTCCCCAACGCTATCCAAAAATTCCAGCCGCTTATAGAAGCTTTTTCTGAATGATCTTGCTCGCCCGGAGCAGGACAGGTAGTTGTTGCCGCTGTTCCACCGCGCTATGATCACCCGCTTACATAGCTCGCTCGCAGCAAGCGCATGGGCGACGATCCCCCGCGATCTGTATTCAATTACTCGACTTGAAGTAAAGTCGACCTCGCCAGTGAGAATCGGTCCGATCAAGGAAGCGATATAGCAGGGTCCCTCAAGCGCGATATCGGCATTGAGGAGGACGAGGATATCGGTCGTCGTCCGGGCGATGATCTCGTTTTGGCGCGGCGCCTGGCCCAGCCGTTCGCGGCCCTCGACGAGCGTGATGCGCGGATCGGCGATTCCCCGCACAACTGCTGCCGTCTCATCAGTACTGCCATCAGACATAACTATGATTTCCGACAACGCGAACCCGCGTTCCTCTTGCCGGAGGATGTCCTCGAGGAGATAGCCAATATTGGCAGCCTCGTTGTAGGCAGGAATGCCGACCGTCACCGTCGGCAGGGTCGCTTGGGCCATATACTACAAACTGCTATTGGAGACCTGATAGAGTTCGGGAATGATCGGGACAGCCGCATCGCCGAACATCGGTTTGACTTGGGTCTTGTACGCGAGGATGAGATGCTTCTTCTCGTCCTGGTTCTCATTCCATGCCCACGCCTGATCGCTTTTCGTTTCTACCTTTAGATTATACGGGAAATCTGACCATTCGATGACTCTCGGGAACGCTTCTTCACAAACGCGATGCACGATGACATGGTCTGTATGACTGCCGATCGCTTGCGGGCAGAAGACGTAGTACTCCTCATGGCCCGCGACGAGCGCTTTGAGCCGCAATTTCAGTGCCTCCAATAGCACTCCGTCATCGGGATGGATCACGCCTTTGGAGATGTGGAGGCGATAGGTCGGGTAGAGAGCGGTAGCTTCGGGCAGGAAGCCAGCGAGCGATCGGCGCCACCAGGAATTCCGGGGACGCTGTCTCCACAGGGCGTCAGAGAAACCCATATGGATCGCCCGCACGCCGATATGACCAAGCGCTTCGAGGTCCTCTCTCCGCCGATCAGCAAAGAGTCGGTTCGCGTCGGTATATTGGCATTGGCGGAGGAACTGCCGCGCCGAGAGCGTGTGCGACGTGCTCCCCGCTTCCGTGAAGACGGTAGCGACCGTCACCTCGGTCTTGTTGGCGAGATAGGTGAGCAAGCCTCCGGCAGAAAGGATGGCATCATCCAAGTGCGGTGAGACGAAGAAGCACGGCTTCCGATTGGCCACGATGTCCTGGAGGATCCGATCCATATGCTCCCCGGATGACGTGGCGCGCTGCGGCTGCGGAACTGCCGCCTGCGCGAGCGTCTCTTCGATGAACGTCTTGTACGATGCCGCGACATTCTCCCAGCGGTACTTGGCCGCAAAAGCGCGCAGCGCCTCGCTCAAAGCCGTACTCTCCGAAGACAAAGCCTCCATCTTCTTCTCGCTCAAGTCGTTGGCATAGAACGGCGTGGCTTTTTTGACGAGCTCGTCCGGCACCCAGCGGAAACCTTCGATGTCAAAGGTGACTGCCGGGACGCCATAGGCCAGAGCCTCGAGAGCTACCAGTCCAAATGACTCGAAACGGGACGGCACGACCACCAGCGCCGCTTCTTCAAAGAGCCGGGACTTCTCCTCCCCGTCCACGCGATCGAAGAGCTTGATACGGTCGGCAAGACCCGACTCGGCCACGAGCTTCTCGAGCTTTTCCTTTTCCGCCTTGACTCCCGGACCGGCGATATAGAGCGGGTAGTGAGTCTTCTTGGCCACCTGTTTGTACGCCTCGATCAAGAGGTCGAGCCCTTTCTGGTTGATCTCGATGCGGCCGATATAGAGGATATGCTTCGGAGCGCGACGGCTCAAGATTTCGGGCGTGTCGATGCCGTTGGGAATGATGGCGAAACGGGCGCGCGGGGCGATGCGACGAATGGTCTCCTTGGCTTGTTCCGAAAGGACGATGAATTGGCGATAGCACTTGAGCCCGAGCCACTCAAAGACAAAGAATGGGATCTTGTATTTGCGCCACATATCCATGCCCGGGAGCATATGGACGAGCGCTATGACCGGCCGGCGGGTGAAGAGCGGAAGGAGCGACGGTCCGAACGGCGGGGTCAGGTTCTCGACCCAAATATCGTAGCGGAGTCGGAGCGCATACCACGGCAGGATCGCCCAATAGATGAGCTGGCCGACTTGCGGACCGAGCCGCCCGGTCCCGATACGCCGATAGGTGATGCCTTGGATCGTCTCCTCTCGAAGGGCGCTGGGATAGTGACCAGCCACAACGGTTACTTCAAAGTCCGGCGTGAGTCGGCGAGTCACCTCATAGAGAGACAAGGCCCCGCCGCCGCCATACCAGGGATTCTTGAGCTCGTCATACATGGAGAAAACGGCTCGTTTGCGGGCTGGGGTCCGAGAGACGAGACGCTTCGTCGTGGTGAGGATTTGCCAGACCCCTTCGGCATCGCGGCGATCGGTGAGGAGCGCGAGCCGCGGGAGTGGCAAGAAGAGAACATAGAGCATGGTCCAGAGCGGCTCCTCAATGAGCGTCGCCAAAAGGGCTTTGAACTTGGTCCAGTTGGTGATGGTGTAGTAGCGCTTGACGAAGTCGCACCCGAAGCGGCCCTTTTGGATGCTGTTGGATTTGAGGAAGCGCTTCATCTGCTTCACGGCATCAGCCACCGTGGTCGGCAATTGATACCGGACAAGCGCCGCTTCAGCGACCGCGAAGGCATGTCCTTGGCTCTGGCTATAGAGAAAGGCATAGGCTTCATCGGCAGACCTGTTGGGAAAGCCCAGGGTCTCATACAGGGCGCGCCGATAGGCTTGGACGCGGCCCTCGGAGAAGTAGAGCGGCGAGGCAGCGCCAGAACGACGCGCCTTCTCCCAGACCCTGGTGCCCATATAAGCGATGCGCTCGACGACAGTCTCTGGCTCGAGTGGCAAGGCGTAGCCCGAGACGTGCATGACCGCTGGGTCGCGGAGGAACGTGTTCACAATCGCCTCCAAGACGCCATCGTGCTCGAGCAGGATATCCGCATCGAGGAGGATGATGATATCGGTACTGGCTCGGCGGAGCATCTCATTGAGCCGCTCTGGCTTGCCTCGGCGAGCTCCATCGACAAAGAGCCTGACACGACTCTCCCGCGCGGCCACCCCCCTCACGATCTCATCGGTGGCGTCGGTCGATCCGTCTGAAACGACACTGATCGACTCGAGTCGGAAACCTTCGCTCCGTTGGCGGAGGAGCGCCTCGAGGAGCGCCTCAATATTGGCGGCTTCATTGTACGCGGCGATGCCGACCGAGACGGTCGGGAGCTCTTGGTGAGCGGTTCCTGTTCGCGACATAAACTTAGGTTAAGTGCGGATCGAAATAGAAGAGGGCGGTCTGATCAACCTCGTCGAAAAAATCCTTCTGGGCAGCCGCATAGGCCCGAATCGGAGCCCCCTG
>CAYWVL010000056.1:0-5674 GCA_964461975.1 uncultured Bdellovibrionales bacterium | reverse complement strand
GCTGGGGAGGAAGGGATCGAACCTTCGAATGCCGCGTCCAGAGCGCGGTGCCTTACCACTTGGCTACTCCCCACAGTCAATAAACAGTGAACAATGAACAGTCACCAGGCCGAAAACACGGAGAAAACAAAAAAGCGTCGGTATCCAAACGCACAGCTATACTAGCTGAAAAACGGCCTGAAATCAAGCCATACCAACCCTAGGCCCGGAGGTAGCGGCGGATGGCGATATAGCTCGAGATGATGCCGAGGGCGATGCCGAGGGCGAGCGTCCCCGCGACGATCCACGGGAGGTAGGCCAGGAACACCTGGAAGAGGTCGCCCTGGGGGAAAGCCCCGTGGGTCAGCCCGCGGGCGCCATAGGTAGCTCCGGCGAGGAGGAGGAGGGTGGTCAGCCCCGAGGAGAGGCCGTAGAGCAGCCCCTCGAAGATATAGGGCATGCGGACATAGAGGTTGGAGGCGCCGACGAGCCGCATGATCTCGAATTCCTGGCGGTGCGAGTAGATAGTGATCCGTATCGTATTGAACGTGATGAGGACGGCGATCGCGGCGAAGGCGATCCCGACCGAAAGGCCGAATTGGCGGGCGGCGTGGCTGATGGTATTGAGCCGCTCGAAGATGCGCTTGTTGCGCTCATAGTTCACCCGGCTGATATCGGTCTGGTACTCCGACTGGGCGAGGACCTGGGCGATCTTCTCGTAGTCCGACTGCTCCTTGGCTCGGATGACGAGTGAGGCGAGCAAGGGATTCTCGCCGATCTCCTCTATCGCCTGGCGGATCTCGGGGTCCTGGCCGCTCTGGTCGAGGAACTGGGTCAAGGCCGTGTCGCGCGAGATATACTCGACGGATTCGATCTCACGGAAGCGCTTGAGATTCCCCTGCATGGTGAGGATGCGTTCCTCCGAGACGTCCGGGTTGAAGGAAACGGTGATATTGACGCGCTGCTCGAAGTTCTCGACGAGGAGATTGGCGCCGAGGCTGATGAGGAAGGCGACGCTGATGATGAAGAGCGACAGGGTGAGGATGGAGATAGTCGCCAAGGAGAGCCAGCCGTTCCGGCGGAAGTTGGTCATCCCCTCTTTGAAGGTGCGCCAGAGCTTGAGAATACGTTGTCGCCACATACGCGGAGAAGTTCTAGAGAAAATATTTGCTGCGATTCTGGTCGTGAGCGATATGTCCGTCCTGGATGGCGATTACCCGCCGGTTGAGCTGATCGACGACTTCCTTCTTGTGGGTCGTGATGATGACGGTCGTCCCGTAGGAATTAATCTCGAGGAGGAGGTCGGTGATGTCTTTGGTCGAGACCGGGTCGAGATTGCCGGTCGGTTCGTCGGCGCAGATGACGGTGGGGTGATGGATGAGCGCCCGGGCGATGGCGACCCGCTGCTGCTCGCCACCAGAGAGCTCGCGCGGGAATTGGAGCGCTTTGTGGGCGAGGCCGACGATATCCATGATCTCGGCGACTTCCTCGCGGATCTTCTTGGCGGGCTGGCCGTCGACTTCGAGCGCATAGGCGATATTCTCGAAGACGGTCTTCTGCGGCAAGAGCTTGTAGTCCTGGAAAACGGTGCCGATATTGCGCCGGTAGAATGGGAGGAGGTGCGGCTTGATCTCTTTGATAGGCCGCCCCTTGAAGTAGACTGTCCCCTCGGTCGGCTGCTCCTCGGCGTAGATGAGCTTCATGAAGGTCGACTTGCCGGCGCCCGAAGGACCCACGAGCGAGATGAACTCGCCAGGGTGGATGGTGACGTCGACGCCCTCGAGCGCGACCATGCCCCCGGGATAGACTTTGGATACGTGGTCGAAGCGGATGAGTGGAGGTGTGTTTTGGGTCATACAGACGCGCGCCAGAGCACTGCAATCACTCCCCGGGCTTACTGCCCAGGATGGCGCTTCCTCCATTGTAACCCACTCTCGACGAACTTGTCCAAAGCTCCCTCGAGGACGCCTGCCGCATCGCTCGTCTCGGTGTCGGTGCGATGGTCCTTGACGAGGGTATACGGATGGAGCGTGTAGGTCCTGATTTGGCTGCCGAAAGCGACGGCGCGTTCTTCGCCTTTGAGTTTGGCCCGCTCGGCGGCATCGGATTCGAGCTTGGCTTGGAGGAGCTTGGAGCGGAGGATCTTCATGGCTTGGTCGCGATTCTGGAGCTGGGAGCGCTCGCTCTGGCAGGAAACGACGATCCCTGACGGTAGGTGGGTCAGCCGGACGGCCGATTCGGTCTTGTTGACGCGCTGGCCGCCAGCACCCGAGGCGCGAAAGGTGTCGACTTTGAGGTCCTCGGGGCGTATCTCGATCACTTTGGAGGTATCCGGGAGGACTGGGAGCACTTCGACCGAGGCGAAGGATGTCTGGCGGAGGTTATTGGCATTGAAGGGCGAGAGCCGGATGAGGCGATGAATCCCCTGCTCGTGGAGGAGCGAGCCGTAGGCGAAGCGGCCGCGAATCTCGATGGTCGCGTTCTTGATGCCGGCTTCGTTGCCGCGCGTCTCATCGAGGACGACCGTCCTGAACCCGGCGCGTTCGGCGTAACGGAGGTACATCCGGAGGAGCATCTCGGCCCAATCCTGAGCCTCGGTGCCACCGGCCCCGCTCCGCACGGTGAGGAGAGCAGCACCCTCGTCGTAGGGGCCGTCGAGGAGGAGCGACCGCTCGGCCCGCTCTAGTGTGAGAGCGATATGCTCGAGCGATGTCCGGAGCGTGGTCTCGTCCTCGGCCGAGAGCTCCGGGAGCGCGAGGAACTCCTCGAGAGTGGCGAGCTCGGTCTCGAGCCCCGCGAATTCTTGGCGTTCGCGTTCGAGCTGCGAAAGCTCCTGCATGATCTCGGCGGCAGTCTCCGGGTTATCCCAGAGTCCGGGGGCGTCGGCACGGGCCTGTAGCTCGGCGATGCGTACCCCCTTCCGCTCCCAGTCAAAGATAGTCCCGCAGGCGGGCGTACTGGGCAACGAGCGCGGTCAGTCGTGGTCGCAGATCTTCTTGCATACAAATTGACAGGCGGAGGGTTTGCGTTCTGTGAGCCGATGACCAGGATTGAACTGGTGACCCCGGCACTACAACTTTTCAGTTGAGTGCGGGGCAGGCCTACGTTTACCCCGCCACACAGATGACACTTCATTACTCTCAACTGGAGCCAGCGGCCGGGATTGAACCGGCGACCTATGCGTTACGAGTGCATTGCTCTACCAACTGAGCTACGCTGGCGTATATTCGGTTGTGTGACGGGGCGAGCGAGTGCCTCGCTCCCCGCCTGCAGCGCTTGTGCGCAGCACTGCGGGCAGGTACCAACTGAGCTACATCGGCATTGTTGGCTCACAAGTCTGATCGCAGCTCTCGGCGTCCGAGATTGGAGGGGCCGAAAACGGAAGAGGCTGCGTCAGACAGCCTCTATACTAGCCAAAAATACGCGCTTCGGCAACTATTGTCCCCCGGCCTGGGCGAGAGCCTCATCGATGAGGCGGACCAGCTCGTCCTCGGGAGCGGCGCCCATGACGACTTCATTGCCGACGAAGGTGACGGGAGCGGACTGGAGATTGTAGGCTTCGGCCGCGGCCAGTCCGGCCTGGACGGCATCGGCATGACGGTCGCTATCGACGCAGCGCCCAAAGCTCGCGGCATCCATCCCCTGCACGCGGTAGGCATAGCTCTTGAGGAGCGCCGCGGGATTCTCTCGGCTGGACCACTCGTCCTGGCGCGCGAAGAGGAGATCGCTATAGGCCGGGAAGGCACCAAGCTCATGGGCGCAGCTGGCGGCATTGGCTGCCTGCGGGGCCGTCGGGTGGGTCGGGAGCGGAAAGTGCTTGAAGACAAAGGCTACCCGGTCGCCATAGGTCTCGACTAGCTTGGTAAAGGTGGCGTGGTACTCCTGGCAGTATTCGCAGGCGAAATCCGAGAACAGCGTGACCGTGAGTGACGCGTTGGAATTGCCGAGACGGATATCCTGTGCGTCGGCGACGGGCGCCTGGAGATATCGCCCGACCGGCAGACCGATCTTGTTCATGTCAAAGAAGTACTGGCCGTCCTTCTCGGTGAAGAGCGGAGCAGCTTCGGCATAGAAGTCAGTCTGCTCCACCCCGCTCTCGAAAACGAAAGCCGGGAGCGAGCGCAGACCGTGCCGCACGACGAGCTCCTGGCCTTCGAATGAGTCGAATTGGATCTCCTGAGCCGAAAGCGTGGGGAGGATCCGGCGCATCCAGACGAGCGCCTCGTCCGGCGCGCAGTCGAAGCAGTCGGCATCGGTCACGACGCTGACCCGGATCGCGGGCTCGGTATAGGCCACCCAGGTCTTGCCGGCGCTCTCGAGGACGTCGTGTGACTTGAGGACGGAACCGGAGAAGCCATGGCCGGTGATGAGTTGCCCAGCGTCGACGAAGAGGCTGCCGACAAAGAGACCGGCGAGGAGAATGATCAGCGCGAAGCTATTCTTGAGCTTGGTCTCGGCTGTCTGGGCGGGAGTGGGAGTCGCGAGCGGTTCCATAAGGACTAGGGTTAGGCGGGTATGATGGCAGACTTAGGGTTGGGCGATGGTGCAGCTGGGGTATTCGGCTCGGGGGTTGGGATTCTCGCGGGGTCCAGCTTTGGCAGCGAGAGCGAGCGCATTGAGGTCGTAGTACCGCGCTTCGTGGTCGAGCTTGTAGTCCTCGTAGCCGATGGTAAGACTGTCCTCCGCCTGCCATTTGAGAGCGACGCCGAGGAGGAGGCCGATGACGAAAATCAGCGGCCAAAAGCCCTCTCTGACGCCTCGCTCACGGACGCGGGTGAAGAGAGAACGGACTCCCTGGCCGAGGGCGCGGCCGCTCGCCTGTTCGCGGAAGCGTTCCCCGAGCGGGCTGGCCCATGCGGGTGCTTCCCAGGACTTGAGCTGCTGCGAGGTGGCATAGCGCACCCGCCGCAGCCAGGCCATGGCGCTATCAGTCCAGTGGATGAGGTCGCAGAACGCGTTGTGACGCATGGCCCGCAGCCACTCAAAAAGAGGCTCGCGCTCGGGACGGACCCAGCGGAGCGGCTTGCCTCGGTTGGAGAGACGGAGTTCCATAGATGAGCTCCCATCCTAGCACTCTTCCCAATACGTGGCAAGGCAATAGATTATAAATGCTGTCAATAGCACCAAGTCATGCTACCAAGAGCCGAGGGGGCTACATCTTGGCGCTATCAGCTAAGGTTGGTGACGCCAAGAGCTGCTGGGCGATCGCCGAGAGCACTTCCTTTCTCCCTTTGCCCTTCTTGGCCGAAAACGGAATGATCGGAACACCAGGAAAGAGTTCCCGGCAGCGCTCCAGGTGACCTGCTACGACCCGCTGACTCTCTTTGTCGCATTTGTTGGCCAGGATGAGGAGGGGTCGGCCATAGCCTCGGAGGAGCGCGAAGGCCTCCTCGTCGCTTGCCTTGGGCCCGATAGAACCGTCGACGATCAGAATAGCGAGGCGGAGATCGACCCGCTTGTCAGCCGCAAACCAGGACAGGTAGCCCGAGATTTTGTCACGGAGGGCGGGCGGTAGTTTGGCGAAGCCGTAGCCGGGGAGGTCGGCGAGATGCCAGCGGCCGTCGACGAGGTAGTAGTTGATCTCGGTGGTACGGCCAGGTCGCTTGGTAGCCCGGGCGATCGTGCTCCCCGTCAGGCAGTTGACGACGCTCGATTTCCCTACATTGGAACGCCCAAAGAGCGCCACGGTGGGACG
>CAYWVL010000055.1:2053-5748 GCA_964461975.1 uncultured Bdellovibrionales bacterium | reverse complement strand
GTCCACCCGTACCTCTTTGAGGGCGACCGCGATCTCGACTCGATGCTCGAGCGCCTGATCGATCGCCTCAAAGGAGACGCTCGCCTCGCCGCGGGCGATGGCGTCGCCGTCTTCTATGGCCGGACGCCCGAAGCCGGCACCATGCGTCTCGTCGGCATGCGTACCATCCAGTAGCGGGTTCCCGGTTGACGGATCGGCCATCTTGGGCTTGCCGGGTGTATACTGGAAACAAGGTAATTTCGTCTCATTAACTACAGAGCTTCTATGGATACTCCTATGCCAGAGCAGTCGAATCCGGTGCCGCCAGTCACTCCGCCCACTCCGCCAGCCGGCAACCCAGGCGAAGACGCCAAGGCCCAGGCGATGGGTATGATTTCGAAATTTGAGGCCTGGCTCGAAAACGTGATGGTGGCCAAGGCGCCCTTCCAGATCCCGATGGGCGGCAAGGAATTCCTCGCGACGGTCGCACCCTACCTCGTCATCATCGGCATCGTGCTCTTTGTTATCTCGCTCCCGGTCCTCCTCGGCATGGGGGCCATGGTGGGAAGCCTCGGCATGGGCATGGGTCACAACAGTGGCTACGGCTACATGATGCTCGTCTCGCTCGTCTCGGGTATCGTCTCCATGGGACTCGAAGCCTGGGCGGTCCCGGGTCTCTTCAAGCGGACCAGCGCCTCATGGCGGCTCGTCTTCTACGCGACGCTCGTCTCATTTGCCGGGAGCGTCCTCTCGCTCAATCTCATCGGTGCGGTCGTGGGCGGTGTCATCGGCTGGTACCTTCTCTTCCAGGTCAAGACGCTCTACAAGAATTAGGCTCCTGACTGATCCCAAGATTTGCGCTGGCGCCCCGCTCTGGGCGCCTTTGTTTTTTCCTCTCGTGGTAGAGTGGAGACACCTATGTTGTCGACATCATCCACGATCTACGCGTTTATTGGCCTCGGCTTCGCCATCGCGGCGGGTTTCTGGTGGTGGCATATTGAGACCTCCCGCTCCGTCCCATTGACCGAGGTCGCGGCACCTCTCCACGAGCGCTCGCTCCGCGAGCGGCTCGACCCGGCGGTCTACCATATCATCGCCGAGCAGGGGACCGAGCCGCCCTTCTCAAGTCCCTTGAATGACGAAAAGCGTCCCGGCACCTATGTGGTGGCCGATACCGGCGAGCCGGTCTTCCGCTCCGAGCAGAAGTTCGACTCTGGCACCGGCTGGCCAAGCTTTACCGCTCCCATCAAGCCCGACGCCATCCGCCTCGCAGATGACTACGGCTTCCTCGGGCGGCGTACCGAAGTACTCTCCACTGCGGGTGGTCACCTGGGCCATGTCTTTGACGATGGTCCCGCCCCGACTGGCAAACGCTACTGCATCAATGGTCTCGCCCTACGCTTTATCCCGGACGAGGTGAAGTAGTAAGTCTTGTCTTTCCAAAATGAGCCGAAGCTGGTAGAGTACCCGCTGTAGGAAAACCGAGTCTGGAAAGGTGGCCGAGTGGTTGAAGGCACCGCTCTCGAAAAGCGGCATACCCGAAAGGGTATCGAGCGTTCGAATCTCTCCCTTTCCGCTAGGACAAAACCCTCTCCTTTCGGGAGAGTGGTTTTTGTTCTATAGTGGCGGAAAGATGGCCCAAGGTGAATATGGAGCCGAAAGCTAAGTTAGTGTTTTGCAATAAATGATATGAGTCTTTACGAAAAGCTCCAACAGGCGACTTCTGAAGAAGACGTCAAAGATGCGTACATAAAAGCACTTGGTCTCAAGGGCTACCAAAAGAACCTCATCGATATTCAGACCAAAGAGGTTTGGTTCGAGGCCAAAGTCGGATCGAAGATCTCGAGTTACGCGATGTTCACGCAACTGCTTCACTATGTGCAGCAGGCGCTTGATAGAGGTGAAGCAGTGCCCCCTTTCCTCGCGGTCATAGATTCGGAAAAGGCGGCGTTGATGAAAACCGTCGACGTGCTCCCACTCCTGCAGAAAAAGATCATCAAATGGGGAAAGTCAGCGAGCGGCTATACGCAGGAAGCGCTTGACGTTGTTTCGGCGTACATCGGCACTCACTTCGTGTCATTCAAGATAAAGACGCACGAACAGGAGTTTATCGAGGCTATGAAGAATGCTATCGCCAAAGGCGATATCATCCGCACCCAGATAACACCCGCCAATCTCAAACAAGTCTTCGATAAGTGGGTGGAGATGATCGGCAAGGAAATAGCCGGGGTGAGCGCAGAGGATTACGCCCTCCTCTTCTTTGCTGACATCATGCATGATGGTACGATTTCTACTCACCAAGACCTTCCGGCCCAGCTGCTTCACAAGGACAATGCGCCGGTCTTCGCACTCGGCGGGAAACTCTACGAGTTGGGCAACAAAGAGGGGTACCGGCAGTTTTGGGCCATCTATCACAAGCCGCCCAAGGCCGAGTACCGTGACTATCTCCTCGAGCGGCGGGATAGCCTTATTCCAGTCGATGAACGCAGTTTCAAAGGTGCGTACTACACGCCCTTGCATGTCGTGGACAAGGCGTACGAGAAGCTGGCCGAAGTCTTGGGTGAGGACTGGCAAGAGAAATATATCGTTTGGGATATGTGCTGTGGGGTAGGCAACCTGGAGGTGAAGCATAGCAACCATCGTCGGGTCTATATGTCTACTCTTGACCAAGCGGATGTGGATGTGATGAAGGCAACTAAGACCTGCGTCGCCGCCACGCGTTTCCAATACGACTACCTCAACGATGACATCGCCGATGATGGGACCATAGACTATACCCTCACCAACAAAGTACCCGAGGCGCTGCGCAAAGTGATAGCGAGCAAGAAAAAGCTCCTGGTGCTTATCAACCCGCCGTATGCCGAGTCGACGAGCGGACTCTCTGCGAACGGCGACACTCATAAAGCCGACGTGTCCAAAGGCACAAAAGTCGCGCAACGCATGTTTACGGGCGACGGCATGGGGAGCCGCGAGTTGTTTGTACAGTTCCTGGCGCGCATTGCCCGAGAGTTCCCAAGTGCCACTATCGCCATGTTCAGCAAGCTCAAATACGTGAATGCGCCGAATTTCGAGAAGTTCCGACAGACATGGGACGCCGATTATCTAGGTGGATTCATCGTCCCAAGCAAAGCATTCGAGGGACTCAAGGGCGATTTTCCGATCGGCTTCCTCGTATGGCAGACGAGTCATGGCGATGGCAAACTGAGCCAGGTGAGCGAGGTCGTCACAGAGGTACTCGACAAGAACGCAAGGCCGATAGGCGAGAAACGCTTCTACAACCTGCCTACCTCGACGTATTTAAACGAATGGTATGAACGCCCGAAGAGCAACGGCGTACCAGCCATCGCACTCAAGAATGCCGTGACGCCATACACGGGCAAGGTGAATCGTAATTCGACCTGTGACAACGCGATTGGATTCCTTGTTTGCGCGGGCAATGACGTCCAGCATGCGGGCACTAATACTTTCTTCCTTTCGTCGATTTATGGCACTGTCGGTGGTCATCCGGTGAATGCGGAGTTACTTGAGAAGACAGCTATCGTCTTTACTGTTCGGAAAATCATTAAACACACGTGGCAAAACGACCGCGACCAATTCTTGCAGCCGACTGAGCCATTGACCGATGAATTCAAGCACGACTGCCTCATGTGGATGCTCTTCAATGGCAGCAACCTTACCGCCAGCGCATTTCCGCTGGTGAAGATGTGCGGCACGAA
>CAYWVL010000055.1:0-2043 GCA_964461975.1 uncultured Bdellovibrionales bacterium | reverse complement strand
TACCGCCAGCGCAAATGACTTGGAGTGGCAGGGGAAGAAGTGGAGTATCGTCAATCACTTCATCCCATTTACCGAGGCTGAGGTAGGCGCGCCCGAGCGATTCGAGTCTGATTTTATGGTGCGGTATCTCGCGGGCAAAGAGTTGTCGCCTGAGGCGCGCGCTGTGCTCGATGCCGGGCGCGAACTCTGGCGGGCGTACCTCACTCATACTGACCCACATTCGATACGCGAGGAGCTGAAACTGAACCGTGCCGATGTCGGCTGGTACCAGATCAGGAGGGCCCTTCAGGCCCGCAACGCGAGTGGTGATTTCCCACCCTTAAGTTTCAAGCCGTTCGAGGAGAGTTACATCACTTTGACTGAGAAGCTCCGGCCTCAAGTCTATGCATTAGGATTCTTGAGGACCTAACCAAGAGTCATTTACTGATTCTTTTCATGGTTTGTTCAACAAGCTTTTATGCCCACTGCAGTTTTCAAGTTCTCCGGCAAAGTATGGATCTACCCAGGGACGGGCGGGTGGCACTTCGTGACGCTCGATGAGCAGGTGTCCGCGAGGATCAGGCGGTCGATCGTGGAGAAGCGGCCCTGGGGGTATGTCAAAGTAGCGTCGACGATCGGTGAGACCAGCTGGCAGACGGGCCTCTGGCCGCAGGCCAAGGAGGGTGTCTACCTCCTCGTGATCAAGCAAGCGGTCCGGGCTAAGGAGGATATCCGCGAAGGCGATAGCGTGCGCGGGAGGATCGAGCTGCTCTAGATTAACGATAGGGCACCACCGGCTCAGGCATGGGCGGGATGCTATACTGGCGGCATAACCCGCTTCGTCAACCGTATGAACAAGGTAGTACATTTCGAAGTCCCGGCCGATAATCTGGATCGGGCCAAGCAGTTTTATTCGACAGTCTTTGGCTGGGACATTAGTGCTTGGCCGATGCCGGATGGAGGTGTCTATACTGGCGCGACCACCGTGGCAACCGACGAGACCACGATGATGCCCAAAGAACCTGGGGCGATCAACGGTGCCCTCGTCGAGCGCTCGGCCACGACCAATCCGACCCCGATCATAACGCTTGAAGTCGAGTCGATCGAGGCTCACTGGCCCACGATTGAAGCGGCGGGTGGAAAAAAGGTAAGTGAGCGCACCGAGATTCCGGGGATGGGCGCCTATGCGTACTTCCAGGACAGCGAGGGCAATGTGGTCGGATTGTGGGAGACCGTCAAGAAGGCATAGGTCTATGTTCAAGCAGAAAATCACTCCCAATCTGTGGTTCAAAGGAGATGCCGAGGAAGCCGTGAATTTCTATCTCTCGGTTTTCCCGGAGGGGAAGATTCACACGACCTCGTACTATCCGACCGAAGACCTCCTGGATTTCCAGCAGGACTTCGCGGGGAAGCCGCTTGCTATCTATTTCGAGCTCATGGGCCAGGAGTTCGTCGCTATCAATGCCGGACCGGAGTTCACCTTTACGGAAGCGGTGTCGTTCAATATCGCCTGCAAGGACCAATCCGAGATCGACTACTATTGGGACAAATTGACATCCGACGGGGGAGCGGAGAGCCAGTGCGGCTGGTGCAAAGACAAGTACGGCCTGTCATGGCAGATCAATCCCGAGCGCATCGAGGAGATGATGCTCCGGCCTGGCGCCTGGGCCAAGCTCCTCCAGATGAAGAAGATCATCATCAAGGATTTGGAGTGATAGCCGGACCGATGATGTCTCGAGGCGCTGTGCTCAAAGGTGCTGTATACTATGAGTGATTAATTGTCTAACTGATCCATATGCAAGGATTTCTCGAATTCGTGCGGACGCAGGGAGTGGTGGGGCTCGCGGTCGGCTTCATTCTCGGGGGTGCGGTCTCCAAAGTCGTCTCATCAGTCGTGACGGATATCGTCAATCCGGTCCTCGGGATGGTGCTTGGCTCTGTCGAGGGTCTCAAGACCATGACTCTCTCGGTCGGCTCGGCCGAGATCATGCTCGGGAGTTTCGTGAGCACGCTCATCGATTTCCTCGTCGTAGCGGCAGTCGTCTACTTCGGCGTCAAGAAGCT
>CAYWVL010000054.1:718-5767 GCA_964461975.1 uncultured Bdellovibrionales bacterium | reverse complement strand
AGTGACCTTCACAATGTCAATGTGACGCTCTAACCAACTGAGCTAATTGTCCAAAGTTACCGTGAGTGACGGGGCAAGCCTGAGCCCGCCTGCAACGCTGCTGCGTAGCACTGCGGGCAGATGTACGCCCGACATACCCTAGACGCTCGGCACATTGCCCGGACTCTTTTCCTCGATAAGCTTCTTGATCCGCATGCTCGGCTGCTTGGGGGCCGCGGCCAGCGCATGGAAAAAGAGAAGTCGGAGCATTTCTTCGATGACCGCGCCGCATCCGAGGATGACCACCGTGACGAGGAGGGCAAGCGGGCCACGTGCCGCCTTGAACATAACGAGGTCACTAGCGATGATAGCGAGGTTCGCGAAAAATGTAAAGAGAAGCGAAAGGCCCATGAGAAAGAGGCCGAAGAGGACTGACCAGAAGAGGTGTTTCTTGAAGAGTTTGAGTCCGAGATCGAGCGCGATGAGTGGTCGGATGTGTGCCAGCAGGCGATAGAGGAGTGCAAACTCTTTGAGGTAGAAAAGCGCGATAGAAAGGGTCAGGAGAAGGATGACCCCCAGCTCGGCGATCGTCTGCGTGGCGCCCGGGTTGTAGCGCAACGCAAGCACGACGGGGATGACGATGATGAGGGAGAGGAGAGCCACTGCTCCCCAGTAGGCGAGTTCAAACAGCAGGCTCATGAATGCACTCGAGGCAAGTGCTTTCCGTGAAGGCAGGGGAGGAGTAGCCTCAGCAGCAGGCTTTGGAACGAGTTTGGATTCTCCTATGAGAAACAAGGGGCCGCGGCAGAGCGCGCGCAGGACTCCGAGGCCAAGGAGTGCTCCGCCCAGGCCGAGAAGCAGACTTTCTGATTCGCTGAGCCCTTGCCAGAGCGTTGCCAGGCTGTCCGTCGAGTCCGGAAGGATCGAGTTGAGCCGCTCACCCACCCAAGCACCTCCCCAGGCCAGGAGGCCAAGGGGGAGGGCGAAAGCGAGGATGTGGCGTGAACGGAGAGAGAGCCGCACCGCTTCCTGGAGGAGATCCAAGAATGAGACCGAAGTCCGCATAGAGAGAGTGAATGAGCGGTGAAGTGACTAGGCGCTCGGGAGCGTGGCTTTGGCGATCGGTTCGCCTTTGACGAGCGCATCGAATTCGTCTTTTTCGAGCGTCTCTCGCTCGAGGAGAGCGGCAGCGATAGCGTCGAGCGTCGAGCGCTTCTCGGTGAGAATCTGTGTGGCGCGGTCAAACGCTTCGGCGATCAGTTTGGAGACCTCATTGTCGATGGCACGGGCGGTCTCTTCGGAGTAATCGCGATTCTCATGCATGTCGCGGCCGAGGAAGACGAGCTCTTCCTTCTTGCCGAAGGTGCGGGCGCCAAGGGAGCTCATGCCGTAGCGAGTCACCATATTGCGAGCCATCTGGGTCGCGCGTTCGAGATCATTGGAAGGACCAGTGGTGAGATCGCCGAAGATGAGACGCTCGCTCGCGTACCCGCCGAGGAAGACCGCCAGCTCATCGAGAAAGTAGCTCTTGGTGTGGAGCATCTTGTCTTCCTGCGGGACGGCCAGGGTGTAGCCGCCGGCGTGGCCCCGAGAGATGATCGAGACCTTCTGGACCGGGTCGGCGTTCTCCAGGCTGGCTCCGACGAGCGCATGACCGCCCTCGTGATAGGCCACCACTTTCTTTTCGCGCTCATTGATAGCGCGGCTCCGGCGCTCCGGTCCGAGGATGACTTTTTCGATCGATTCGGCTAATTCCTGCATCCGGATAGTCTTCTGATCGCGGCGGGTGGCGAGGATCGCGCCTTCGTTGACGAGATTGGCGAGGTCGGCACCCGAGAATCCGGGAGTGCGCTCGGCGATGCGACGGAGATTCACATCGTTGTCCAGGGGTTTGCCTTTCACGTGGATCTTGAGTATGGCTTCACGCTCATTGATATCGGGGAGATCCATAGTGACACGCCGGTCAAAGCGGCCAGGCCGGAGGAGCGCCGGATCGAGTACGTCCGGCCGGTTGGTCGAGGCGATGACGATCACGCTCTGGTCAGTCTCGAAGCCGTCCATCTCGACGAGGAGCTGGTTGAGGGTCTGTTCGCGCTCGTCATGCCCGCCGCCGAGCCCGGCGCCACGATGGCGGCCCACGGCGTCGATCTCGTCGATGAAGACGATCGAGGGAGCGTTCTTCTTGGCCTGCTTGAAGAGGTCGCGGACGCGCGAAGCGCCGACACCGACAAACATCTCGACGAATTCCGAACCGGAGATATTAAAGAACGGGACGCCGGCTTCGCCCGCGACAGCCTTGGCCATCAAAGTTTTACCAGTTCCCGGAGGGCCGAGGAGGAGCACGCCTTTGGGTATCTTGGCACCCATGGCGAGGAATTTCTTGGGTTGCCGCAAGAATTCGACTACTTCCATCAGTTCGCGCTTAGTCTCTTCGGCACCAGCGACGTCTTTGAACATGACGCGCTTCTTCTTGTCCTTGGGGTCAAGCATGCGGGCACGCGAGGAGCCGAAGGAGAGCGCCTGGGCGTTGCCGCGCTGGGCCTGGCGCATCATGAACCAGATGAACCCGGCGATGAGAACGAAGGGGAGGAGAAAAGGAATGATCGCCGCGGCCCAGAAGCCGAAGCCGGACTCCTCCTGAACCGTCACCGCGACGCCTTTGAGCTTGTCTTTGTCGACCGAATAGTTGGCCAGAGTCTCGGTGAGCGAACTCTCGGACTCTTTGCTCGCCTTGGCTTTGGAGCCATCGGTCTTCTCGATGGTGAGCTGATTGCCTTCGACGGTAATCGTCTTGACGCGTCCCTCATTGATCTCGGTGACGAGGTCGGAGAGCGCGATATCGGTCGGCTTCGCCTCCGGCGAGGAGTGGAGGATCATGATGCCGGAGAGCATCAGGAAGAGGAAGAGCACGAGCCCGATATTCTTCATGAACTTATCCATAGTTGTGAATATTGAAGCGTATTAGCGCACCGACACCTGGCATGAATCATGCTGCACAATAGCATGAAACCCGGGTGAGTTCAACTCCCGGTTCGGGCGCCTTACCGGGGACGCTTTCCGAGGAGGGCCGCGGTTTTCGCCAGCGTCGCGACGATGCTGGGATTGAGCTTCTCTAGGACAGGCAGGAGTTCGTGGCGGATGCGGTTTCTGGTAAAGCGCCGTGATGCATTGCTCCGGTCAAAGCGGCTCGGGATCGTCTCGGCAGCATTGAAATTCTCGATGTCTTGCCGAGTGAATCCGATGAGCGGCCGGACGAGATGCGAATGCTCTCGCTGGAACGGGGAGAGGCCGAGGTGACCCGCGCCGCGGATGAGATTGAGAAGGAGCGTCTCGGCGAGATCATTCATGGTGTGGGCCGTGACGATTACGTCGAAGCCGTATCGCTTCCGCAATCGCTCGAAGAAAGCGTAGCGGGTATCGCGGAGCGTCGCTTCAATATTGTTCTTCGGTCTGTGCTTGGGGCGGAGGATGGAGAGCGGGATTGCTTCCGCTTCACAAAACTGCTTTACCAGAGTCTCATCGCGATCCGAGTCGCGGCCACGGAGGCGGTAATTGACATGCGCGGCGCGGAGCAGGAAGCCGTGCTTGTCCCGGAGCCGGGCGAGGAGCGAGAGGAGGGCCATGCTGTCCGGACCGCCGGAAACCGCTACGATGATTTTCGATCCACGCGGCAGGAGCTTCTCCTGGGCGAGCGCGTTCTGAAAACGGCGCACCAGGGCGAGACCGGCGTGCGTCGCGGCGAGCGTCTTATGCGCCCTTCTGGTGCCGTTCGATGATCGCGCGGACTTGCTCGATCGTTGCCTCGAGCTGACCTTCCTTGTTTTCGACTTGGTAGTCATAAATATCAGCGTGCTTGAGCCATTCACGGGTGTACTCCATGCGTTCCTGGAGCATGCGTTCATCAGGATTATCACGACGGCGGATGCGCGCCTCCAAAACATCGAGGGGCGCCGTCAGAAGTATGGCAATAATTTCTGGGAACATCCTCTTTGCGGTCATCACACCCTGATACTCGATCTTCCAGATACCGATCTTGCCGGAATTGGCGACCCGCCCTATCTCATCCTTGGTCACCCCCGCCCATTGGCCGTTGTACTGCTGAGCGTACTCGATAAAGTCCCCGGCGGCGATGCGCTGCTTGAATTCCGCCTCCGAAATGAAGTAGTAAGGCTTCCCCTGACTCTCGCCCGGACGCATGGCCCGGCTTCGCGTGGTGATGACGCGTTCGATGGGGAGCAAAGTCGTGAGTGCTTCAATGACGGAATCTTCTCCAGCGCCGGAAGGACCGGAGATAATGAAAAGGTTGCGCATGTCGATGGATGTTCTTGTTTACGAAAGCGCCCCGAGCAAACGGGGCGCAGCACGATTTATTTCTTGACCGGGATGAGGCCGAGGCGGTGCGAGCGAGGTTCGATCGAAAGGATCTTCCACTGGTAGCTCTTGCCGGCCTCGAAAACCTCGTCCATCTTCTTGCCGGGATAGATCTCGGAGAATTCCGAGACGTGAGCGAGGCCGTGGATATCCTTGTCGAGGTAGACGAAGGCGCCGAAGTGGTTCATCTTGTCCACCAGTCCCGAGACGACGTCGCCGACTTTGTAGCGCTCGCCGACTTTCTCCCACGGATCTTCCTTGAGGGCCTTCATCGAGAGCGAGATGCGGGCTTCGTCGATGCCGATGATCTTGGCCGAGACCTGATCGCCGGTCTTCACGATGGCGCGCGGGTCATCGATGAGCTGCCAGGCGAGCTCGGAGATATGGACGAGACCCTCGAGCTGCTTCCCTTTGTTCTCGTCGCCCGGGACGGGGAATTTGACGAAGGCGCCGAAATCCACCACGCCCGAGACTTCGCCCTGGATGACGTCGCCGACGTGGAGGAGATTGACGAGAGCCTTCTCCTTCTCGCTCTGGGCCGCCTTCTCGGAAACGATCAGCTTCTCGTTCTCGCGGTCAGCATCAAGGATTCGGACAGTGAGCGTCTCGCCGACGAGTTTCTTCAAAAGCTCGAGGATCTTGTTCTTGTCGCCGTCTTCGACGCGCGGGTAATGTTCGCTGCCGAGTTGAGAAACCGGA
>CAYWVL010000054.1:0-708 GCA_964461975.1 uncultured Bdellovibrionales bacterium | reverse complement strand
TGGTCGCCCGAGAGCTGCGAGACGGGGAGGAAGCCGGAGATGCCGTTGACTTCGATGAGGAGACCGCCTTTGTTGGCGTCGAGCACCTTGGTCGTGACGGCCTCTTTGCCGTTCATCTTGGTCTCGATGTCTTCCCAGCTCTTGTCATGCGAAGCCTCGCGGATGGAGAGTTCGATCATGCCGTCCTCGTTCTCGAAACTCATGAGGGTCGCCTGGACGGTATCGCCGACCTTGAGCTTGGCGCCGGTTCCGAGGCCGTCCTTCATCTCCTTGCCGAGGACGACGCCGGTCCCGAGGGGGCCGAGGTCGATCAAAGCCGAGCTTGAACCGACGTGGATCACGGTGCCGGGGACGACGGCGCCGACGTCGGGGAGGCCGACGAGGTTGTCTTCATAGAGCTTCTCGAGCTCAGTCATCTGGCTTCGAAGCTTGATATCCGGGGTCATGGCTGTCATAGGGATGGTAACGGGTCGAGGCGGGGAACCCTCGATAAAAAATTAAAACCCCGGTCGCGGGGTGCATGAATGCCAATTCAAAAGGGGAAACCTTTGTAAACCGGGATTCAAGCATCCCGTATTCAGTTGTCTCAAACATTAAATCACGTGGCAGTAGTGTAGCAGGGGAAGCCGGGATTGGCAAGGGCGCAGATCAGGAGAAAAAGTTCAGCCCCGCTGCGGCAATGCGCGGCGGGGCGAGGGGCGGGAGGGG
>CAYWVL010000053.1:0-5807 GCA_964461975.1 uncultured Bdellovibrionales bacterium | reverse complement strand
CGCTGGGAGAACGATCAAGAGCATTCGTATAGCCTAGCGATGCTCGCTTGGTATATTTGTGAGACAGACAAACTGCCGTTTGACCGGAAAAAAGTTTTTCAGTACGCCTTAGCCCATGATCTCGTCGAAGTGTATGCGGGCGATACGTATCTTTATTCGGAAGATCGGACTTTGCTCGATTCTAAACCTGAACGGGAACGACAAGCTGCTGAACGTCTTACACGAGAGTTCCCGGAGATACCTATGCTTCATGCGGCCATCAGTGGGTACGTGACGAAGGAGGATCCTGAAAGCCGTTTTGTGTATGCACTCGATAAGATAGAGCCAGTACTCAAGATTTACCTTGATGGCGGTCGGACTTATAGAGAGAAAAAAGTTACCTTAGAGATGCTTTACAAATCGAAAAAAGATAAAGTGGCTCTCTCACCAGAAATCCAGCCCTATTTTGATGAGTTAATCGAGCTTCTCCGCAGCAAGGAGAAAGATCTTTTTGGTTAACCTATGCTACTTTCTGTCATCCTCGGAGCGTGCTTATATGCCGCGGTCCAATTCGTCTGGTACTCACCCTGGGGCGTCGGAAAGTGGTGGCTCGCGCTTACAGGGTCGACACCAGAGAGAGCGATGGCGGGACTCTGGACGCCGACTCTCAAATCCGAAAGCGTGTTCCAAACCGTCGCGCCAGCACTGCAGATGAGTGCGGCTCTCCATGTCCTTGACCTCACGCTGGCTGCTTTCTCGGGCGTCGTGTTCTGGGGAGCGGTCGGCGGGCTCATGCTCCTCACGGCAGGTCCCAAGTATTGGCGCCTGTCCCGAGGCAGCCGGTCAGGCCTTCAGCTGGCGCTCCTGGGTGATGGAGCGCTCTTCCTCTCGCTCTTCCTGCTGGCTCTTTTCGTGAGTGTGGTCGGGCATAGGGTATACTAGAGGCATTACTTATGTAGTGCTCGTATGGATTTCTGGAACCAGTTCTGGCCGGACTTTGCGGGGGGCGTCGCCTCGGGACTCTTCTTGGCAGCGCTCGGCTTTGCCAGCCGCCACAAGATCATCCGGTCGGTCAAGCGTTCGATCAAGCGGATCGAAGAGAACGAAGTCATTTTGCCGCCCAAATAATCACTTGCTTCGCTTGCATGCGCCGTGCTGCCACCTTCTTTCTCTTCTGGATCCTCTTCGCTGGCATTATCTTCGGCCTGTTTGCCGCGACCTACTGGTACTGGGAGGCCCGGCGCGTCCCGGTGACGGTCGAGATAGAGAGTACGCAGCTTGTCGGTCCGCGCCAACCGATCGTCGTCCGCTTCTCTCGCTCGGTCCGTTCGGATTCATTGGCTGACCAGATCGTCCTCGAGCCGACGCATGCGGTGCGCCTTGAGTGGCATGACGAGCATCAGACGCTCCTCCTCGTTCCCGAAGCCAACTGGGAACTCGCCGCGGAATACCGGGTCTCGATCGGCAGCGGCAAGACCCTCTGGTGGGGGACGACGCCGCAGACAGCGGCCCGGATCGCGAGTCCCAAGTATCCCGAGGTGACATCCACGACGCCAGCCGCTGGCGCCACCGACGTGCTGCTCGGCATCGAGGACCCGCTTCGGGTAGTATTCGATCGTTCGGTGGCAGACTTCTTCATCGATTTCCGTTTCGAGCCCGCGGCAGAAGTCGTCTTCGAGAACAACCCGGAAAAAACCGAGTTCACACTCCTCCCGCGGACCCCTTTGGCCGAAGGCAAGGAGCACCGACTCTCGATCTTTGCCAAGTGGCGAGGCGCGCCGGATACCGACTATCGGGCCCTCGGTACGGTCAGTTTTGCTACCAAGCCGCCGCTGCCGAAGTCATGGAGCCGGGATCTGGCGCTTCGAGCCGACGAGGCTAAGCGGTTGACGCGGCCCAAGAAGACCGAGGGGAAGTACATCGATATCAATCTCGCGAGCCAGGTGATGACGCTCTTCGAAGACGGGCGAGCCGTCGATGCCTATATCGTGTCCTCGGGTCTCCGTGGGATGGATACTCCGACGGGTGAATTCGCCATCCGCAATAAGGCGCCGCGTCCCTGGTCCAAACAGTATGGGCTCTACATGCCGTACTGGCAAGCGATCACGCCTGATGGGAAGTACGGCATTCACGAGCTCCCGGAATGGCCTGGCGGCTACAAGGAGGGAGCCAATCACCTCGGGACGCCGGTCTCGCATGGCTGTGTCAGACTCGGCGTCGGTTCGGCCGCGAGAGTCTATGCCTGGAGCGATATCGGCACCCCGGTGGTGATATACTAAGTTCAAGCAACCCTAGCTTTCACAGACAATTATGAAGAGCTGGTTTCTTCCCAGTCCGACGTCACTGGTGTCACCCTTTCTCGATGTATTTCTCGCCGGTGGTCTTTCGGTGATCCTCTTCATCGTCTTTTGGTTCCTCCCCGCAGCTAGTCTCGATATGGGGACCTGGTCATTGGCTCTCTACTACGCTTCGTTTGCCGTGAACTTTCCGCATTTCGCTGCCTCGTACCAGCTACTTTATGGCGATGCCGGACGTTCTTTCGTCAATTTCAAAGAACACCCGAAATTTGCCGCCAAACTCTGGTGGGCCGGTTTGGTCGTGCCCATCGCTCTTATCGCCTACTTCGGCTGGGCCGTCTCCTCGGGCAGTGTCACTCTGATGGGATATCTGGTCAATGCTCTTTTTTTCTTCGTAGGATGGCACTACGTCAAGCAAATTTTCGGTGTGGTTATTATGCTTTCCGCTGCTCAGAAAGTCTACTATGCGACGTGGGAGCGCCTGTTCATTCTCGTCCCGCTCTATTCGCTCTGGGCGCTTTCATATATCAGCTTCAATCTCGCGGCAGCGTCCCAGGTGTTTTACCACATCCCATTCACTAGCTTGTCGTTTCCGGTGCTGTCTCGCGATATCGCGCTCTGGCTTTTGGTCGTTGGAACCCCAGGACTCCTCTGGATGCTCCTCGCCAAGTGGCAGAGAGAAAGGAAATTCCCGCCATTCTCAGCGCTCGTTGCAATCATCTCGATCTACCTCTGGTACGTGCCGTCGCTCTATCAGCCGTTCTTTTTCTATATCGTTCCGTTGCTTCATTCGCTCCAGTACCTGCTTTTTGTCGTGGCGTATCGGCGCAATGTCGCGCTTCGAGCGACGCTTCCCGACCCTGCCGAACGGAGCGGTCCAGCGGAAACGCTCACCATGGTTGGCGGGCTGCTTTTCGTCCTGATCCCAGCCGGGCTGATTGGATGGATCCTGACTTCCCAGCCGATCATGACCATCGAGCAGTTGTTCGCTCGCTGGGCCAGTGAACCCTGGATGAGCCCGACGGTACTCTTCCTGTCAGCTTTGGCCTGCGTCGTCGCCGGCGCTATTTACTGGATCCGTCAGCAGTACAGTCAAAGCCCGCTCGGGCGCTTCGTCGCCTTTTTTCTGGCGACTTATCTGCTCGGATTCCTCTTCTTTGCCTTCATACCGCATCTCCTCGACCTCCTCGCTCTGCGGGGGCTCCTGCCGCAAGGTTTGGCGTATTCTACTCAAGTTTTTGGCGCGTCACTTTACTTTTTCTTCTTCACCATCTTCCTCAATATCCACCATTACTTCATCGACAATGTGATCTGGAAACGTGACAACCCCGCCCTCAGAGGGCAGCTCTTTCTCCAGCCAGAGGAAGTGGCTGTCGCCCGTCAGAGGATCTAGCTATGACTCGGAAACTGCTCACCCTGGTCTTGATCCTCGATGACAAGCGGGTTCTGCTCGGGATGAAGAAACGCGGATTCGGCGCGGGACGCTGGAATGGATTCGGCGGAAAGGTCCAGCCGGGCGAGACGATTCCGGAGGCGGCGGTGCGAGAAACTCGGGAGGAATGCGGCGTGACCCTGACTTGCTTTGAAGAGGTAGGGGTGCACACCTTTGAATTCGCCCGCGATCGCGGCAATTACCTTGAGGTGCATACGTTCCGTGGAGACGCTTGGGAAGGCGACCCGCTCGAGACCGAAGAAATGCGACCGCAGTGGTTTCCGATTGACGCTATTCCTTTCGACGAGATGTGGCCTGATGACCGCTACTGGATCCCGATTTTCCTCGAGGGGAAGAAGTTCCGCACCCGGTTTCTCTTCGGCGAAGGGGATCAGGTGCTGGAGCAGCAGATTGTTATAGTCAATGAGAGCCCGGCGTGATCCGGGCTGATGCCTATCTCGTTTTTCAGAGCTTCTCGATCTCCTTGAGGTCCTTGTCGGGGAGGTAGAGGATGATGAGTCCGACGATCACGCCCGGGATGGCTGTCCAGAAGTGGCTCCCGGCGAAGAAGAGGGCATCCACGCCGTCGAGGAGGTGCCAGATCCCGCGCCAAACGAGGACGAGTCCGATGACCGTGGCGAGGTTACGGGTCAGGTAGCGTAATGTGAGGGGGTGCTGCATAGCTGGGCGTGAATTCATTACTCTTCCAGTATACCATCCGCTGAGTCAGGAACGGCGAGAGAGGGAGGGGAGGACAATCTGGTATACTGAAGGCATAAATCTTGGCGGTACCATCGTATGGACACGCAAGCACTCGGGCAGTATGTCGTCACTCGGCTATCGGCCAGTACGCCCAAGCAGGAAATTCGCGAAGAGCTCGCAGCGCTTGGCTGGAACGATGAGGAGATCGAGGGAGCTTACCGCGAAGGCGTGCGCTCATTGGGAGCGCCAGTCCCGGACGCTGCCAACCGTCCGACGCTCGCTCGGAAAGCAGGAGCGGTCGATGTCGTCATCAACTTCTTCTCCTTCATCCTCTTGGGTATCGTCGCGACCTCCCTCGGATCGCTCTACTTCCAAGTCATCAACCATTTCTTCCCGGACGCGCTCGACGCCTCCAATTGGTACCTCGCTGGGTATCGGTCCAACACGATCCACTACGCGACCGCGGCCTTGATCATCGGGTTTCCGCTCTACTACGCGGCGCTCCGCCTCTGGTTCCGCAAGTTCCGAGATGATGAGGGTCGGATCGAATCCAAGCTCTCCAAGTGGCTCACGTACCTCGTGCTCCTCGCTGCTGCCGTGACCATCGTGGGTGATCTCATCACGATCGTCTATACCTTTCTCCAGGGCGAAGTGACCGTCCGGTTCTTCCTCAAGGCGCTTGTCATCCTGGCGCTCGCTGGGGGCATCTTCGGCTTCTACTTTCTCGAACGCAAGAAGATCCAGTACCGGGCCGATATCCAGCGGTCCGTGTTCCAGCGCTTCGGAATCGGTACGGCGGCAGCGGTGGTCGTAGGGATCGTGCTCGGCTTTGCAGCCTCGGGCTCGCCGCTCACCGAACGGGATCGCAATCTTGACGCGACCCGCGCGCAGCATCTCTCGTCCCTCTCGAGCTGCGTCGAGCAGTATAGTCTCAATTTCGGCCGACTCCCGGCGTCACTCGAGGAATTTCAGAACCTCAATGAGTACAACTACTGCCTCTCCTCTCTCCGGGATCCCGAGACAGGTACCGAGTATGACTACCGGGTCGTGGCGCCTGCGCGGACGGTTGGCAATGTGATGGTCGGTGAGTATGAGCTCTGCGCCACGTTTGCGCTCGAGACGGAAGCCGAAACAACTCGCGGCGTCAATGGCTATGGTCCTGATGTCTGGTCGGTGCACGGAACGGGGAGGAGCTGCGATAGCGTTCAGGCGCGCTTGACCCAGCCGCCGGTCCAGCCTCTGTCGCCAGCCTCGACCGTGCCGGCCCTCCCGTAGCGAGGCATTGCTTTTTCCGGACGAACCCAATATACTGGGTTCGTTTTGCCGGGCCTGTAGTAAAGTGGTATTACGCAGCATTCGCATTGCTGAGTCGGGAGTTCGATTCTCCCCAGGTCCAC
>CAYWVL010000052.1:5415-5819 GCA_964461975.1 uncultured Bdellovibrionales bacterium | reverse complement strand
ATGGGCCGCTCCGTCACGGTGAGACGGACATCGGCGTCCCGGGCGAGCTCGAGAGCGACGGCTTTGCTACTGGACTCGCCGCTTTGGAAGAGCGCGAAAGGAGATCCGGTGGAGTAATAGAGGTGCGCCTCACCGATCTTTTCGGTCTCCATGGGGAGCATGAGTCCGGTACCGATGATCAGACGCGCGCCTACCTGCGCCAACCCCTTGGCAAGGGCGCGACGTTCAGACGTGAGCGACTTTCCCTGCTTCTCATCCCAGACGAGCACGACGACACCATCAGCCCCTTCACTCGAAAGTTGTCCCAGACGATCGCGCGTGGCTTGCAGAGCCGTCGCATCACTTTCGAAGACGGTCAGCCAGCGTACCGGGCAGGAGCCGCAGGCCCGGTTCCGTAGGGTGTA
>CAYWVL010000052.1:0-5405 GCA_964461975.1 uncultured Bdellovibrionales bacterium | reverse complement strand
TGACGTGCTCACGCTCGTATCCGTCGAAACGGCCAAAAGACTTGATGTCCGCGTACCCGAGATTGACTCGCGTCCGATCGAGCGTCTTGAGATCGGGCGCGGCCTGGGGGGCGAAGCTCGCATGGATCGCTGACGGGAGAATGGTCGCCAATACATTGGCGTAGCGCAGCGGGAGCGGGAGCTCGGCTGTCGCGGTGACAAGCGGGAGTGGATCAGCTTCCGTGCCGAGCGGAAGCCGGATATCAGCGAGGAGATCGCGGTACTCGCCGCGCACTGACGCAAGCGCTTCGAAGAGCCGCTGATCCCCCGATCGGACGGCGACTTCGCGCACTTTGGGAAAATAGGCAAGCGTGCCGATCCAGAGAACCTTGTCCCGAGGAGACTCGCCGAGCCAGGTGAGCCGATCGGTCGCTGACCCGAGAAGCATCGGGGGTTTGTCCGTCTGGAAGAATCGGCCAAGCCACCCCAAGAAAGAAAAGGAACAGCGCGGAAGAGCAGCGGTTGCGGCGAGCTTCTCATCGAGAGCGCGCAGCGACTGGAGACGTTCGGCAACCTGGGTCTGGCTCGACTCCAAGCGGAGAGCAAGCTGTTCGTTCTCGAGCCGCTCCCTCACCCGCTTCAGCTCGCCGGCCGCGCTGGCATACCAATCATCGGCATATCCACTCCCGATCAGGTAGCACCTCCAGGACTGTCGTCGAGCGCCCGTCTGGGTCAGCAACCCGTTCGCCTCGTTGACAGCCTGATCGACTGCTTGGAGTCCGACCTCGACTGCGCGCTTTTCCTGCTCGGCAGCTGCGTCAAGACTCGCTTTGCGGGCCGCTGTCGCCTGCGCCATACGATCAGCGAGCGCAGCATCTGAAAGCGTGAGGGCAGCTACCCGCTCATCGAGCGCCGCCTTCTGCTTGGCCTCCTCCGCTTCGAGAGCAGCCCGCTCGGCATCCGTAAGGATCTTGCAGCGTCCGGATATCTCGCCATCGCGATTCTCTTTAAACGTATTGTTCTCGACGGTGAGCGAATTGAGGAAATAGAACTTGGAATCCATATTACCCTGGGGAGCCTTGCAGTCGATCCCCCAATCGTTCCGAGTAAACGTATTGCCCGTAATGCTCACATTGCCAAGCTTTTTGGCGCCATCATAGAACTGGGCCGCCACCCCGCTCGCTCCATTCGACGTGAAGGTATTGCCGGAAATTGAAAATTTGGCGCTCCCGAGGACAATCTCCAAACCGGATTCTTCATTGTCGTGGAAGCTGCTCTTGGTGATGCTGCCATCCACGTTCTCGCGGATGTCGATCCCCTCCTCGCGATTCTTCCCTCCCTCGAGTCCGCTTGCCTCGCACGTCGTACCAGCCTGGAGATAGGCCCCCTTGCGATTGCCCTCGATGAGCGAATCGCGCAATATGATCCGTGCTTTGCCCGCCTCGCTTTTGAGTCCAGTCCCAACAACGCCCTTAATACGGATGCGCTCCAGAGTGACCGAGGCATTCTTGAGGACGAGCAGTCCGCCAGCGCCGCTGATACTGATTTTAGAGACCGTGGTATCGTTCGAGAGTGTCACCAATCCGGTAATGCTCACGTCTTTAGCATCCGACCCGACGAGCGTGGTGCCTTTGGGCAACGTAAAGGCAGCCGAGTAGGTGCCAGGCTTGACGTAAATCTTCTTGCCCTCCTTGTCGCCGATCTCATCGACGGCATCCTTGATACTCCCGAACGGATCATCTTCCGACCCGTCGCCATTCTCTCCGGCTTCGACATAGTAGTCGTAGCTCGCGGCCGATACCCGAGAGACCGAGTGCGGCCAGCCAGCTGCTCCGGCAAAGAGACTCAAAAAAAGAACCGCGCTCATAAGTGTGATCGCTCGCATACCTCAATTATCAAGCGATTCATCCGGGTCATCGGCCCCTTCACCGCTCGATGAGCGGTTCCAGAATTCGCGCAGCGTATAGCGGGGCGGAGCCTGCGAAGGGGCAGTCCTCTCCGGAATCGAGAAATCCTGGCGCTCCCCTTGGATCGCTTCGAGTTTGGGGATGAGTTCGATCGCGGTCAGCGTGCCAAAGTCCGTCCGCTCGCCGACGGTATAGCTCGAGAGGTATTTCTCGAGCGCGGCCGCCTGATCGGACTGCGTGCGAAGGATGAGAAAATACGCTCCCTGGGCATAGATCTGACTGAACCCCAAGACATCATTCTCTATCCCGCGGCGCTCCATGAGGTACTTGAGCGCCCGGCGATGCTGCGGCTCGCTAAACATATAGATCGGCACGCGGTCACGACTGCTCCTCGCCTGGAGAAAATCCACGATCGCCTCCTGCTGCTCCAGAGTCACGCGGATGCGCTCCTTGAGAATACGATCCGGCGCGCTCTCGACCGCCTCACTTCCGGCGCGGGCGAGCTCGCTCATGCGGCCAGCGGTGAAGGTGAGATTGGAGTAGACCAGAAGTCCGATGACTGCCGCAGTGATCCCCCACCCGAAACGCCCCCGCCACACGTGCCGTTGGAGGACGAGGAGCAGCCAGCCGAGTAAAAGAAAGAAGAGCGGCGCGTTGAGGAGGAAGAAACGCGGGGCGATGCCATAGGAGAGCGGCAGGAAGAGGACGAAACTGACGCCGAGCCAGAGAAGTGAGAGGAGCAAAAGATCCTTCTTGTGCGCCTCGGATTCCCGCCACCAGAGGAAAACGAGCGAGAGCACGGCAAGCCCGAGGAGGAGGATTGCCGAGAGCCCGTACCACTTGCCGAGATCGCATTTGGCATCACAGACCGTCCCGAAGACGCCGTCTTTGATGATGACTGATGGGAAGGTCGCCCCCTCGAACCCGGTCAGGATGACGATAGCATGGAGGCCGAATTCGCTCACATTGCGGACGGCCTTCTCGATGAGCGGATGTTCTTCCTTGGTGGACTTCTCCGTGATAGCCGCCACAAATTCCTGGGCGTTCTGACCCCCTGAAGCGATCTCATTGAGGATCATCGGGAGGTAGAGGGCCATAACCACCGCCAGCACTCCCAGCCAGAAGCGGAGCGGGATATGGGGACGCTTGATGAGAAGAAATACCGCGGCGGTCGTGGGAAGCGCCAAGAAGGCAAGAAAGTGCATCTGGGTGGCGAGACCAAGAGCGAACGCTGCGAGTACGAGCCAGCGGCCGCGATGGGCTTCGGCATGATCGACGGCGCGAAGGAGCGCATAGCCGCCCAGAAGCGAGAAGAACGGGATGAGATTGGGATTCCACGCAAACCTCCCGTAGAAAACCAGATAGGTCGAGACGGAGAAGAGGAGCGTTAGGCCGAGCGCCAGAGGTGCCGCGAAGAACCTCCTCGCGAGGATATAGAAAATGAGTATGGCGGCAACCGAGAACAACGATACCATCGCCGCACTTCCCACAACCGCATCCCCTGTCAACCAGGATCCAGCGTACTCGAGCCAGTAGAAGGCGGGACCAAGACGGAGAAAAGTACCGCCGGCCTTGGGGCCTAGAAGCGGCAGATCGGCGGGATCGCCTTCGAGCGCCTGGTCGATCACCCGAGCATCCCGCGCCTGATCCAGTTCGAAGTGGAGCCAATCACCCAGTGCATAGGTCCGAAGAAAAAAACCGAGCCCGATAATGAGCACGAGAGCCACCCAGACGAATTCTCGTTTATGCAAGAGCACGGTCGTTCCGTTTTCCTTGAAATTAGGCTATACTGGGGCTGTTTTCCGGCTGCCAGTTTGCCTTTACTCTACGATTATTTTGGCTTCTTGTCACGTGGCGCTATGCCCAAATCCCTTCTTTTCCTGCTCGCCGTTTTCATAGGAGGAACCTGCCTTTTTGTCGCACAACCATTCCCGGCGCTCGCCATTCTCCATTGGTTCCCTGGAAACGGAGTATTCTACGCATCCCTCCCTCCGCTAGCGGCTCTCATCGCCTGGCGCCTCTCGCGAGTCCACCGAGACCGTCTCGCCTGGCACCGCTCGCTCCTCATCGCTTTCCTGGTGCCGACCCTCATCGTCGCGACAGGACTCTCGCTCTCGCGTGAGTTCCATTACCTCGTCTTTTTGGCCGTGGGTGCCTATATCATCGCCGCGTTCGCTTACTGGGCGCGAGGGATAGTCCGCCAGTACCCCGCCCGAGACGAATCCTTTTTCGCCCCGTTCTCGTGGCGTTCGCACGAGCATCGAGCGTCGCTGCTCGCCGTCGTACTGCTTACCGCCGCTTTCTTCGGCTTCGCGCTCCATGGTTTGAGCCGCTTCGCCGCGGTCGATGAGCCGCTCTGGCTCGACGGACGCATCGGGAAATTCTGGAGTCATATCGCCCACCAGCGCATGGATAAGACGCTCATCTCCGACAAGCCCGGCATCACCGTGGTCTGGGCGACCGGACCGGCCCTCCTCGTCGTCGAGCCGAGCCACTATCGCGAGACGCGCCACGACTACCAGGCCAAAGATGCGGCGCTCAATATCGAGCGCTACTACTTCGCCTTCCGCTTTCCGCTCCTCGTCAGCATTGCCGCGCTCCTCCCCATCGCCTACCTCCTCCTCGTCCGTCTCGTCGGCCGCGAGCGAGCACTCTTCGGTTACGCCGCCATCGCGCTCTCGCCGGTCCTCATCGGCATGAGCAAGATCGTCAATCCTGATTCCTTGCTCTGGGTCTTCGGCCTCTTGGCGTTTCTTTCATATCTCCTTTTCTTCGAACGCAAAGATTGGCGCTATCTGGCGTTCTCCGGCGTGATGCTCGGTCTCGCGCTCGCAACCAAGTACGTCGCCAATTTCCTCATTGTTTTCTTTTTCGGGATGACCGTGCTCTATCCGCTGTGGCAGCGCACGCTCTCGCCCGAAACGATCCGCGCCGGACTCGCAGCCTTCTTCGTCTGGCTCGGCACCGGTATCGCCGTCCTCTACCTCGCTGTCCCGGCCTTCTGGGTCCGTCCCGAACGACTCCTCGCGAGCACATTCATGAGCGAAGCCTTTGAGAAAGTCGCGTGGCTCTTCGTCGCCGTCGTCATCCTCGTCGCAATCGACCAGACCGTCGGGAAGGGTTGGCTCCTCCGAAAGCTCTGTGGCGGCCTGGAGCAACTCTCGACCATCCTCTCGCGCGGACTGATCCTCCTCTTCGCGGCGCTCGCGCTTTTCGTTCTCATCAATGGCATGTTCGGGATGCCATGGCTCAACTTCATGGAAATCCTGGCATCTCCCAAAAATAGCTACGAAGCGTACCATCCGCTCGCTGTCTATCTCACGCATTTCTACCCGCTGCTTTTCGGCACGGTTCCGCTCGTTCTCGCGGGAGCGGCAGGCCTCGGGGTACAGGCATGGCGGGCGATGACTCGAGACTTCGACTTGGTCCCCCGCCTCACGCTGACCGTCCTCATCTTCATCCTCCTCTACTACCTGGGTTCTACCGTCAATGAAGTGGTACTCATCAACCGCTACCAAA
>CAYWVL010000051.1:0-5853 GCA_964461975.1 uncultured Bdellovibrionales bacterium | reverse complement strand
ACTGCGGCGCTACCGAAGAACACCAGGCCTACTGGTACGGGGTACACAATTTCTGGGCTTTCATATTGCGTCAAGCCCTCCCTCAACTCACACCTGGCATGGCAAGAGGGCTGGCATGGTGGCAGTGGGTGCTGCACGGAAGGCGCGGCCTCCCTTACGGCCTCACCCTGACTACCAAGCCGATTCGACCAGGCCCTGGGTACGACAATCTCTTGACTCTGTTCAGGGGAGAAGGAACTTCGGGGACCTAGTCCTTCCCTTTTCGTTTCCCCAGCTTGGCCTCCAGGGCCCGGATCTCATCCCGCAGGATCGCCGCCGTTTCGAAGTCAAGGACTTTGACGGCGGCTTTCATTTCCCGCTCTTTGGCCCGGATCACTTTGTCCGGATTCTTGGCGAATCCCTTGGCATCCAGAGCGAGCGAGACCGCCACGGCCTTGTCGTGCTCACTCTCGAGCCGCTCCGTGATGTCGTGGATAGTTTTCTTGATCGTCTGCGGCGTGATGCCATGCTCCGCATTGTAAGCGAGCTGCCTCTCGCGGCGCCGCTCGGTCTCGCGGATGGCGGCTTCCATCGAGCCGGTCACCGTATCAGCATAGAGGATCACCCGGCCCAGGACGTTTCGCGCCGCCCGGCCGATGATCTGGATGAGCGATGTCTCTGAGCGGAGGAAGCCCTCTTTGTCCGCGTCGAGGACGCCGATAAAGGATACCTCCGGGAGATCGAGTCCTTCGCGGAGGAGATTGACGCCGACGAGGCAATCGAATTCCCCTTTCCGAAACTGGGTGAGAATCTTGATCCGATCGATCGTCTTCACATCGCTGTGGAGATACTCCGACTTCACGCCCTTGTCTTTGAGATACTGCGCCAAATCCTCCGCCATCTTCTTGGTCAGGGTGGTCGCGATGACGCGGCCGCCGCGTCCGATCTCCTCCACCGCCTCGCGGATGAAATCCTGGATCTGGCCGGCGTACTCGCTCGTCGCTCGGACGCCGCGCACCGTGAGCTCGGGGTCGACGAGACCCGTCGGGCGGATCACCTGCTCGACGATCCGGCTGCTCACCTCGCGCTCATACTCGCCCGGAGTCGCCGAGGTAAAGACGACCGATCCCACGCGTTCGAGGAATTCCTCGTAGCGGAGCGGGCGGTTGTCGAGGGCCGAGGGCAGTCGGAAACCGAAGTCGACGAGCGTCCGCTTCCGCGCCTGGTCGCCATTGTACATACCCCGGAGCTGCGGCAAGGTCACATGCGACTCGTCGATGATGGTGAGGAAATCCGGCGTCCCGTCCGGATGGTGCGGGAAATACGAGAGCAAAGTCTCCGGCGGTTCACCGGCTTGCTTGCCGGAGAGGTGGCGCGAGTAGTTCTCGATCCCCGAGCAGTAGCCGATCTCGTCGATCATGGCCGTGTCGTACTGGGTCCGCCGCTTGAGGCGTTCGGCTTCGAGGAGCTTGCCTTCGCGCTCGAACTTCTTGAGCTGCTCTCCAAGCTCCAGCCGGATATTGGCGAGCGCCCGCGCCTGCTTGTCCTTGTCGGTGATGAAGTGCTTGGCCGGGAAGAAGAAGACGGCCTGCTCCTTGCCGATGATGGTCTGCGAGACCGGGTCGATCTTGGTGATCGCTTCGACGCGATTCGCACCAAGCTCGATCGAGTAGAGTGCCTTCTCCGAGACTGGCATCACCTCGAGGCGATTGCCGATGGAGCGGAATTGGCCCGGGGTGAGATCGGCATTGGTCCGCTCGAAGAAGATGGCGATGAGACTCCGCATCAGTCCCTCGCGGGTCGCGGCGTCGCCGATCGAGACGCGGAGATTCTCCCGGAGGTACTCCTCGGGGCTCCCCAACCCATAGATGCATGAGACGCTCGCCACGATCACCACGTCGCGCCGCGTGAGGAGCGCCTGGGTCGAGGCATGGCGCAGCCGGTCGATCTCCTCGTTGATGGAGGCGTCCTTCTCGATATAGGTATCGGTAATGGGGACATAGGCCTCGGGCTGGTAGAAATCGTAGTACGAGACGAAGTAGTGCACCGCCGCGTCCGGGAAGAACTCCTCGAACTCCTGGGCGAGCTGGGCGGCGAGCGTTTTATTGTGCGCGATGACGAGAGCAGGTTTCCCTATCTCAGCGATCGTATTGGCCATGGTAAAGGTCTTCCCCGAGCCGGTGACCCCGAGGAGCGTCTGGAAGCGTTCGTTCTTCCGGAGCCCGTCGGTGAGGCTCTGGATAGCCTGGGGCTGGTCCCCTGCTGGCGGCCATGCCGACGTGAGTTTGAATGGGTTTGTCATAGAAATTGCTCGTCGCTGGGTCCCCATGCTATCGGATAATGCCGCTTTTGTCACTGCCGCCGGAGTTTGGCCACGAGCCACTCCCAGCTCCGGCGTACCAAGTGGAGCCCGCGGTGCCGCTCACGATACGCGAGGATGAGGAGGACGAGAGTGACGATCGTGATGAGCATCCCGAGGCCAAAGCGCACCCGCTCGATCTCGAGGAGGAGCGTGCGGAACGCCTGCACTCCGAAATAGCCGACATTGATGTAGAAGAAATCCTTGCAGACGTTTCCGAAATACGACGCGACGAGAAAGGTGCGCAGCCCTATCTTGATGACGCCCGACGCGAGCGAAACCGCGAGGCTGGGGAAGAACGGGATGCACCGGAGGAGAAAAATAAATGCACCGTCGCGCCACTCATTGCCGCTAAAGCGCTGGCCCACCCGCTCGATATCGCCATGCGACAGTCCGAAGAAACGCCCGAAACGTCCCACGACGATATCCTCCAGCTTGTCGCCGACGACATACCAGCCCAATGTGCCAAGGAGCTTCCCGAGATTGCCGACGAGGACGAGCCAGACGAGAAAAAACGGCGTATGACCCTCCAGCTGCGCGAGAAGTCCGGCCGTCGTCATGACGAGCATGGACGGGATCGGCGCGATCACTTCTTCGGCGAGCGCTCCGACAAAGACAAACAACTCCAACGGGACGTGCTCGGCGAGGAGGAGAATAAGCCGCTCGATCTGGCTGATCAGGGTTTCCATAGAGTCTAGGCCTTGGGTCCTTCGCTGAATTTCTCTGCGAGACGCTCGGCTTGACTCGTAGTGAGACCAAGCTCGAGATGTTCATCGACGATCGCTCCGGCAGTGTCCGTTACCTCGCTCCGACTGAATTCATGATTGGCGCCCGCGCCCTGATCCACTCGTTCCGCGATGGCTGCGACGGACTTTTCGGACAGATGGCCATACGACCCTCGTCGCAGTCCCCCGACGAAATCCTGGATCCCGCCCCGCGTCCACAAGTGGCGCCGCTTGCGGCCGACCGGCTTGGGTCCCCCGATAGGCGTCGGTCGGTCGATACCGCCATCATTCATGTGCCGCGCGTCCCCTGCGAGACTCGGTTTCCCCGCATCCGCTCTTCCGGCCGATCCCGGTTTGGATGAAGGAAACATAGTAAACAGCCCCATAGTTTTGCTTGGTTAGCGATCTCTCACAGTATACCACCCAGACCACATCAAAATTCCTCCGGACGAGGAGGAATGACGCAGGGATGCTGGGACGAAGTTAGAACGTATTGGACAAAAATATGTTAGCAGTTGTTGAGAAATGAGAAAGCGGCAGTCCTATGCTGGACCTGCCGCTCCGTGTCGCCGTTGCGACGATGGTAGTTCGTTGGCTTGCGCACCCCTAGCCCGCGTGCTCCGGCCCAGTACTGTCCTTGGGCTGAAGCTCGTCGATCGGCTCAACCTGATCGCCTTTGCCGCAGCTCGGACAGCTGTCACTCTCGGGCGAGAAGACGTGCCCGCAACGGCGGCATTCATGCGTCGGCGGGGTACCTGCCTCGGTCGCGACCATACCCAATAGTTGTTGGATACTGTGCATGAAAATCCTCGACTGGTAAAGAATTGGAGTCAGTGTAGCTCATATCAGAGAAATAAAAAAGGGGGTTGTTACAGACACCCATACTGGGTGCAGCAAGACTCATCTTCCTCCAATGCCCCGGACGGAGCCTCTGTATTTCCTCCAGAGCCGGGGTCCTCAAAAAGCAAAGCAGTTTGCTTTTTTGCGATACCCTTCTCGCCGCGACGAAAGCCAAGCAGTTGGCCTCCTCCGTCTCCCGCCAAAAACGAAAATCGCCTCCCTCTGAAGTGGAAAGCGATTTCCGATTGGCGGGGACTACGGGACGACTTTAGAACCTTCAATTGGGAGGAAATACGGGTAGAAACCGAACTCTTTTTCAAAACATTCAATCCTCTTAGTCAATCATAGCAAATGAAAAAGCCGTCCTCCAGGTGGCTTTTCCTGTTAGACGGCTGATGGTGTCAGAAGTGGTAGGCGCGGTCGGGGATGTTCTCTCCGAGCCAGCCATACTCCGGAGCACTCATATACACCGGTGGTGCCTTGCGCTTGCCCTTGCGAGACAGAGTGTGCACCCTGTCCTCACCGATCTCGATGATCGGCCGTTCCTCGTACTCGAGGATACCGTTCGCGCGAGTCTCCTCGGCGAGCAGATTGGCGAATTGCTTCGCCCGGCTCAGACCACCGGTGCCGGTGAACCAGACGCGAGGACGCGTGAGGAAGATGGCCTTGGCCGTCTCCAGCGCGAACTCTTCGTCGAACAGGTTTTCGACTGCCTGAACGACCGCTGCCGTGTACGCCAGCTCGCTAGACCCGGGGTGGGTATAGGCCGCGATGACGACGGTGGTGTCTGCACTCATTGCACTCTCCTCAAAGAACCTTCCCTGGGGGCCGGGAATATAGCCATTGCGAAGTTCGAGACTTTGCAACATAACAGTATAGCATATTTTTCACACCGAGTCAATGCTAAAATACTAGAAGAGGCATAAATAAGCCTCTAATGAGAATTTATGGCTACAAAATAAGGCTCAAAATACTGCTATTTTGACAAGCCTATACCTGGCTCCGGCTCAAACCACTTGCACCATATGTTTGAGCTCTATGCTACAGGCTCTTACTCCTTACTTTCTTTGCGCGAGAAACTCAAAGAGGATGGATTGATACATCCTGATCGCTTCACGGGACAGATGAGACGGAAAAGCATCACCAAGAGCACAATGGCGAGACTGCTTCGTAACCCCTTCTATTACGGGGATTTTCTATGGAACGATAAGCTTCACACAGGATCACAACAACCGCTTATTACAAAAGAGCTTTGGGATAAAGTCCAAGCCAACCTCAATCGCTTTGAGAAGAAGGAAATGCTATCCAAGCACAAGGCCTTCCCATTTGCTTACAAGGGGCTCTTTGTTTGTGGGGAATGTGGCCGATCTATAACGGCTGAAAAGAAGGTGAAGAAATCGGGGAAGGAATACACCTACTACCATTGCACTAAATTTGAGACCAACTGCTCGCAACAGGCCGTCAATGAGACTGTTATAGAAGCCCAGATTGCTACCTCGCTCCAGGGGCTAGAAATGCCCCAGGAAGCCGTCTCCTATGTGGCGCTAGGCCTCAAGACCTCCCTCACGGCTAAGCGAGCCACAGCCGATAAAATCAAGCAGAATTTCGAGGAGGAAAAGAAGCTCTTAGAGGAAAGGCTAGACAATCTCTACGAAGATAAGCTCGACGGCGAGATTTCAAAAGACTTCTATGAGCGCAAGGCAAACGAGTATTCCGTCCGTATCAAGGATTTGGATGACAAGATCAGCAAGATGACAATGGCTAGTCTGGACTATTATGATTTTGGCTCAAAAATTCTAGAACTCGCGAATAAGGCTTCGTTCCTGTATGAAAAAGCCAACCCCGAGGAAAAGAAGGAGTTACTAGCCTATTTACTATCGAACTCGACCCTAAAGGACAAAAAAGCCTTTGTTTCATACAAAAAGCCCTACGATAAGATACTCGAAAGGG
>CAYWVL010000050.1:0-6134 GCA_964461975.1 uncultured Bdellovibrionales bacterium | reverse complement strand
CGGCCGATATTCCACAGCTTATTGACCAAGTTGCGAGCGTCAGTCACTTTGTCGAGCGAGAAACGGGCGTCATTGCCGGGTGTCGTGTCTGAGAGAAGCGCGAGACGCAGAGCGTCGGTGCCGTATTCTCGACCGACGACCAACGGGTCGATGCCATTGCCGAGCGATTTGGAGAATTTGCGGCCGTCTTTGTCACGGAGGATGCCGTGGATATAGACTTCGCGGAAGGGGATGGTGCCGAGGTTGAAGGTGGTCATGAGAATCATGCGAGCCATCCAGAAGAAGAGGATCTCATACCCCATCTGCATCCAGGCGACCGGGTGGTACGTTTTGAGATCTTGGGACTCCGTATCCGGCCAACCGAGGGTAGAGCAACTCCAGAGACCGGAGGAGAACCAGGTATCGAGCGTGTCGGGGTCCTGTTCCCATTCTTCGCCAGCCGGCGGCTCAATCCCGCAGTAGACTTCTTCGCCGCGGTACCACACGGGGATGCGGTGACCAAACCAGATCTGACGAGAAATGCACCAGTCGCGGAGATTGTCGATCCAGTAGAAATAATTCTTCTCGAAGCGCTCTGGGAGGATGGTAATCTCTTTGTCACGGACGGCCGACTGCATCAGTTTTTTGAGGGTCGTCTTCTCGCCATTTCTCTCGAACTCACGGTTGACGCCCACGAACCATTGGCGCATCACTTGTGGTTCGACCGTCGCACCCGTGCGCTCGGCCGTGGCTATCTTGTGCACATAGTCTTCCTCGATCTTGACGACGAGGCCTTTCGCCTGGAGCATCTCGATGATCTTTTCCCGCGCTTCGCCGATAGGCATCCCGGCAAATTCTTCCCCGGCGACGGGGAGGAGTTTGCCGTGGAGATCGATGATTTGCTCCATCGAGAGCCCATGTTTCTCAGCGAGCTCGAAGTCGGTGACGCTATGCCACGGTGTAATGGTCATGACGCCGGTACCGAACTCGGGGTCGATCACGTCGTCCTTGATGACGGTCGCCTCTATCGTTCCGTTGATCCACTCGACGGTGAGCTTGTCGCCATGCTGGTACTTGGCGTAACGCGTATCATCGGGGTGCATGACGACGTACTTGTCGCCAAACTTGGTCTCGGGGCGGGCAGTCGCTATCTCAAACGGCCCGTACTTGAGGTAGTAGAGTTTGGCCGTTTCTTCTTTGTAGACCACCTCATCATCGGAGATAGTCGTCTGTCCCACCGGGTCCCAGTTGACGATGCGGCTGCCGCGATAGATTATCCCGGCATCATACATCTGCTTGAATGCGGTGCGTACCGCAAGATTTCGCTTTTCATCAAAGGTATAGGCTTCGCGCGACCAGTCGACTGATGAGCCCATGCGCTTGACCTGATCGACTATGGTGTCGTGACTCTCGAGCGCAAATGCCTGGACGCGCTTCAAGAACTCCTCTCGGCCAAGGGTCTGGCGATTTTTGCCTTCTTTCTCGCGCAAGAGTTTCTCGACCTTGCTTTCGGTGGCGATGGCGGCATGGTCGGTCCCGGGCAGGAAGAGTGTTTTCTTGCCTGTCATGCGCTGGTACCGGACCACGGCATCCATGAGAGCGTTTTCAAGCGCATGGCCCAAGTGGAGAACGCCGGTCACGTTGGGTGGCGGCATGAGGACGGCAAACGGTTCGGCCGCTTCGGTCGTGATGCCTTTTTCAATGCAGGTTTCGGGATGTGCCAAACCACTCTCCTCCCAGCGGCGGAGAATGCCTTCCTCCCACTGCTTGGGATCGTAGGCTTTGGGGAAATCGGTTGTGATTTTTTCGTCGGACATGCTCCCACCCTAGCACAAGAAAGGCTTGAATTCAACGAAAAAGGCTAGGCATGGCGACCGCCCCGTTTGAGCCGTTTGAGATTGATGAGCGGGGAAAAGAGATCGTCTGCGAAGTCCGGCTTGAAGTACTCGAGCTCCTGCCGGGTAGGGGAGCTGGCGCGGAAGACGACCTGGCGCGCGTCGGTGATGAGGGCGAGCGGAGTCTGTTCATTACCATCGCCCATGACGAGCGAGGCTGCGGTCGCGAGCGCGTCGACGAGATTGGCGTGGGTAGTGAAGCGCTGGCCAAAGATATCAGGGACGTCCTCATAGTCTTTGAGCGCTGCGATGCCGCTCCAGCCGATAGCGACGCCGGTGACGCCGCGGCGCAAGGGCGACGAGTGGCTATCGACGATGATGACGCCGATTTGTTTTACTCCGAAGCGTTTGGCGAGGTAGGCGCGCACTTTCTTGGTGGTGGCGTAGCTATCTCGCGGGAGGAGCGAGTAGTAGCCGCTCGTATTGGAACTATCGAGTCCGGCGCGGGCGATGAAGCAGTTATCAACGATAGTGAGTGGGACGCCATAGCGGCTCGCTGAGGCGGGCAGGTAGTAATCGGCCTCGCTCTGGATGACCTCGCGCTTGAGCGAGGGCACATGGGCGATCGCGCGGCCCTCGCAGAGGGCGACTATCTTGGACGTGATGGCGAGGATCGAGCCATCGGGAAAACGTTTGAGCGAACGATCAAGCAAATCGACGAGCGTGGTCGAGCGGGGAGTGACTTTCTCGGTTTTGATGGCGGTGACGCGCATATGTGCTAGTCTGTGCGGTTCAATTGACGAAGCAGGGCGCCGAAAAGCTCGTCTCCCATAGTGGTGTCGGTGAGATGCTCCGGATGGAATTGAATCCCGACGAGCGGCCGCTCCCGATGTCGGATGATTTCGGGCCCGTGTTCGCTCGTCGCGATAACGCTGAATCCAGGAGGAAGCCGATCCACTGCCCATCGATGCGCCTCGTATACTTGGAAGCTATATCCGGGATCGAACATGGCATCAGGATTCGGGACGGGACGGATCGTCGTAAGACCAGTACGCTTCTCGCCGAGATCGCGGAGCGTGCCACCGAGGGCGGTCACGATGAGTTCGCAGCCGAGACAGATGCCAATGATCGGTGTGGTAGCGCTTCGTATCAGTTCGATCTCAGCGGCGTAGCGATCGGCGTTCCCTATGACGGGAAACTGACTGCTCCCGGAGAGAACTATGAGAGTGAAGTCACGCTCCCGGATCTGCGGCAGCTCGGCAGGGAGTATCGTGGTAACTGCAGGTCCGAGGAGGCGTTTGAGTTCCTCGATGCGGATACTGCCATTGTCGATGAGGAGCGTGGGAAACATGGCTATGATGTCGCGAGGGGGAAATGAGCGCTCGGTTCGAGGGAGAGGGCATTGGCTTTCAATGCCGCGCGCTCGGTAGCGCTCATCCGGGCCACGCGGAGGATACCTGCGGTGCCGATCATGACCGCGTTATCGAGCGAGTACTTGAATTCCGGCATGCGGAAGGTGCAGTCCGGGTAGTGTTTGACCTTGGTCTCGATCCGCTCGCGCAAGCGCCGGTTGGCCGAGACGCCGCCGGCGATGACGAGCGTCTTGGGCAAAAACTCCTGGAGGGCGCGTTCGGTCTTCGCCACGAGGACGTCGACGACGGCTTCTTGGAATTCGTGACAGACGGTCGCGACAAAGGTCTCGTCGTGGATTTTGTTTCCCTGCGCTTTGAGGTAGTAGAGGACCGCGGTCTTGAGACCCGAGAAAGAGAAGCGGTAATTCTCCGCATCGAGCATGGGACGAGGGAAAGTGACAGGTGACAGGTGGTCAGTGGCACGGACGCTTGCTTGTTGCTTGTTGCTTGTCTCTTGTCGCCAACCATCGGCGCGCCTGGCTACCTCGGGACCGCCGGGATAGGGGAGGCCGAGCATCTTGGCGACTTTGTCGAAGGCTTCACCCGCGGCATCGTCTTCGGTCTCACCGAGGAGCTCATACTGGAAGTGGTCGTGCATGAGGACGAGCTGGGTATGGCCGCCGGAGACAATGAGCGCGAGGAGGGGGAAGTGAAAGTCGGAAGTCTGTTTTTCGCCGCTCACCAGATTGGCGTAGATGTGACCCTCGAGATGGTTGATGCCGATGAGGGGGAGATCCCAGGCGAGCGCGAGTGTCTTCCCGGCGGTGGTGCCGATGAGGAGCGCGGGGATGAGACCAGGACCTTGGGTGACCGCGATCGCGTCGAGATCGTTTGGTTTGACTCCGGCTTGGGTGAGTGCGGCTTCGACTATCGGTACGATATTCTTCACGTGCTCGCGGGCGGCGAGATTGGGGACGACTCCGCCATATGCCGCGTGGAGCGCGATCTGCGACGAGACTGCTTCTCCGAGGACGCTGACGCTCCCGCCGTCGTAGTGGAGGACGGCGGCTGCGGTTTCATCGCACGAGGTTTCGATGGCGAGGAGTTTGGTCATAGGCACTCTACTCTACACCGGAAGCAAGATTATGAGAAGGATGACGACGATCATGGTGAGGAGAAGCTTCCAGAGCGCGGTACGCCAATGCTCGCGGTGATAGCGGATGTCTTCGGCCAGCCAGGTGTCGTTGCCGCGCCGAGCGATGAGGGCGCGCATCTCTTCATCGCTCCAAGAGACGAAGAGGTGATCGAGATCGTAGTAGAGCTCGCCGTCTTTCGCGGAGAAGAGTTTGTGCCAGCGCGTTGAGAAGGGCCATAGCCACCGTACGCCATAGCCCATCCCCATCGAGTCATGGATGTGGTGGCCGATGACTCCGAGCGCGAAGAGTGTCATCCAGGCGGGACCAGCAGCATGACCGATGCCGAGCGCTATGGGGATATAGGTGAGTGGAGCATGAAGGAGTGTGCGATGGAGATCGAGCACTGTGCCTCCCACTGTGCCGCGCCGAGCGTACTCGAGCCAGAAGTCGAGATCGGGGAGGAGGGCAAAGGCGATGCCGGCCGCGAGCCAGCCGAGGGTGATGGTCTCTTCAAATACGAGCGCGACGAGGATGGCCCAGGCCAGGCCGAGTTTGATATCGAGAAGCATGGCGGTTGCTATCGTTCGGCTTCAGTATGCCCGATGTGAGAGAAAGTGTCTAAAAAAAACTGCGCCCCCGGCCACGTGATAGCGGCGGGAGCGAAAGGGGCGGCAGCGCCAAGCGGGAGTCGGACCGTTACGAACGGCCGTTACGAGCAGCGCGACCTTCTTCGATGAGGTCAAGCAATTCCCGCTCAGGTGCGACCGACCGGTCGTCATCGATCATGAATCCGACGACTAGTAGAGGGTCACGATGTCCGAGCGCATCGGCTATTGCCAATGCTTCGTCAAGGTGGTCCCGGCTTGTTGCGAAGGCGGGCGCTGGCAAGTGGCCAGCTTCGGCCGCTTCGGCGATGTGGTCTGCGGGAACGAGTGGAGCGCTTGTCGCTCCTGAATGATCTTGTCGCTCCGAAGGGAGCGGATCACAACCGAATCGGGTGATCATGGTTTCTCCTCTTCTCTGTGGTTGGCGATGGGACCAGTATACACCCGAGCGGTTTCGCCGCAAGTTCACGGGGTTCTGTATAGAAAGTTTGACGACCCGGTCCTTGCGGATGACGGGTCGTCGGGTGAGCTCGCGTGGGAGTCTGGGGTGGCGGCTACTTGAGGCCGAGGGCCGAGCGGATTCGCTGGTCCATGGCGCGGGCCTCGGTGCCCGCGCAATCGGTGGTCGTCAGCAACTGGCCTTTGATCCACCGGTAGTCGACGTAACAGTTGGATGTCCACACCGCCGCCGTTGGCGCATAGTCGCTGGGGGAACGCACGTCCTTGTAGCCCACCTTGAGGAGGGCCTCGCGGTGCGTGGCGCACAACTTCTGCGCCGCCACCTGCCCGTCGGCCTTGCTGGCCGAACAGAAGATGACGACCCGGTTGCCGCCGCCGTCCATGAGGACGTAACGGTCGGGCACCGGCTGCGCGAGGGCCGGCCGCGAGAGGCCGATCAGCAAGGCGCCGATCAGCAGGACGGTCGCGAGGGCGGCCAGGTTGCGGAGCGAGAGGAACGGGACGGTGCTCATGAGGGGATCTCCTTTTGATGAGCGGTGGAAGGTGCTTGCCGGAGGAGGGATTCCTACCGACATGCTATAATAGCGTAAAAACATTCTTTTGGCAATAGTAAACAAAGGCTTTGGAAGGCCACTTTCTGGTCATAAAAACAGAAAAGACCTCCACTGGGTGAGGTAGAGATCTTTTCTTCTTTGGTAGCCCCAAGGGGAATCGAACCCCTCTTACCAGGATGAAAACCTGGTGTCCTAACCGATAGACGATGGGGCC
>CAYWVL010000049.1:0-6620 GCA_964461975.1 uncultured Bdellovibrionales bacterium | reverse complement strand
ATCGGCAGCCGCTGTTCAGGACGCAGTTGATACCGCAATGGAAGAGGCTGCCCCCATCGCTTCACCTGAAATCGTCGCTCCTTCCTCATCCGGACCGGAATCGCAATCGATGCTCGAGCCGGCGCCTGGATCAGAGACCGCTCAAGAAGGGACTCCTCTGCCTCCAGATCCACCCCAGCAATCAGTCTCGTCAGGAATGGGAACACTCTAGTGGGGAGTGTATACCGGAGTCTCATATGATAGTGGCGGCAGCGTGGTATACTGAATCTAATTTTCTATGTCTTCAACCGTGAAGCTCGGCATTGGCGTGGCATGCGTATTCGCAACCGGAATTATCGCGGGCTATTTGATCGCCGTCGGTATTGACGAGAGGCGTCACGAACACGAGGCGGAACGATCTGCCTCCAGGCAGGTGCGGCAGGTCGGGGAGTACCGCTACATCAACCCGCTGCTCGAGTGCGAAGTGGCCGAGGGGACGATCGATGCCAGGAAACAGAATTTCCGCGACGAGCTCTCCAAGGTAATACAAAACATCAAAGAGGAGAATAAGTTGACCGAAGCCGCCGTCTACTTCCGCGACCTCAACAATGGTCCGGCCTTCGGCGTGGATGAGACAGGAGAATTTTTCCCAGCCTCGCTCCTCAAGGTGCCCGTCATGATGGCATACTACCGCTGGGCCGAAACAGAGTCTGGTCTATTAGAGCGGGAAGTATTTTATGCTGCACCTCAAGACTTTGGTGTTTCCATAGCAATAGAACCCCAGAAAGAGCTCGACCCAGGTAGGACATATACTGTTGAGGAGTTAATTAGGCGAATGATTACATATTCGGATAATCAGGCTACCAGTCTACTAGTTCAACATTTGCCACGAGAGGAGGTTACTAAGTTGTTTAGAACAATTGGTGTAGAGGCTGATGTAGTTATGGACGGAAATGCAAAAATTACCGTAAAAGAGTACGCTAGTTTTTTCCGCATCCTTTTTAATAGTTCCTACCTCTCGCGAGAAAACTCCGAGAAGGCGCTCAGGCTCCTTGACGCCACCGATTACAACGATGCCCTGCCAGCCGGAGTGCCACCAGGTATCCAAGTTGCGCACAAGTTTGGCGAGGCCGGGACGGTGGAGGTGGAACGCCAGCTTCATGACTGCGGTATTGTTTACTTTCCTGACCATCCGTACCTGGCCTGCATAATGACTCGGGGCAAGGAGCTTGACGGCCTCAAACAGTCGATTGTCGACATCTCCAAGTTCATTTACGGCAAGGTAGACGAGCAGTACTAGCGCTCGCAGGCTTCCCGTACCCCTGTTTCCTTGATAAAATAAGGGACGCTATGCCCGGCAGTGAGATTTCGACCGGGTATTTTAGCGGGGATGATTTCGAAACAAAACCCTGCTTGATGGCGAGAGTCTTGTTGTAAAGTGAGTACGTAATTACAGTCGAAATTCTACTGACCGGGTATGCCTTTCTGGGAAGCCGGACTCAACCCCGAGCAGCGCCGGGCCGTGACCACCGTCAACGGCCCTGTTTTGATACTGGCAGGGGCCGGGAGCGGCAAGACCAAGACGCTGACCCATCGTATCGCCTACCTGATCGCCGAGACCCGCGTCTCGCCGCACTCGATCCTCGCCGTCACGTTTACCAATAAAGCCGCAGCCGAGATGAAGGAGCGGGTGGAGCACCTCCTCGCCCAAGCCGAAGGGGAGGCAGCGTGGCGCGCCCCCGAATTCATGGGGACATTTCACAGTCTCTGCGTCCGCATCCTGAGGCGCGACATCGAGCCCCTGGGATACAGCCGCAATTTCAATATCATCGATGCTGACGACCAGCTCGGGCTCGTCAAGAAGGCGATGAAGGAGATCGAGATGAACCCGGACCAGCTCCGGCCGCGCTCCTTGCTCGAGGCCATCTCGACGGCCAAGAACCGGCAGATCACGGTCGAGCGGTTCACGAGCGAGGCGCAGAGCTATTTCGAAGAACTCGTCGCCAAGGTCTACGAACGCTACCAGGCATCGCTTCGGGCAGAGAACTGTCTCGACTTCGATGATCTCATCGCGCTCACTGTCCGCCTCTTCAAGGAGCATCCAGATGTCCTCGCCCGCTACCAAGCGCTTTTCCGCTATATCCTCGTCGACGAGTACCAGGACACCAATCCTTTGCAGTATGAACTCGTGACGATGCTGGCCCGGGAGCACCGCAATCTCTTCGTCATCGGCGATGACTACCAGTCCATCTACTCCTGGCGCCAGGCCGATATCAGGAATATCCTTTCTTTCGAAGAGGACTATCCGGAAGCGGTCGTGATCACTCTCGATCAGAATTATCGCTCGACCCAGACGATCCTCGACGCGGCGACGAGTATCATCGAGAACAACGTCAATCAGCGCCACAAAAAGCTCTGGACGGAGAAGAAAGAGGGAGAGAATATCGTGCTGTACCCGGCGGTCGACGAGAACGACGAGGCTCGCTTCATCGTGGACGAGATCCGGGCGCTCCGATCGGCCGGCCGGCCCTATCATGACGCCGCCATCCTCTACCGGACCAATGCGCAGTCGCGCAGCATGGAAGAAGCGCTCCTCAAAGCAGCCATTCCCTACCTCATCATCGGCGGGGTGCGTTTCTACGCGAGGAAGGAGATCAAGGACGTACTGGCCTATCTCCGCTTCCTCGCCAATCCGCGCGACCTCCTCGCGCTAGAGCGGCTCATTGACGAGCCCAAGCGCGGGATCGGAGCTGCCACTATCGCTCTCTGGACCGAAGCGGCGCGCGAGCAGTCGCTCGATTATCTCGCGATCATCCCGCATCTCCGTGCCCGAGCGCTCCTCCAGGAAAAGAAGCTGAAGACGCTCGAGGGGATCGCAGAACTCTTCCTCCACTGGCGCGACAGTCTCGAGCATGAGACCGGGCTGACTCTCGCTCAGCTGATCGACCTCGTGACGCGGGAGAGCGGCTACCTCGAGACACTGCGTGACGGGACGACCGAAGGCGAAGTGCGCGAAGAGAACGTCAAAGAACTCCTCTCTGTCGCAACCAAATTCAATACGCTTCCGGCGCGCGAGGGCCTTACCCGCTTTCTCGAGGAGGTGGCGCTGATCGCCGATACCGACTCGCTCGACGAGGGCGCAGACGCAGTGCGCCTCATGACGGTCCACTCGTCCAAGGGTCTGGAGTTCCCGGTCGTCTTCCTCATCGGTCTCGAAGAGGGGATATTCCCGCATTCGCGGAGTGCTCTCTCTCCCTCTGAGCTCGAGGAGGAGCGGCGGCTCATGTATGTCGGTCTCACGCGAGCGAGGGAAAAAGCCTACCTCCTCCATGCGGAGATGCGAACTCTCTTTGGCGGGATGCAGGTCAATCCGCCCTCGCGCTTCTTGGCCGAGATCCCGGAGACCCTCGTCGAGCGCCGCGAACAGAAACCTGCCAGTACGTTTTTTTCCGACCGGAAGCCGTCCTATGGCCGCAACTTCGGTTACCGGTCCCGGACGAGCCAGAGCGCCCAGACAGCTCGGGAAAAAGTGCTTGAGCGCCCGACCGAGAAAGCGACGGATCTCCGTCCCGGTGACATGGTGGAGCATCCACAGTTCGGCTCCGGTCTCGTCATCTCGATCGATGGCAAGCTCGTCTCGATCGCCTTCAAACGCGCGGGAGTGAAGAAGATGATGCTCGGAGTGGCGCCCCTCAAGAAAGTTTGATCGCTCCGAACTGTTTTCTACTTTCTTTTGCCAACAAAAGAAAGTAGAAGAAAGAAAATTGCCTGCTAGATTCGAGAGTCGAACAGACTATGCTTGACTCCGAGTCATTGCCTCGCGAGTGACTGAGGCAATAGGTTCCTCTCCGTCAATCGAGTCTGTGGCCGACTCTCTTCATCGCGCAGGGGTGAGGGGGTCTAGGATCTAACGCAGGTGGAGCGATTCCGGGCCCACCTGTCCGCTGGGCGGAGCGAGTCACAGTGTTCTCTCCCTGGAAGCTGAAAACACGGTCAGTCTCTCGCGAGCGTGTTGCTCCCAGGGAGAGGTAACGCTGTATGAGCGAAGCACATAGGACAGCGCTTTTCTTTTGTCCACTTCTTTTGGCGGCAAAAGAAATGGACGATTACTGAAGAGAGGTTTGACCTCTAAGGGGAGGACAAACCTCGGGGAGGTCTGGCTCGAGAAGACAAAGAGTGTCTCATTGCGTCTTCGCTGGATATTTGAAACAATTGACCCATGTCGGATAATCTTTTCCCGAAACTGCTTATCGTTGCCGGTCTCTGGGGCGTGGTTTTTGCCATTCCCCCTGTGTTGGCGGCTGAGAAGCCGGTCACCAATCTCGAGAAGGCGATCAAATCCGGGAAGAAGGATATCCTCTTTGCGGGAAAAGAAAATGATGACATCACGATTAAAAAAGGCGTCAGTGTCACCGGGACGAGCCCGGACAAGGCGCTTATCTACGGCGATATCGAACTCGAGAATGGATCGACGCTCGCCAATGTGACGGTCGTGGGGAAGCGTACCGCGATCACCATCGCCAAGGGGGCGAGCGCGACCCTCGTCAATGTCACGGTCCGCGGCGGCGCAGCTGTCGGTATCTATGCGCCGGAGGGCGGCGGCACGCTCACGGTGAGGAATTCCCGTATTATCAAGAATCAGAAGGGATTTTATATCCTCCCGGGGAAGAATCTCAATATCTCGGGCAATCTCGTCAGTGAGAACAAGGAGGAGGGGATGGACGTGCGCGCCGGTACTACGGGTGCTATCCGTGGCAATCGTTTCGTCTCAAACGGCGAAGGCGGTGCCGAGATCATCGCCGGCTCGGCGCGTCTCGATATCTCGGGCAATACCTTTGCAGGGAACAAGTCGAGCGGCCTCGCTATCCAGTCATATGCCGGCAGCGGCAAAGCGCCGGGGAGCGTCCAGCTCGCGAAGAACACCTTCTCACAGAATGGCGACTTCGGGCTGACCTGCATCTCCCCGAGCAAAGGCGGAGCGGGGACGGCGTTCTACCGGGCGACGGTCAAAGCGACCGACAATACCTTTACCGGCAACAAGAAGGGGATGATCGATCCCGAGTGCGGCGTCACCAATCGAGTGAGCGTGGCGGAAGCGCCAACCGAGCCGGATACATCGGAGGCCGAGCCGCGTATCGACCGGGCGGCGCTCCAGGAAGAGATGAACGCCTATTTCGACCTCACAGCAGAGCGGCTCCACGAGGAGGAGCATGCGTTCGAGGAGATGCTCGCGGAGTTCGACCAGGCCGTGCCGTGGTATCGAAAACTCTGGACTCCGGTGCTCTCGGGTGACGCCATAGCCGTGGGTGTCCGGCAGATCGCCCGGATCAATGAACTCCGCGACGAGCTCAATGCTGTTCCCGAAGAATGGCTGACAGCGGAGCTGGCGGAGCGACAGCGAGCGATCGTCCAGCGTTCGCTCAAGCGGATGGAGGAGCTGCGTCAGTATTTCGAGCGTCTCCAGAAGCCGTTTCTTCAGTCCTTCTAGAACAGTGGGTAGCCTCCGGTCACCTGGAGTAAGGAGTTGGATACCGCGGGCTGCACGCTTCACCTCTCATACTTCGTCTGCTATGCCCCGCAATTTCGACCAGCCGAAAACCGAACTTGAGCAGCTTGCCCAGGGATTTCTCGGCCACCTCGAGATCGAGCTCGGACGTTCGCCGCGCACTATCCGCTCATACACCGAGGTCTTGTCGAGCTTCTTCGAGTGGGGGCATCTCCAGCGGGCCAGGGATATCACCGCCGAGCGAGTACGGAGCTATCGCATCTCCCTCAATCGGAAGACGACAGTGCGGGGGACGACCCTCAAGCCGGTAACCCAGGCGTACCATGCTATCGTCATCCGGACCTTTCTCAAGTATCTCGCCAAAGAGGACGTAGAAACCTTGCCGGCGGAAAAAGTCGAAGTCGGCCGGGTACCTGACCGCCAGGTAGATTTCCTCGACGGGGAAGAGATCGAACGTCTCCTCGCGGCGCCGACTGGAGATGAGCTCCGCTCCCGGCGCGATCGGGCCATCCTCGAGCTCCTCTTCTCCGCCGGGCTCCGGGTATCGGAACTGACATCGCTCGACCGGGACCAGGTCAATCTCAAGAAGGACGAGTTCAGCGTTCGCGGCAAAGGGAGCAAACTCCGTATCGTCTTTCTTTCCGACTCGGCCAGGCGATCGCTCGAAGACTATCTCGACCACCGGACCGACGTCGATCCGGCGCTCTTTGTCTCGCACCTCAAGAAGGGGCTGACCAACCGCAAGGCGGCCGGACGCGAGAGTCTGCGTCTCACGCCGCGCTCCGTCGAACGGATCGTCAAGCACTATGCCAAGAAAGCCGGCATCGTGAAGGACGTACATCCGCATACCCTCCGGCACAGCTTCGCGACCGATCTCCTGGGGAACGGTGCCGATATCCGGGCGGTCCAGACCATGCTCGGCCACGCTTCCATCACGACGACCCAGATCTATACCCACGTGACCAATGAGCGTCTCCGGGAGATCCACAAGAGCTTCCACGGAAAGGGGAGGAAAAAGCGCTCATAAAGCCAAGATTTTGGTTCGCGGCTGGCCAAACGAGGCATGGTTTGAAGCGGGATCGCGCATACCGCCTCTCTTGGCTGAAGGCCCCTTTTCTGCTACTATAGAGACCTA
>CAYWVL010000048.1:0-6670 GCA_964461975.1 uncultured Bdellovibrionales bacterium | reverse complement strand
TCTCGGCGAGCGTGTCATCCGACTGGGCGGCGAGCCCGACCCAGACGCTCGCGACCTGGCCACGCTCGGGCTCACGGACCGGCCGCGAGTCTCTTATGGCCTGGTGCGGTACAGCCGCGGCGACACGCTGGAAATCGGGCTGGAGACTACCCCGCAAGGCCATCCTCCTCGAGTCACGCCCCGCCGCTACTACCACGCAGGGCTGATCGTCGTCGCCTACCCCACGGAGCCCATCACCGACGCGCGGCTCTTCTATGGGCGCTGGCTTCGCGTGATCACCCTCGACCATCTCGTCCTCGACAGCCCCATGAGCGAATTCCGCGCCTGGGACCCGTGGACGACCTACCGCAATGAGCCGCGCCAAGGCCGAGTACATCTCGTCCGTCCGACCGATGGCAGCATCGTGGCAAGCTACCAGCACGGGGAGCCTTTGGCCCCAGATTTGGTCGGCGAGACCAGGATCGGCTACGGCCTGACCGGATTTCTCGCCCGCTACCGAGAGCTCTTCACGAGCCCGGTGCGCTCGCTGGCCGACTGACAGCTCAAGCGCAAGCCGACCGCAAACGACAGAGCGCCGAGAGGTATCACCCTCCCGGCGCTCGCACATTTTTCTACGACTAAAATTTCCACACAAAGAGGTCCAGAGCGACGCCGGGGCGGATGCGACCCGTCTTGATGGACTGGTCGAAATCCGCGAGGAGCGTCATGGCGCGTTTGAGCCGGGCGTAGGTGAGCTTGGGGAGGAGTGGCAGCGTTTTCTGGACGGGGTACGGCGAAGTCTTGAGCTCCTTGGCGATCGCTGTAGCCGGAAGCCGATCCTCCTCGGCGAGCTCCTTGATGGCGATGAGGCGACGCACCTGCCAGGCGCAGAGGCCGAGGAGCGCAAAGGTCGCCTCCGGCTCGGTCTCTTCCTGGCGAAACAGGGCGATGGCCCGCGGACGATTCCCCCGGATAAGCGCATCGAGCGCGGCAAAGACATTCTCCTCCCGAGGCAGCATGACTCCCGAGCGTGCGAGTTCGAGCGTGATGGCACCATCGGGCGCGGAGAGTGCAAGGCGTTCGGTTTCCCGCTCGAGCCGACCCAGGTCAGTGGGAAACGCTTGGGCGAGGTAGCGCTTGGCCGCCGCATCTATGCGAGCGCCAGCAGCTCGGGCGACCGCTTCGATGAGCGCCTCACTCTCTCCCGAGGCGAGCACCGTGAGGGCCTCATGGGCTCCTTGCTTTGCCAGGCTCTGCCACCAGGCTGGGAGCTTCTTGCGCGGAGGAAGCACGTACACGAGCACCGCCGTCACGCTCTCGTCCGTATCGAGAAGAGCGGCGGCGAGACGCTCGCCTCCCCGCTCATCTAGCGTCTCCATGCCTCGGATGAGGACGAGGTGCGGTGTCGCAAAGAGTCCGCCCGATGCGAGAGCGCTCGAGAGAAGCGTCTGCGCTCGCTCGTCCCACGCTTCCTCGAAGTCAAAGGTGAAGCGCTCGCCCTCCGGATGAGCCGACCAGAACTCGGCCTCGAGAGCCTGGCGGCGTTGGGCGAGACGATAGCGATCGGTTCCGGAGAGGAGGTACATCATAGATCACTAAGCATAGAGCATGCGTCACAAATCCACTCTATTGTATATCACCTAAGCAGAAAGCGGGTCTTCCCCGCTTTCCTGATTCATGTTCTCTGCTCCATGTTCCATGGTTACTGGCCTGGCTGCCACTCGAAGGCCGTGCCTGGCTCGACGACATTGACCCAGATCTGCCCTGGGACGAAGCGGACTTCGCGGCCGGCGGCGTCATACATGAAGAGCTTGCTCGCGAGACTGGCCTTGTCTTTCTTCCACGTCCCCTTCTCCTGCTTGCCGTTCATATAGTAGTAGGCATCGCCCGAATCCGTCTGATCATACCAGGGATCGCCGAGCTGGAGGTTATTGTACTGGCCCTCGATCTGCTCTGATCGGGCGAAGAGCACGGCTACGTTCTTGGGAGCGATCCGATTGCCATTGTTGCGGTCGGTGTCCGGCGTATTGCCCCAGAGCCGCTTCCACGCATTGGTCTCCTTGTCATAGAGATACTCCACTTCGCCCGAGCCCGGATAGCCGATGCGGAGCCGACCGCCAATCGGACGTCCGTCCATCGCGACTTCTTCTTGATGCGGATAGCCGACAAAGGTATTCTCGGTCGCGTAGCCGAGCGACTTCCCTCGGTCAAACGCTGCCTGGACATTGACCCGGCTCGTATCCTCGAGCTTCATGCCGGCGGTCTGTTCGGCGCGATAGCAGACATCGGTCCCGGCACCATTCCCCGCGGCCCCGGTGCAATCGATATTGTCGAGGATGCCTTCCTTGATCTTGTCGAGCGCGAAATGCGAACCGCCCCAGTGGACATAGACGGCATTGAGACTCTTGGCGAGCTGGAGGAAATCGTGCCGCGATGAACGCACCGCGCCAGCCTCTTTGGGGAAGGAGCACTGATAGACCGCCATGAGCCGGTTGATCGTCGCGGTGATGACCGGCATCTCAAATACCATGTCTGCATCCGAAAATCCGGCAGCGGGACGAGCCGAGAGATCGGCTGGCTGCATCACAGCGACCGGACGGCGCTTCATCTCGGCGCACGGGAGCCCCGCGAGAGCGCTTACATTCTCGGGGTTGACCGGCTTGGTGTCGGCGACCGGCGGTTTGGGCGTATTGTTGATGTCGATCTGCTTCGATTTCTTGGCGGTGTCGCCCGTGTCAGCGCCGCGGCCCCACATATACCACACGCCCCCAGCGACGAGGAGCACGAGGACGACGAAGAGAAGTTTCTTGAGCATAAGGACTGCTATGAGAGTTAGCGCTGGCAGCGAGAGCACGCGAAGACGCTCCGCTGACCCAGCTTTTTTCGCACCACTATTGTAGCACAGCGCTTGCATGGCTCTCCCTCGCGCGTGTACACGTAGAGGCGCCGCTGGAAGCCGCCGCGCTTCCCCTCGGTGTCGCGGAAATCGCCGTCGGTGGTCCCTCGGAGTTTGACTGCCTCCCGCAGTACTTCCTTGATCTTCTTATGGAGCACGGCAGCTTCGGACTGTTTCAATGTACCCGCCCGTCGCCACGGGAGGATACCGGCCCGATAGAGCGCCTCGCTCCGATAAATATTGCCGATGCCGGCAATCCGCTCCTGATCGAGGAGGAGGACGCCGACAGGCCGCTTGGGATACCGCTTGAGTAAGGTCGCAAGGTAGGCCGCGGAAAATTCCGGCGAGAGCGCGTCTACGCCGAGCCTCTCGATATGGGCATGCCGCTCTACCTGGCTCGTCCGGCAGATATCCACCCAACCGAATTTGCGCATGTCCGAGAAGTCCACTCGCGACCCGTCGGCAAAAGTGAAGCGATGGTGGATGAATTGGTTGGTCGGATCGCTCCACTCTCTGGCGTCCGCATTGGCCTCATCTTTGTAGAGGAGGTGGCCGGTCATCTTGAGGTGGATGACGACCGAGTGGTCATTGTCGAGATCGATGACGATGGTCTTGCCAAAGCGCCGCGTCCCCAAGACGGTCGCCCCTTTGATCAATCGACGGAGCTTCGACACCGGCTCCAAGACTTTCTTCTCCCAGTCCGTCCAAAAGCCGGCCAAAACCTTGCCGGTGATCTTCCGGCCGAGCTGGGTCACGACGGTCTGGACTTCGGGCAGTTCTGGCATAGGTGGCTATGGTACAATAGCAGCAGAATAATTACTAATCGTACAGCCATGGGTATTGAAGACGTCGGAATGGGTGCCTCAATGGATAAAAAGGTGACTTTGGCAGGCCAGGCTGGGTACCAGGGTGCCTGGGATGCCCAGCCAGCCGAGAGTCATGCCAGCCCGGAACTGGTACGGGATGCTGCCATTAATAGCGCTGACATCAAAGAACTTGAAGAGGCAGTGGAGAGACTCGTCGGGAAACAGAATCCTGATACGACTACACTTGAAGCTCTCGCTCGGGTCCGAGCAAGAATCGATGAATTGATCCGCAAAGGTCAGAACTAGCAAGATTCATGCTTTTCGCAGTCCACCCCGCCTTTTGGCGGGGTTTCTTTTTCTCAAAAGCCCGACAGCTGCTAGCTATAAGCTTCCCCTAAATCTCCCCCCACGTCTTCCCCGTCTCGACGGAGACGATGAGTGGGACTTTGAGCTTATAGACGCTCTCCATCGCCTGCTTGAGATCGCGAGCGAAGGCTTCGGCCACACTCTCGTCGACTTCTGCGACGAGCTCGTCATGGATCTGGAGGAGGAGCTTGGCGGAGGAAGCATACTGCTCCCGGACCAGCCGCGCCGCGGCCAGCATGGCGAGCTTCATGATATCGGCCGCCAGACCCTGAATCGGCATATTGATGGCCATGCGCTCTGCCGCGCGGACGAGGGCGACATTGCCGCTCTCGATCTCCGGGAGGAGCCGACGCCGGCCGAGCTCGGTCTCGACCGCCCCATGTTCCCTGACCGCCTGCTTCATCGCTTCCATATACTTGGCCACTCCCGCGAATTTCTCGAGATAGCCGCGGATGAATTCGCTCGCCGCTTTCTGGTCGATCTTGGCTGCCTGCGCCAATCCAAAGGCGCCCATGCCGTAGATGATGCCGAAATTGAGCACCTTGGCTTCGCGGCGCATCTCGTCCGTCACCTCATCCTGCGCGACCCCGTGCACGACCGAGGCAGTCGTCCGATGGATGTCCTCGCCCTGCTCGAAAGCGCGGATCATGGTCTGATCGCCCGAGAGGTGAGCCGCGATCCGGAGCTCGATCTGCGAGTAGTCGGCCCCGACGAAGACCGTGCCCGGCGCCGCCACGAATCCCTCGCGCATCCGCTTCCCCCACTCGGTGCGGATCGGGATATTTTGGAGATTGGGATCGTTGGACGAGAGCCGTCCTGTCGCCGCGACCGCCTGATCATAGCGGGTGTGGAGCCGCCCGTCCTCAGCGACCATGCCGGGGAGGACGGTAATATAGGTGTTCTGGAGTTTGGCGAGCTCGCGGTACTCCTCGATGAGAGCGATGATCGGATAGTCAGCGCGCAGCTTCTCGAGTTCGGTCGACGCGGTCGAGTAACCGGTCTTGTTCTTCTTGATGCCTTCGGTCGGGATCTGGAGATCGACGAAGAGCACTTCCGCCAGCTGTTTGGGCGAGTTGAGATTGAAGTCATGCCCGGCGAGCGCAAAGACGGCTTGTTCGGCCTTCTTGAGCGCCACCTCGACTTCTCGCTCGAGCGTTTCAAAGATGTCGCGCTTGAGCGTGATGCCGGCCGTCTCCATCGCAAACAAGACCGGGACGAGCGGGAGCTCGATGTCTCGGAGGATGGCGAGGACCGTATGCGGCGCTCTCTGCAACCCGGCGACCCGCTGGAGCGAGCTCGAGATGACCGCGTGGAGCGCCAAGAGCGCATGCGCATTTTCGGCGAGCGACCCGCCGTCGAGCGAGCGTCCGGCATGCTCCTGAAAGAGCGTCTCGAGATCGAGCTTGCCGCTCTCACCGAGGCAGTAGACCGAGAGCATGAGGTCATCCGCGACCCCGGCAAGATCAGCCTGATGAGCGCGGAGTCTGTGCCACATCCCCTTCCAGTCATAGACAAGCTTGGGGCGCTTGGAGTCGGCAAGCCACGGGGCGAGGAGCGGTGTCGTCGCCTCATTCCACTCGACTTCGACGGCATCCGTCTCGGTCGCGAGGCCGACTGCTTCGACGCCGCCGCCGAAGAGCGATGCCTCTTTCTCCTGGAGCATCACCGCGACGAGCTGCTCTCTCGTTGTATCCAGCCAGACTCCGAGTGTTGCCGCGTCCGTGATCCGGGTGACTTTCTTTCCACTTTTCTTCTTTGCTGTTTCTGGTTTCGCGTCTCCTGCCGATGACTGACTGACACCCGGAATCCGTTTCAGGAGGCTGAAGAATTCGAGCTCGCGGAGGAAACGCTCGATCATGTCTCGGTCGAAGTCGTGAGCGGCGGTCGCCTCGAGGTCGAGCGTGACTGGCGCGGCGGTATCGATGGTGCCGAGCTTCTTGGAGAGGATGGCCATCTCTTTGTCCGCCTCGAGCTTCTCCCGGACCTTGGGTTTCACTTGGTCCAGGTTCTGATAGATATTCTCGAGCGATCCGAGTTGCTGGATGAGTTCCGTCGCTGTCTTTTCTCCGACGCCCTTCACTCCGGGGATATTGTCCGAGCTGTCACCCCGGAGTCCCTTGTAATCGACGAGATGCTCGGCGGGAAAGCCGTACTTCTCCGCCACTTCGGCGGGCCCGAGGAGGACCATGTCTTTGAGACCCTTCCTGAGTGTGAAGACCTTCACATGCTCGGTCACAAGCTGGAGCGTATCGGTGTCGCCCGTCACGATTACCACGTCGACACCGGCCTTCTCGCCTTGGCGCGCCAGCGTTCCGACGCAATCATCCGCTTCATAGCCCGCCTGCTCATAGATAGGGATATTGAACGCCTGGACCAATTCCTTGACCCGCGGTATCTGATTGTAGAGATCATCAGGAGCCGCTTCGCGCTGGGCCTTGTACTCGGCGTAGAGCTCGTCACGGAAAGTGCCGCCCGGGAGGTCGAACGACGCGGCGATATGCTCCGGCTTGAATTTCTCGAGAACACTGAAGAGAGTCAGGGCGAAGCCGTAGACAGCATTGACCGACTCGCCGCTCTTGGTCGTCATGGGCGGAAGCGCGTGGAACGAGCGATGGATGAGCGC
>CAYWVL010000047.1:0-6930 GCA_964461975.1 uncultured Bdellovibrionales bacterium | reverse complement strand
ATTGAGACAGGTCGCGAGTACAATTCGCTTTTTCATATCATCGAGACGGTCGACGACGTCAACAAGCGGATGCGCATCAAGCCGTTCGTCAAACTCAAGGAAATCTACGGTGACAAGCTCAAAGACAAGAAAATCGCGGTCTGGGGGCTCGCCTTCAAGCCGCGGACCGACGATATCCGCGAGGCGGCCGCTATCGAGAATATCCAGCTGTTTCTGGAGGAGGGGGCCCGGGTCCAGGCTTTCGATCCGGTGGCGATGGAGAATGCGACCCGTCAGCTCAAGCACAAGAGTCTCGTCTATGCCAAAAAAGCATTGGATGTGCTCAAGGGCGCCGATGCGCTCGTCATCTGCACCGAGTGGGATGAATTCAGGGTGGCCGACTATGCGGATCTCAAGCGCCTCATGAAAGGCAATGTGATTTACGACGGCCGCAATGTCCTCGAGCGCTCCGAAGCTGAAGCCGCCGGGTTTACCTACTACGGGGTCGGCGTTTAGACTCGTATGAAAGTCTTGTTCCTGAATTATGAGTACCCACCCTTGGGGGCCGGGGCGGCCAATGCCACCGCTTGCATCCTGGAGGAGTGGGGGAGGGATGAGAGTCTCGAAGTACATCTTGTCACCTCAAGCATCACCTCGCATCTCGAGCACGTCCGTGTCGGTGGCAATGTCTACGTCCACCGCCTGCCGATAGGGAAAAATGCCAATAGTCTCCACCATCAGTCGCTCAAGGATATCCTGACCTATAGCTTCAAAGCGTGGTGGTTTAGTCGTTCGCTGCTCCGTGAAGCCGAAGTGCCCTTTGACGCGACGCTCGCCTTCTTCGGTGTCCCGTGTGGCTTTATCGCATGGCTGCTTAAGCTCGAGAGTGACGTGCCCTATATCGTAGCCCTCCGTGGTTCGGATGTGCCGGGCTATAGTCGCAAATATGCCTGGCTCTACCCGCTGATCACCCCCATGATCCGGCTTATCTGGCGGGGAGCTGCCGCGGTTGTCCCCAATAGCGTCGGCCTGGGGGCATTGGCCCGTGAGTCGGCGCCTCGTCAGGCATTTACCATTATCGAAAATGGCGTCGATACCAAGCGCTTCACACCGGATCCCGCCAAGCGTCCCGCCCAGGAGTTTATCATCACGCCAGGTGCCTCGCGCGTTACCGAGCGCAAAGGCCTCAACTATCTCATCGAGGCAGTCGCCCGGCTCGCCCCCGCTTACCCGGAGCTCCGGCTCAAAATCATGGGCGACGGAAGCGCGCGCGCCAGTCTCGAAGCCTTGGTTGCTGAAAAGGGACTCGCCGAGCGAGTGACCTTTCTCGGACGCATCCCCCGCGAGAAGACGTCGCCCTACTACCAGGAGGCGTCGCTCTTTGTCATGCCTTCCCTCAATGAGGGGATGAGCAATGCCATGCTCGAAGCGCTGGCCTCGGGCCTCCCCATCATCTCGACTCCCACGGGAGGAGCGGCCGAGCTCGTCACGGAGGGGAAGAACGGCCTGATCGTCAAAGAAAAATCAGCGGCTGACATCGCGGCCGCGATTGAACATTTTCTCAAAAACAAAAACCTCGTCACCGAGTATGGCGCCGAGAGCCGTCGTCGGGCAGAGTCCCAGAGCTGGGACCGCGTCGCTACAAGCTTTAAGACTCTCCTTGAGAAGAGCATACGGCGTTAGATTCTACGCGGATGTATTTGGTTAATGAATTAACACATGCAAGTTCGATTTACGACGTGGCTCAAGCTCCTCGTGACGACGCTTCTCGTGTGGTGGCTGGTGGGGAGCGTGGACTGGGGGAGCGTGGGGCGGATCCTTTCGGGGGTGTCACTCTCCCTCATAGGGCTCTACTGCCTCCTGCAGCTTGCGGGGAATCTCCTCTCGGCCTGGAAATGGCGTTTCATCGCGGGGAGCCAGGGATTTTCCTTTTCGCTTCGTGACGGCTTCTTCGGCTATCTCACCGGCGCTTTTATCAACAACTTCCTCCCATCGACGATCGGCGGGGATGCCTATCGGACGCTCTGGATGAGCGCGCCCGGCAAGCGCTTCGAGGCGTTCATGGTGGTCCTCTTCGACCGCGTGAGCGGTCTCCTCGCGCTCTTTCTTATGGCGGCGGCGGGACTCTTCTTCATCCCGTGGCGGACCTTTCTTACGGATCCGGTCCTCATCCCGATCGGAGCGATCATCGTTTCGGTGACGCTCTTCATTCTCATTTCGCTCTTCTGGTTCACGGGACTCTTCGAGCTGGCGCTCCTCGTTATCGACTGGGTACCCTTGGCGATTTTCGACAAGATCAAGCGTTCGATCGAGCGTTTCCGACCATTGATCGAGATCGATCTTTACCTCCAGTCGCTCCTCCTCTCACTCCTCTTCCTCGGAGTCGGGGTCGGGCTCTCCAACTTTGCCTTGTGGCACGCGCTCGGAGCGGAACTCACACTCGGCACATTCTTCGGTTGCATCTTCTTGGCGACCCTCATCGCCAATATTCCGATCACCATCAACAATATCGGCGTCAAAGAGTGGTCGTATGTACTCGTCTTCGGGTTGGTCGGGGTGTCGGCCGAGCTCGCGGTGACGGCGGCTCTCCTCTCACGCTTCCTCCAGATGCTCCTCTCCTTGATCGCTGTGCCATGGTATCTTCGGACCAAAAGCGAGCAGCAGTCAGTCATCAGCACTGAGTAAAGAGCCGAGAACAAGGAACAGTAAAAAACATAGAGAGAGATTTCATCGCAAGAAAAGTGCTCGGCATCCGATAGGTGCTGAGCTTTTGCTCTCTATGGTGCGGACTGGTCGTGTCAGCGTCGCGGCTCGAGCCAGTAGAGTTCAAAGCGGCCGACGGTGTCGATGAGCGTAGCATCGAAGCGTCCAACGAAGGGCTCGAAGGATTGTCTGCCAGCATCCCGCCAGAGGATGAGCCAGCGGCCATCAGAGCGTGACGATTGCTCACGAATGGTATCGAGGACTATGCCGTCATGGTCGAGGAAGTACTGGATGGAGCGCTCATGGTCGAACGTGCTCACTGCCGGCTGGTGGCGCGGGTCACGCATGAGAGCCGAGCGGATCGAGCGGGCCAGGCCTTCGGCTTCACCGGCACTGATGCCGCCATAGGCCTTGGTGAGAGAGCGCGGATGGTCGAAGTCATAGGTCGAGCGGTAGGCGAGCAGATTGCTTGTGATGAGCCCCACGCCTATGCCGAGGGCGAGGCTGAGGAGCGCAACCCGGAGGGACGGCCGACTTGTGGTCCAGTCGAGCCCTGCGGAGAGGGCGAGACCGAGGAGGAGATAAGGTATGAAGGCGATGAGGATGAAGAAGCGGAGATTGAGTTCATTGCCGATGATGAGGAAGAGCGTCCCGGTAAGTATGACCAGGATCGCGAGACCCGCGAGGGCGCGGCGCTCGGCTGGGGGAGTCGACGGCGAGCGGAAGCGGTAGATAGCAGCCCAGACACCGAGTGTGATCGTCAGGAGCGAGAAGATGAGGAGGAGCGTATTGGCGGGCGTAAAGGCCTTGGCCCAGGCATCCGGGTTGACCCATTGGCCGCGCGGCTCGAAGCCGGTGAGGACGACTGCCTGACCCTGGAGGAAAAAATCAGCCGTTACGAGTGCCGCGGGCAGGTCCTCAGCCTTGGCCTCGGTCTTGGCGGTGAGGCCAGCGAAGAAGGCCGCCGTATTGGCGCCCCCGGTCCGATATTCGGAGACGAAGACGGGAAGGAAGAGAAGAGCGGCGGTGAGGAGTGCGGCCGAGAGCTGCGGGAGGGAGAGGCGGCGTGTTACGACGGAGCGGTAGCCATGGGCGATTATGAAGAGCGCTGGCATGAGGAGGAGGGTGAGTGTATGGAGCTGCATGCCGATCCCCATGGAGATCCCGGCGAGGAGGTACCAGCGGACAAGCCGCCGCTCGTCGGGATCACTGATACGGAGGAGCGCGATGAGGAAGAGCGGAAGGAAGAAGACAAGGAAATTGGGGTTCCAGCCGAAACGCGCGTACTTGATGAGGAAAGCCGAAACCGACGCGAGTCCGACAAGTGCGAGCGCTACCGGCTGCGTGAGGTAGGTGCGGAAGAGCCAGTACCAGATGAGGAGGGCGGCGAGAGCGAGGAGCGGGACGAGCAGTGTCGTGCCCGCGGGCGTCAGGCCAAAGAGGAGCCCGGAGACATACTCGAGATAGTAGAAGACAGGGCCGAGCTGAAAGTCGGTGCCGCCGGCTTTGGGGCCGAGGAGTGGCCACTGGCCTTCCGCAAACGCTTCCACAATCCCGATATCTCTTACTTGGTCGGCATTGAAACGGGCGAGATCAGCATAGTCAGTCAGACGGAAATAGGCCCCTACGAGCACAATGAGCGCGAGTGTAAGCATGAGCAGAAAGCGAGTATCACGGATCCGCACAAAAAAACTTTCCATACTTATTCCCGTTCAAAACGTACGATACCGATGAAATTGTCGGGCCGGCCGAGAATATCCAGCTGCCACGCCGGTGCGCTATCGAGCTTCTGGATATAGTAGGCGGCATCGCGGTCGGAGCGGGGATTATTCTCAAAGATCGGCTGGTTGCGGACCTTGGTAACGCCGCGCTTACTCATGACGAGGTAGTCCGGGACGGTCGTGGCGAGGTCGATCCGGCGCGAACGGAGGCATTTCCCCACGAAGAAGCGGCAGACAGTATCGCTATTGGACCAGATGACGAGCTGCTCGGCTTCCGGGAGGCTGTTGAGGTAGGTGGCTGCCTCGTAGGAGCCATGGCCCCACGAGTCGTGGATGGACTGATCGGTCGGGAGGAGGAAATTGGTGTAGCTGAAGTAGAACGGCTTGATGCACCAGAGGGTCACGCTGCCGAGAATGAGTACGCTACCGAGGACGAGCGGGGCGAGGTGTGACTTTCTGGGCCAGCGGGTTTGGAGATGGAGGATGATGTCATGGAGTACGAGGCCTCCCGAGAGCGCGAGGAGCGGGGCGAGGAGGATGAGGTAGCGGGCATTGGTGACGACACCGGCCGAGATAGCGAGCAGGAGGTACAGCAGAGTGAAGCCGGAGACGGCGAAGAGGACGCTTCGCGTCTTCCCTGCCAGCCAGTCGCGCCGAAAAGCGAGACCGCCGACGATGAGGAGAATGAGGAGGAGGGGTGGGAGTGAGAAGATGAGAGGAGCGCTCTCGAGAAGAATGTAGGAGAATTGCTTTTCGAGGAAGGGCGCATTCTTGTCGAGTACGGGCCGGAAATTGAAGGCTTGCGGCTCATTGGCGTAGGCCGCGTCTCGGAGCGCATCGACCGGGACAAGCGACTGGCCCGACCAGGCATTGAAGAACGAGAGAACAAGGAGAGCGCCGAGGATACTCAGGATGGCTGTGGCAAAAGCGAAACGGAAGCGGTGGAACCAGGCCTGGAGTTGGTGCAGGCGCGTATCGCTCCCGAAACGCCAGAACGCGGCGACCAAGAGGGCGAGGACGATCCCGCCAGCGAGCCAGACGGGCCACTGTTTCGCCAGGAGGAACTGCGAGAGACCCTTGAAGAAGAGGCTCGGGTCGAGCCAGGCGGCCGGGAGGAGCAGGAAGAAAAGCAGGGTCGCAAGGCCGAGCATGAGCGCCCAAGCGATGAGGTGCCGAGAGAACCACGTTCGCGTGAGCACGGCATTGCTGCCATCGCCGAAGAGGAGGGTGGCAACCGAGAGGAGCGCGAAGAGCGGCAGGAGGAGAAAGGCTGTGTATTTGGAGAGGAGCGCGAGGCCGAGCGTGAGGCCTGTCAGGATGATGTACCGATATCCGCCATGCGAGAGCCAGCCGAGGTAGCCGAGCGTGGCGAGGAATCCGAAGAGCCAGAAGAAGCTGTCGGGGTTGATGATCTGGCTCATGCCGAGGAGGATGGGGTGGGTCGCGAGGAGGAGCGTGACGGTCGTCGCTAAGAGCCACGCGCCCAGGATCCGGGAGAGGAGGAGCCAGCCGATGGCGAGGACGAGCGTGCTCACCAAGAGGACCGGCAGACGGAAGCGGACATTGGTCAGTTCGCTCGCTTCGGTCGCGTAGGCTTCATAGAGTTTGGCCTCATGAGGCGGGAGCATGCGCCGTTCATGGGCTGCCGGGTCAGGCTCGGCAAGGAGGCCCAGACCTGCGATGAGGGCGACGGTCACCCCCGGCTTGTCATTGATATAGGTCTTGGCGAAGTCGCCGGTCTCCCAGGCCTCCCAGTACGCGCCGATGCGGTCGTATTTCCAGAGGTGCTCGTCGGTCGTCTCGAATTGCCCGAGATGGAACAGTCCAAAACTGAAAAAAACCGCAAGTGCGGCGATCGGAAAAAGAAGTCGTGCAAATATTGAAGGCATGACTACGGTGTAATAGGGAAGACTTTCACAGATTGGCTCGAGCGTCCATTGATATCAAACTCGAATAACGGGTCAGTCCGGTCATAGTACTGGTCGAAGCGGATAAGGCCTTCGTCATTGAGGAGGCGGTTGTTGGCAGTGAACATGCGCCTCGTCCGAGATTCGCGGCCCGTCGAGAGTACGAGATATCGAACGTCGTAGTTTTTAAGCTTTCGGAAGGTCAAGCCATCGAGGCAGGGACCGACATAAAATTTACAAACACCACTCTTGTCGGTCCAGATAGTTGCTGTGGAAGCGTCGGGGCGCGAATTGAGATATTGAGCGGCTTCATAGCTTCCCGCCCCCATATCCTTGATGTCGACCGTAAATGTTTTTGGCAGGAGGAAGGATGCGTATGAGAGAGGGAAATCAGTGATTGCCGGCGTCCATGCAAGCAAGCACGCGCCTAATGCGATAGGTGCGAACCGGTGCTGGAACCAGCGGGGGAGTCTGAAGTTGCGAGCAGCAAGTGCCTGGCTTGCCCAGGACAAGAGCACGGAAAGACCGATACCTCCAACGAGAGCGAGCAACGGGTAGAGCATGATTTGGTAGCGGTTGATGAGTACCACTTCATTGACGGTAGAACCCAGGTAGTAGAG
>CAYWVL010000046.1:0-7313 GCA_964461975.1 uncultured Bdellovibrionales bacterium | reverse complement strand
TGGGCGCGGTCGGATTGAGGAGCGCGGCTTTCTCGGCGTTGGTCAGCATCCCCGTCCAGCGGCGGATCTTTTCTTCGACTTCGGCCTGGGCCGAAGCGTAGCGCTCCCGGGTGACCGCGACCACTTTCTGATCAATCCCCGGCGTCTCGATGAGGATCGGCGGCAAGGTCGTCGCGGAGAACGCGTCGCCCGCGATACCGTCGATCATGAGCTTGAGGTAGATATTGTACTTGGGAAGATTGACGAGGTCATTCATCATGAAGACCGGCTCGAACTCCTTCTCAAGGAGCTCGGCGTCGGCGGCGCCCACCCGGAACGAGATGATGGTGCCGCAGTTGCCGAAGACTGCGTCGCTCACCTTCTCCTCGAGCTGCATGATGTACTGGTTGGCGAGGATGAGGGAGAGGCGGTACTTACGCGCTTCGGAGAGGATATTGGCGAAGGAGTCGGTCGCGAAGTTCTGGAACTCGTCGACGTAGAGGTAGAAGTCCTTGCGCTCGTCCTCGGGGATATCGGCCCGGCCCATGGCGGCGAGCTGGATCTTGGTGATCATCATGGCCCCGAGAAGGGCCGACGAGTCCTCGCCGATCTTCCCCTTGGCGAGGTTCATGATGAGGATCTTCTTATTGTCCATGATGTCGCGCACGTCGAACGCGGAGGTCGGCTGGCCGATGATGTTGCGGATGAGGCTATTGGACGTGAACTGCCCGACCTTGTTCTGGATCGGCGAGATGACTTCCTGGAGGACGCGCTCGTTCCACCCGGCGAATTCAACCGACCAGAACTGCTTGACGACGGGATCGGTGACTTTCTCCACGACGCGCTCGCGGTAGCTCTTGTCGACGAGGATGCGCATGACGCCGAGGAGACTCGACCCCGGGTACTCGAGCAGAGCGAGGATGGCGTTCCGGAGGATATACTCGAGCCGCGGTCCCCACGAATCCGCCCAGATCTTCTTGAACACGCCGACCAAGCCGGAGGCGACGAGCGAGCGCTGGTCCGCCCCGACCTGCTCGAGCACATTGAAGGCGATGGGGAACGCCTGGTCGGCCGGATCGAAATAGATGACGTCGTTGATGCGCTCGGGCGGGATAGCCTTGATGAGCTTGAGAGCGACATCGCCGTGCGGATCGATGAAGCAGATGCCGTGGCCCTGCTGGATATCCTGGATGGCGAGGTTCTCCAAGAGGTTGGTCTTCCCCATACCGGTCTTGCCGAGGATATACATGTGGCGCCGGCGATCGTCCGCCTTGATACCAAAGACCCGCTCCTGGTTGCGGAAGTTGGTCTTGGCGAAGACAGTGATGGAATTGTGCTGGTCTGGCATAGGTGAGGACAAAGGCGCTGCTGCTTATTTATTGGACCGGGAGATTGGCTGGGGCCCCGCCGCGCTTGGCGACGACGCGCGTGAGGGAGGGCGCCATCACCTGCATGTCCGGGATATGGTAGAGGGTCGCCAGCTCCTCGGACGAGAGCATGAAACGGTTGGTCTGGTCATCGGTATCGCGCGAAATGTAGCGACGGAAGAGTTTGCGCTGGCGGTAGCGGGTGCGGCTATCCACCCAGAGGTAGTTGGCATAGGTCTTGGTGAGATCATCCGGCACCATGCTGTTCAGATTGAGATCGTTGAACTGCTTGATGCCGCCGATGAAAGCCGAGACCCCAGTCTGCTTGGAGAAGCCCTCGCGGCGGCCGACATAGATATAGCGCATCTTCACACGGTACATGGGCTTCCCGATATTGCTCTCCAGGGCTTTGAGGACGTCTTTCTGGCCGGGCGTGAGCCGGAATTCGACCGGGGCCTCGTCCTTGGCCGGAGCCTCGCCGAGCGCGGTCCACTCGATCTCCTTCCCGAGGAGCGCCGTGAAGAGATTGGAGAAGATCTCCGACAGGTCATGCCACAGACGCGCGAAGATCCCGGGTGACTCGACTTTCTCGTGACCGAGGAATTCCTCGATCGTAGCCTGGCCCTGTTTGGGTCCCCAATCTTCCTTGACCGGCGTGATGATGAGCTGGAGCCACATGTTCTGCCCCGGGGGCGCTTTGCCGATCACTTCGACCAGTCCGGCGAGCGGATCGATCATCTTCCCCGTCACGGATTCTTCGAAGAACTTATAGGTGCGGATGGGGTAGAGATCGGGCTTGAGGAGCTTGAATTCGACGCCCCACATGTCCCACTCGTTGTTGGGGACGGAGCGCGGCACCTGCGTCACGTAGTCATCCACTTCGACGATCTCGATATCGGGATACTGGGCGTAGAAATGCGCCTCGACCAGGTTGCGGAACCCTTTGAGGGTGCGGATATAAAAATGAGCCTTGCCCTCCGTCCCGATGAGCTCGAGGCTGAAGGAAGTCGGGATCTCGCCGCCGATGAATTCTTCGACGGCCGAAGGACTCTTGATGACGCCGGAGAAGCCGGAGAAGATGAGCTCCATGGGATGCGGACTCTTCTCGATCTCGCGCGACGGGATGATCTCGAGGAGCACCCACTCCCATTTGGACGCGAACTTGGCGCTCACATGGTCCATCCACAGGAGCATGAAGAGGAAATACAAAAGCGGCGGCAGCACGACGAACCAGACGTCGCCCGCAGCTGATGCAATGAAGAGGATATTGGTCAAGAAATCGGCCATGGCCGAGAAAGTTTATGGGACGTTGCCCGACTGCACTTTCTTACGCGTACAAAGGTAGTATACGCATTTTTGGAAACGGAAGCCAGCGCGACGAACGTGCACTGCTTACTGCGTGTCGCGGAGCGTGTAGATATTCTTGCCGACTTTGGCGAAGAAAGAATTCAGGTTGATGATGACGGTCGACTTTTTGACCTGGCGCACTTTCATGACTTCCTTGAGGAGGTCTTCGCGAGTCATCGGGGTCGCCTTTTCCTTGAGGATATTGGCGAGGACCTGGCGCACGGTGCCTTTGGTATAGCCCCACTCGGAGAGCGCGTAGGTGCCGCGGCCGACCAAGACGAAGCGCTTGTCCTTGATGAGCTCGTTATGGACGGTCTGGGGATGAGTCTTCTTGCCGGACTTGTAGAGGCCGTGCTCGTCGATGAGCCGGGCGATCTCGCGGAAATGCAAGGGCTTCCCGAATACCTTGAGGATGAGGTGGGCGCGTTCGCGCGTGCCGCGAGGGCGGACGGTCTCCCAGCTGCACAAACCATACTGGCCGAACGGGTTCTTCTCGATCGCCTTGGTCGGCGTGAGCCAGCAGCGGAGCTTCACATCGAGCATCTCGGTCTGACCGTTCTCGGATTCCACGAAGAGCGTGTGGAGACGCTTGAAATCGACGACATCGTTTTCTTTCTTGAGCACGGTGACCGCCTTGTTGACGACATCGCACCACTCCTTGTGGTCGAAATGTTCCAAAGACACCGATGCTTTGTGCTCGTCGGTCTCCTTGCGGAGGACGATGCCGGGGATGATGGGGAGGAGCGCCTGGAGCGCCTTGCCCTCGCGCCTGTCTGCCTTGGTGAGCGTCTCGGTCAAGTGCTCGACCGTCATGACGCCGCACGCCTCCTCGAGCGCAGCATGCACCCGGGCGATGACCGGTTCATTGGTCGCTTCTTTGAGGGCGGTGCGCATCTTCTTCTGCATCACGTCCACGACCTGGCGGACCCGCTCGCGAGTAATGCTATAGGTCTTGCCGATCTCTTCGAGCGTCTGCTCGTTCCCCGTATCCAGACCGAAGCGCAAGGTGAAAATAGCCTGCGAACGCTCAGGAAAGCGAGCTAGGAGGAGGTCAAGGAAGCCCCGGAAACCGGTGGCATTCGAGAGCGAAGAAGACTGGGCGGGAGAGCTCTTCATAGCAATGAAAAAAGGTGAGAAAGGCCGGGATTTATGGCTTATTTGGAAACGCCTCATATTAACCTATAAACCTACTTTTTGTCAACCCCAACGGCACCATAGGCCTTGGGTGACCCTTTTCTCGCTGCGACTCGCCGCTCTTGATTCATTTTGTCGACTGGAAGCATGCGTAAGTGATCGAAGCGCTCTGTGTGGCGCGACCGCTCTGGAAGATGGCTCGTATACCACCCGATCCAGCGGATATTGCCAGCCGAATCGTAAGACAAACGATAGATTATCTGGATCGAACGGTTTGAAAAGTTTGCAATTGACGACAGCATACTTTACAATCGTAATGTATGGAATGAGCGAAAAAATATCGCGCTCTTTTCTGTAAAAACAAAACGTTATGACATCGCTTACCGACGATTCCACGCTTTCTGCTTCGCCCGACCAGGCGGCCAAGATCCAGGCTCTCCGGGATATGATCATGAACGCCGAGCGCACCATCCAGGGCGCCAAGGCGATGCTCCTCCAGATCGAGGGCAAGAAGAAATCCGGCCGACCCAAAAAGCTCGAGTCCGACCTCGAAGGTACGGTCGTCGAAGGGACGTTCGACGGACAGATCATGCTCGGAACCGACGGACGCCAATACCCGGTCCCGGCCAACTACGCGTCCAAGTCCAAGCTCGTCGAAGGAGACCTCCTCAAGCTCACCATCACGCCGGACGGTTCATTTGTCTACAAGCAGATCAGTCCGATCGATCGGAAGCACGCGATTGGCATCGTCAGTCAGGACGAAGGCGGCAACTACCACGTGCTCGTCGATGGCGAGCCCTACCGCGTCCTCCTCGCTTCTGTCACCTATTTCCGCGTCGCGCCGGGCGATGAAGTAGCCGTCGTCATGCCCCGGGAACTCGACGCTTCCTGGGTCGCTATCGAGAATGTCCTCCAGAAAGGCGCCCTCTCGGGCTCGTCCGCCCTCCCCGTCGCCGCGAGCAAGCGCTCCACGCCGGGCGCAGCGGTACTCCAGGACCTCTCGGAGAAAGCGCCCGCCGCCGAAGCCTCGGTCGCTGTCTCCCCGACCGATACAGCTGCTCACCCGAGTTCGGCACTCGACGAATGGATGCGCGACATGGAAGCCCTCGAAAAAGAAGTAGCCGCAAAACAATCTTAATCTTTCTCTATGCCGGAACCACTCTCTCCCCAGGTCGCCCAGGCCCCAGGTATCGACCTGAGCCCTGCCCGCCTCATGCGCGTCGCCAAACAATTCATCAAATTCGGTATCGTCGGCGGCATCAATACCGCTATCGATTTCGGGGTGCTCAAAGCGCTCCTCATGGTGACTGGCATCACGTCGGGCTTCGAACTCGCTATCCTCAACGCGATTTCGTTCTCGGTAGCGGTGGTCAACAGCTACTTCATGAACAAGCGCTGGACCTTTGAGGACAAGACCCGCGATCCGAACGAATCCTTCAAATTCTCACAATTCTTCGTCGTTTCGGTCATCGGACTCGGGGTCAATAGCGGCATCGTCTATGCCTTTGCCACCTTCATCAGTCCGCAGTTCGGCATCTCCGCCCAGAACTGGGTCTTGGTCGGCAAGCTCTTCGCTACCGGAGCCTCCCTCGTCTGGAACTTCATCGGATATAAACTCTTCGTCTTCCGCCGCTAACCCCCGTGGTACGACCGCATGCAGCACCCGCCTCCTGGGTGCTGTTTGTTTTTTGGCGTGACGGTCAAAATGCTATACTGATAAAGCAGTCCGTTCCGGATGCCGGTTTTCTCTGTGCGCTTCGTCCGATATGATTCGTCACTCTCTATTACTCCCATGTCTACCTTTTATCGCAAATACCGCCCGAGCCGCTTCGCTGATGTCATCGGCCAGGAGACGGCGGTCACGGTGCTGACCCAGAGCCTCGTCCGCGAGAAAGTCGCCCATGCCTATCTCCTCACCGGGCCGCGCGGCACCGGCAAGACCACGCTCGCGCGTCTCTTCGCCCAGGCCCTCAACTGCAGCGGACGGAAACGATCTTCCCCCGAGCCGTGCGGGAAGTGCCCGCACTGTCTCGCGCTCCGTGACCGGCAAGCGGTCGATATCGTCGAGATCGACGCGGCTTCCCACACCGGCGTCGACCATATCCGCGAACTCCGTGACACGATCGCCACCGCGCCCGTCCTCGGGAGTCACAAGGTGTATATCATCGATGAGGCGCATATGCTCTCGATCGGCGCGTGGAACGCGCTCCTCAAGACGCTCGAGGAGCCACCAGCGCATGTCGTCTTCGTCCTGGCGACGACCAATGCCGGCAAAGTCCCGGAGACCATCCTCTCCCGATCACTCCGGCTCGACCTCAAGCGCTTTCCGCTCGAAGAACTCATCGCCAAGCTCGAGCGGATCGCTGCCGCGGAAAAGCTCAAGATAAGCCGCGAGGCTCTCACCCTCATCGCAAGGAGCGCCCAGGGCGGGATGCGCGATGCCGAAGTCCTCTTTACCCAGATCGCCACGCTGGAAGAATCGCCCATCGATGTCGAGCGCGTTGCCATCCTCCTCGGCCAGACGACTCCCGAGACGATCCATACGCTCCTCCGTGCCGTCGGCGAACGGGATCTACCCCGCTCTCTCGCGCTCGTCCGGACGCTCGGCGAATCAGGGACGCAGCTGCTCCAATTCACTGAGTCCCTCCTCCGCACGCTCCGCCAGGCGCTCTACGCCTCGGTCGACCCCGCGAACCTCGCGACGCTCGCCGCCGACCTCACCGCGCTCGAGCAGCGCGAACTCCAGTCACTCGCCGCCCTTTTGGGGAGCGACCGCATTGTCGAATGCCTCGAGCGTTTCCAGGAAGCCGAGGCTGCCGCCAAATATAGCCCCCTCCCCGAACTCCCGCTCGAGATCGCGCTCGTCAAACTCATCCCCCAGTCCAAACGAGAAACGCCGCCAGAAGGCCCCTCGACTCCCTCTGCATCTGCAGGTACCCCAGCGGGTTCGGATCAGACAGCTGCCCCTTTCCAAGCCTCTCCAGCCACGCCACCCAAGACGGCTGCTGCGCTCCCGAAAACCGCTGCCTCGGAAACTCTTCCGTCACCCGCCCCCGCGGCGATCGATTTTTCTCGAGTGCGCCGGGAGTGGCGCGCGATCACCGAGCAGGCCAAGGCCATCAATGCCTCGCTCGGCGTCGCGCTTTCGACCGCCGATATCGACCAGGATGAACGGGGCGGTCTCACGCTCAAAGTGAAGTATCCGTTCCATCAGGATCGGCTGGAAAAGCCCGAAAATCGCTTGACCCTCGACACTGCCTTTGCTACGATTTTGGGGTTCCGTGTTCCCTGGCGGGTGCAAGTCGCCGAACGGCAAGCGGAAACCAAACATCCGCCCCTCGTCTCGCAAGCACTCGAAGCGCTCGGCGGCCAGCTCGTAACAGAGAACAATTAGGGACATACAGGAAGCAATCGCTGACAGTATGTAATCCTGGGGAGTAGCCAAGCGGTAAGGCAGGGGCCTTTGAAGCCTCCATGCGATGGTTC
>CAYWVL010000045.1:371-7604 GCA_964461975.1 uncultured Bdellovibrionales bacterium | reverse complement strand
GCCTCGAGCGTTACCTCGACGTTCACCACGCTCCTCGGCGCGGTTGTCGGCATCTCGCTCATCGTCGGCGGCATCGGGATCATGAATATGATGCTGACCACCGTTACTGAACGCACTCGAGAGATCGGTTTGCGCAAGGCACTCGGTGCGAAACGGCGCGATATCAGGACTCAGTTTCTTGCCGAAGCGGTGCTCCTCACGTTCCTTGGCGGCGTGCTTGGTGTTGCAATCGGCTTCTCGGTCGCGGCGGTTCTCTCATCGCTTGGTATGCAGGCACCTATTTCGTGGACTTCGGTCGCCATCGCCAGCCTCGTCTCGGCCTGCATCGGCATCATTTTCGGCTACTATCCGGCGCATCGGGCTGCGCGCCTCAACCCGATTGAAGCGCTTCGATACGAATAATGACCGCTGCCAGGCCTGGATGCTGGTATCCGATGGACAGTTCTGAAGAATGCTATAGTGGAGACACTCTCTCTTATCCGCCGACTATGCTTTCTGCATGCTTCACCTGGGCTTTCGCACCGCGCCGCTTTCTCTCCCTGGTAGCGCTCTTTACCGTTTCCATGCTCTCGATCGGCTGGATCCTCCAGTACCTGGTCGGGCTCACCCCGTGTCCGCTCTGCATCATCCAGCGATTCTTCTTCGGTTTCGTCGGGGTGACAGCGGCCATCGGCTGGCTGCACGGCCGTTTCACTCGGGGATACCTCGCGGTCATGTTCGTACTTTCGCTCTGCGGCGGGTCAGTCGCTCTCCGCAATGTCTACGTGGAACGCGTGCCGCAGGGACTCGCTACCAAGTGTATCCCCTGGCTCGAGTCATTCACTGACTGGATCGCGGTCCTTTTCCAGACGACGAGCGATTGCACGGTGCGGGTCTGGACCATGCTCGGGCTCTCTATCCCCGAGTGGTCGCTCATCGCTTTCACCTTCCTGACTGGAACGACTGCCTGGGTGCTCTCGAAGCTCTCTGCACCAACTCCATCTGGAGATACGTCGCTTCCGCGGGACTAAGCTATGTTCGGCTTCACCCCAGCGGAAATGCGCGAGTTGCGGCAGCTCTCGACACCGAGACGAGTGCAGGATTTCCTGGAGACGCTTCCCGCCAACTATGTGAAAACCGGTGATACGCTCTACTCGCCGAGATCAGTCTTGCGCGAACGCAAGGCTCACTGTATCGAGGGCGCGCTTCTCGCAGTTGCGGCTCTCGCCGTCAATGGCCGTGAGAGCTGGCTCCTCGACTTGCGCGCCAAGAGCTACGACGAGGACCACGTAGTGACACTTTTCCGCGAGCGGGGATACTGGGGGGCGCTCTCCAAGACCAACCATCCGGTCCTGCGGTATCGCGACCCCATCTATCGGACCGTCCGCGAACTGGCTGCTTCATATATCCACGAGTTCTTCATGCTGGCTGACGGCCGGAAGACATTTGTCGATTACTCGAGACCGTTCTCGCTCAGGCGATTCGGGACGGCATGGATGACGAGCGAGGACGATCTCTGGGACATCGCGCTCGCGTTGGACGACTCGCGCCACTACCGCTTCTTTCCGCCAGCGCTCGACCGCACGCTTCGTCCAGCGACCGAAATCGAACGGCAGAGTTACGCGCTCGTCGAGTGGCGCCGCTCTGATCCGCGGACGTGAGCGGGAGATGGCTGCGTGGTAGAATAGGGGAGACATTTTCCCTTCCATGCGTCTACACCGTCGCGCCCAGTATCGTTTTCTTGCCCGGGCCCATTTCTGGGTCCTGGGACTATCTCTGTTTGGGTATCTGGCCCTCGCGTTTACGTTTGGTCCGGGCTTCCTCGCCTTTGATGCGAGTCAGAAGATCAGAGCCTTGGCCGATGAGCTTATCGTCGTGACGGCCATCGTCCTCGGACCTCCGGCCACCCCAGTCGTGACCGCGACCCCGGGCTGCGTCGGTCTCGCACCACGGATCACCCTGGACTGGGCGGATGACGCCGCGACGACGAGCTGGGACATCGATCGGGACAGCGCTCCTTTGGTGACCGGACTCACAAGCTCGGGCTACGTTGATACGGCCGTGACTGGGACCACTGCCTATAGCTATGTCGTCACGGCCTATGGTCCCATGTCGCCCGGAGTGGCCACCTCCTTGGCTGTTTCGGCGACAGCGATCGACTGTAGCACGCTCCTCCCGCCTGCTTCGTTGACGCTGACTCGGCTCGGTGGGAAAGACATCACGCCCCCAAGGACGCTCCCTATCAAGATCGACGACAGTCGGCCGCGCCTTCGTGGCAATACCAATATGGGAAACGCCATCGTGGACATCTCCCTGACCCGGCCGACCATCTTTGCCCGTGTCTTTGCCAATGCCAACGGCTATTTCACCTGGAAGCCGCCGCGCGCGCTCCATGCCGGCCGACACGTCCTCACTGTGACCGTGACTGATCCGGCTGACAGCAGCCGGACCACGAGCGAGACGCTTGAATTCACCACTCGAGAGGCTGATGAAGAAGAAGACGAGGAAGCGACTGTCACGACGCCGGAAAGCAGTCAGACCTTTGATTTCACCGTCACACTGGATAATCCCGGAGCGTCTCTCAAACAGGGAGAGCGGCTCGAGTTTTCGCTTCGTCCCGTCCGCGGGCTCTTCCCGAGCGATACCGTTTTCGAGGCATCGCTTGTCAATGAGAGGGGAGAGACGGTCTACACTGCACCCGAACAAAACGTGCGTCCCGAGGGGAGGCCGGGCCTCCGCTGGTCGCTCGAGACCCCGGTCTATCTGCCGGAAGGAGACTATAGTCTCCAGGTCGAAGCGCTCATGGGGAGCGTCTCTATGACTCGTTCTGCTTCCTTTACCCTTCTCGCCAAACCACTCATCCAGCTTCGGGGCGGCGAGATCATCACCTATGCCGAAGCGGCGAGCTATATCGGGTGGATCTTTTTCTTGGCCCTGCTCCTCTTTGCGACGTTCTTCCTCTTCCTCCTCCGCGAATATTGGCTCTATCTCCATGGTGTGCGTCACGTGACCGAACGAGAACTGCGGCGCCTGGGAATGATCCCTTGGAGAAAGGAGGTGGGGAAATCATGATGGAACTTACGGAACTCTCTCTCCGACTACTCTCGCTCCTGACGCTCCTGGCGGCCCTTGTCTTTGTCGTCGGTATCGTCTGGCGAGTGGAGGCCGAGCTCGATACCGCTTACAAGTGGTTTACGCTCGCGGTCCTCTTTCTCCTCGTTTCAGAATTGATCGAAGTCCTGCCGGGCCTCCATGCAGAGGTCTGGGGAAACACCGCTATCCTGACGGCACGTTTCCTCGCGGCCGCTACGCTCTTTCTCGGGATGTATTTCATGCGCGATCTCGTCCGGCGCATGGATGGAGAAAAGTCAGAACGCAAGAAGCCATAAGCGATCAGCAGGCAGTGAGCCGCGCGGAGCAAGGGGGGCGCGCCCCCTTGTTCTTTTTGGTCCGAAGCGCTAGGCTGGCGGCAAGATTCGGAAACCCGGATCACTCTCACAAGGAGACACATCGTGCGAGTAGTTCTTTTAGTAGTCTGGCTCTCCCTCGGACTTGCCGGCCTCGCGTGGGCTGAGAAGAACGAGGAGGGCACAACGACTCTTTCCGAGATCGCTGTGGTAGAGGGGAATCCCGCTCCGGACTCCGAAGCCAAGTTGGTTGAGTCGTCCGTTTTGCCAGCCGAGCCGGAGACCGCGCTCCCTTCGCCGCCGCTCCTCACCAGCGAGCCGGAGGAAGTGGAGTATCTTCCTGGGTACCTCGATTGTCGGCGCTTCACCGTGGACCGCGCCCACTGCGAGCGGCTCAATCAGGCGCGCTTCATGATCACGGGAGTGGAGCTCAAGCGTTTCAATATCCACGTCGGACCACGGCGCGAGACGGAGGCGTACCGCGAGTTCGCCCTCCAGGCTTTCGATCCGCTCGAGGCACGCTGGCACACCTTCGTCTTTGGCATGCCGGTCGTGGTGCGGGACCTCCGCTTCCAGCCTCTTGTCCTCTCGGCTCCGCACCCGAGCTGTCAGGCCAAACGCCTGCGTGGCCTCTCGTTGAGTCGGATGGTGGTCGAGATCCACTGCTCTGGCCGTGAATTTCTCGTCTATGCCGGGAAGCATCTCAATGCGACCCGCAGGGAAGAGGACCGCGAGCCGGGGCAGCCGCTGCCGCTGCGCTTCGAGCCAGCGATCTACCTCTCGCCGCCGGCACATCTCGCGCGGAGCGAAGAGCTGGCCCGGGAAGGGGAACGGGTGATGTACGAGGTGATCCATGAAGCACTCGACCAGCTGGCACATCGCGGCGTACGTTCGCATGCCTATCCGGAGCAGCTCGTTGCGCAGGTGATCAGTCCCGATACGCCCGTGAAACTGCTCTTGGCTGAACAGCAGGACCTCTGCTTCACTCCCGATCGGCCACCAGGCTGTGAGCACTATGTTCCGGTTCCACCGGATCGAACCAGGGAAGAAGTGCGAAACCGGATCTTAGTTGAGCTCGGTATGCATGGCAAGAATGCTTTCCGGTATGCAGTCTCATCGGCTGGAGCCCGGGCAGCGTTCCAGTTCATGCCCGGGACGTACCGTCTGATCGTTCGTGCGTATCCCGAAGCTGGTCTCGATCCTGACTATGAGAGCGGAACGGCGGACATGGTCAACCACGCGATGGCCAACCTCCTTCTCAATGATGCCAATCTCAGCCATCCCAGGCTCCAGGCGTGGTTGCGCTCGACCGAGCTAGCAGACCCAATCGTGCGCGATCTAGCGCTCGGTGGGGCCTACAATGGCGGGCTGCGCCGTGGTGTCGGAGTGGCTCAGGCGATGGAGCAATTCGCTCGAGAGGGAAAGCGATCGCCGACCTCGCTGACCCTCCAGAGCCTCTCGGAAGGACTGTTTGAGAAGTATCTGCGCCAGCCGGTCATCGGTCTCATGCGAGAGACTCAGGACTACATCCTGAAGCTCATAGAGAACGGCCGGTACATCCGCGAAAGGCGCAACCGCCAGTTGCCTCCAGCGAGTGGTCGCGTGCAAGGGGAGCCCCAATGAGGGCGCCCCTTTTTTCATTGGCTGACGTGGAGAATACTTGCCGTCATGAAGATTATTCGATACCATGGATGGCATTGTGATTTTTTCTCCTATGACGAAGGCGTATTCCAAAGTGAAGCGTGTTCCGAAACCGAACTTTCCGGTCGCGGTTCGGCGTTCTTCCGCCGGACTCGGTCTTTTCGCACTCTCGGATATTCCCAAGGGGCGACGGATTATCGAGTACGGCGGCTGGCTCATCCCGGTCTCCGAGGGGGACAAGCTCGAGGACAGGAATCGCTACGTTTTCAATATCAATACCCGTTGGGATCTCGACGGCAGTCCGCGCTGGAACACCACCCGCTATATCAATCACGCCTGCCGGCCCAATAGCGAAGCCATCATGGTCGGGAACCGGGTCATGATCACGAGCGCTCGCCGCATCAAGGCGGGAGACGAAATCACCTATAGCTACGGCAAAGAGTACTTCGACGGCTATATCAAGCCGATCGGCTGTCGTTGCCGCACGTGCCTGAAGAAAAAGGCCGGTCGTTGAGCCAAGAACCCGCACCCCGAGGAGCGCGGGTTTTTCGTAATCGACGAAAACAAAAAACCAGACCGCGGACGGGTCTGGCTTCTTGATGGGGGAGGGGGCCTATTTTACAAGAGGCCTACTTGCCCGAAAAAAGTGAGGGAGAGCACGGGCACGAGAGCGAGGAGGAACGCGAACGAGGTTTCCTGGCTGGCAGCCTGCTCGGCCGCGAGCTTGGCACAGGTCTCGCACTGGGCTCCCTCGACATGAGGAGTATCCATAGGGTTTTTGTTTTTGGTTAACCGATTAAAAAAGTACGACCTTGTTGGAAAGCAAAAAGCGGTGTGACCCGAGAGTCACCCGCTCTTCACTTCAACATATACAGTATACTCCGTTTTGACCCTCAAGTCAACCCCGGAGTCAGATCACGATGCTAGACTCTCTCCGTGCCTAGAGTATTCGACGGATGTCTCTCATCTGGTGGACAAGAGGGTAAAAATTTGCTATAATAATTGTGTAAGTGGCTTGAGAAAGCCATATTTTCGAGAGAAACCAGGGTGAAAGCCCTGGTTCTTTCATTGCTATGGAGTCTCTGCTCCTCTCACACAATCAGAAACGACTCCCGCTCTCGAGCCTGGCGGCCTTCTTCTTCGTATCGCTTCTCATCGTGTCGCCGCTTTTCCTCCGCGCTTCCGACTTGACCCAGGAAAGCGTGCTCGCTTTGGTGAATGCTGATCGCAGTGCCGACGGTCTCCCGCCGCTCAAACTGAACGCCGCGCTCAATCAGGCGGCGGCGCTCAAGGCGGACGACATGTTTCAAAAAGGCTACTTTTCTCATAACTCACCCAAGGGCGAGACGCCATGGCAGTGGGTGAAGCAATCCGGGTACCAGTACCAATCAGCCGGAGAGAATCTCGCGATCAATTATTCGAGCGCCGAGAAGCAGCATGCAGCATGGATGAAGAGCACCACGCATCGATCCAATATCCTCAATGGGAAATACCAGGATACGGGTATTGCCGTGAAGACGGGGAAGATGAATGGGGAAAATGTCACCGTGACCGTCCAGATGTTCGGGGCGCCTCGGGGTGGAGCGGTCGCTCCAGCCGCGAAGCCAGAGTCGACCCGCTCGGTCGTCCGGCCTGCGATCGCACCCCCGATTCAGGAAGCGCTTGCCCAGCCGGTAGCGGCCCCCGCTCCGACCGCGGTGCCGATGCCAGCTCTCCAGACAGTCGATACTCCGCTGACGGAGAGCCGTTTGCCCGAATGGCTTGCGTGGCTGCCCGTCTCTGGCCAGGCCTGGGCCTTTCTCGTGGCGCTTGTCCTCTTTGTCTCGATCCTGGCGGCCCTACCGACGGTTTTTGTTGGCGAGGCGGTGCTCCGGCTCTATCACTACTGGCGCGACGCTTCGCGGCAGGCGCGTCCTAGCTCCTTCGGCCAGCCGAGTTCCGGGAAGATGCTCCTCACATCAGGGCAATTTCCCCCGCTCCTCCCTGCCCCCAAGCGCCGTCTCGTCTAGTCCTGCATACGCCTATTCCAAGCAGCCCCACCGGGCTGCTTTTGTACTGGCATCATGGCTGGTCTCATCCGGCAGCCAGAGGTGTCTCACCCCTCCAGACGGGGTTGACAACCTCGCTGCTTCACGGTAGGGTGAAGCTTCGGCTGAAGAGAGTGGAGCATCGAGCCTTAAGCGTCTTTAAGGCCAATTTTTATACT
>CAYWVL010000045.1:0-361 GCA_964461975.1 uncultured Bdellovibrionales bacterium | reverse complement strand
GAGTATTGAGCCGCTTATTACCCGTCTCGAGCGTACATTTCTTGACGCCGGTATTAGTGCCGAGCTCATTTTCATAGATGATCGTTCGACCGACGGTACCCGGGCTGTGATCGAGCGTCTGGCTGAGCGTCTGGCCGGCGGAGCGCTCTCTATCTCGTGCCATCTCAAGCAGGGGAAGCAGGGGAAGGCCTACTCGCTCATCGAGGGGTTTCTCTATGCGCAGGCTGATGTCGTCGGTTATATCGATGCTGACCTCCAGTATCCGCCCGAGGCGCTCCCGGGGATGCTCCAGAAGCTCGCGACCGGGCATGCCGATATCGTCGTCGCCACTCGCTCGACCCAAGAGACCTCGTTTCGCCGC
>CAYWVL010000044.1:0-7686 GCA_964461975.1 uncultured Bdellovibrionales bacterium | reverse complement strand
TCGCGCTTGATCTCCTCTTCCTCGATCTTGGCATTGAGGAAAAGGTCCGAGACGATATCCAAGGCCGTCTCCCAGTGGCGCGCCTCGACTTTGGCATAGTAGGCGGTGCGGTCTTTACCGGTGTAGGCATTGTATTCGGCGCCGAGCCCATCGAGCTCCTTGGAGATATCGACCGCTGCAGGCCGTCGCGGCGTCCCCTTGAAGAACATGTGCTCGAGGAAATGCGCCAGCCCGTTCTCGGCCCGCGTCTCGTAGCGGCTCCCCACTCCGGTCATGATCATCACGGTCGCCGTCTCCGTCTCATGCATCGGCGCCAGCACAATCCTGAGCCCGTTCTTCAGCGTGTATTTCTTGTAGTTCATAGTCTATTTAACTTCGTAATTTAGCTTTCTTAAGTCATCTAGGGTTTGTGGAGCAGAGTTGATATGTCGATTATTCTTCTTTGAAGCTTGAAAGGTGTATGGAAGCTGCTTCTTTACGTTCTGTGGAATAATTTTCTCAACGATCCAACCATTAATACCATCTCCTGTTGTGTAAATTGTCCCATCCTCAGCCTCAAAAAATCTTTCATTACTTAACTCATCGCTCACAGGATTTTTCCAAAACCAATACGAAACACCTGTAGAAATAACAAAAAGCACAATTGGAAACCATTGTTCTTTCAGAAATTCTTCCATGACAAGAATCTAGTGTTTCTGAAGGTAACCAGTAAGTTCTTCAATCTTCACCCGCTCCTGCTGCATCGTGTCGCGGTCGCGGACGGTGACGGTGCCAGCGAGAGACTTATCATCGCCCTGGCCAATCGTATCGAAGTCGATGGTGACGCAAGCCGGCGTGCCAATCTCGTCCTGACGGCGATAGCGCTTCCCCACATTGCCATTGTCGTCAAATTCCGCGCGGTAGTCTTGTTTGAGCATCTGGTAAACTTCCCGCGCTTTCTCCACGAGCTCCGGCTTATTCTTGAGGAGCGGGAAAACCGCCACCTGCACCGGCGCGAGCTTCTTGGGAAATTTGAGCACGATACGGGTATCGCCCTCCCCGATCTCCTCCTCGGTGTAGGCATCGCTCATGACCGCGAGGAAGGTGCGGTCGAGACCGACGGACGTCTCGACGATCCATGGGAGGTACTTCTCACCCGACTTGGGATCGGTGTACGCGAGGTCGACGCCCGAGAACTTGCTGTGCTGGGTCAGGTCGTAGTCGCTCCGGTTGTGGACGCCCTCGAGTTCCTTGAAACCAAAAGGGAAGTTGTACTCGATATCCCAGGCGGCCTTGGCGTAGAAGACGAGATTCTCATGCTCATGCCAGCGGAGATTCTCGGCGCGAAGACCGAGCGTCTCGGTGTAATAGGCGAAGCGTTTGGTCCGCCACTCCTCATAGGCAGCCGCGGCCTCACTCGGGTGGACGAAGTACTGCATCTCCATCTGCTCGAACTCGCGCTTGCGGAAGATGAACTGACGCGCGGTGATTTCATTGCGAAAGGCTTTGCCGATCTGCGCGATACCAAAGGGCACCCGGACGCGCGAGCTGTCGAGGACATTCTTGAAATTCACATAGATCCCCTGGCAGGTCTCGCCGCGCAGATAGGTCGGATTCGCGGTCCAGCCTGCCTGGCCGGTAGGCAGGTCGCCGGTGAAATTGCCGAGGTTGGACTGCACGAGCAGGTTGAAGCTCTTGGCTTCGGTGAAATTGGACTTGCCGCACTTGGGGCATTTGACCTTGGCTTGGTGCTCGGCAAAGAGCGTATTGATCTCGGCCTCGGTCATCTTCTCATCGGCAAAGACGCCGACTGCCTCGAGGAGATGGTCGACGCGGACACGCGAGTGACAATCCTTGCACTCGGCCAAGGGGTCAGAAAAACCGCCCACATGCCCCGACGCCTCCCACACTTTCGGGTGCATAAAGATAGCTGAGTCGAGGCCCACGATATTGTCGTGGTCATAGACCATCGCTTTCCACCAGGACTCGCGGATATTCTTGGCGAGCTCGACACCATAGGGACCGAAATCATAGACCGCCGCGAATCCGCCATAGATCTCGGACGATGGGTAGACGAAACCGCGCCGCTTGGCGAGCGAAGTAATTTTGTCCATCAAGTCAGTTTTTGATTCAGCCATAAGAAAGGGTCCTAGCGAATTGACAAAACAGGGATTTTTACGTACTGTACAGGGATTCTTTAACAAGTGAATAGTAGCATATTCACTCGGCCCATCAACCCAACCTCCTCAAGGGAATGCTCATGCAAGAACACCTTGCCAAGATTCTTGTCGGCGGCCTCTTCCTTGCGTTGTTGGCCGGACGCATCTACTTCAAGAAGCCCGGCTTCACTCCCGCGGAGAGCTGCTGGCGCTGCCTCTGGCGCAATGCCTGCGAACGCCTTTCGGGCCTATGGCCCAATTGGCGTCGAGGGCTCGTGATCTTTCTCATCGGCTTCCTGGCAGGAGGCTGGCTGACGTTCATCGTCATCCATCTCCTTGCTAGTGGCTATTTCACACCCACCACCCCCTCGTTGCGAGGGTAAGGAGACCGCCGTGAAGGCTCGTAGTCCCATACTGCTCCAGGCGTGCCTGAAACTCATCCGCCATGCTCCGCCTTCCGGGGTGAACAGTAGCCCGGAGCGCCTGCTTCAGATGTATCAGGCTGGTGCCGGCATTGGGCACAGCTCCGACACCGATGCCGGGCGCTTGGTCGCCCACTGGCTCTGGGGGGACACTCTCGAGCTCTTGAAGACGGTGGACGCCATCGCCACCCGTCAGCCTAGCTGACACCTACCCCAAGGAGAACCTCATGCTTAGCCACATCCAAAGGAGCATCGTCACCACGAGCGGCTACCTGGCCCAGGTCCGCGGACTTCCGCCCTCGTGCCAACAACTGATGGGGATACTGGAGATTCCGAGCATCGCCCAGCTCATCAAGCCCAAGGAGCCGGACACCGACGGCCTGCAGCACAATCTGGCTGCTGGCGAATGGGACAAGGTTTCGGTCCAACTCGCCGCCTTCGCCAATGCTCTGATGCCGAACTTCATCAACGATGCCGCTGAAGGCGAATCGGGACCACGGCTCCAACTGCGAGCACTGCAGATCCTGCTGCTCCAGGAGATGAGCACAGCCTTCGGCAAGCTCAGGAGCCAGGCCACGTAGCCGGCCAGGCCACGCTCTACGCTACCCATCGCCACGACGCGCGTCGCAGGACTCCCTGCCTCGCGCGTTGATCATTTTTATACTACTTTTGTGTTCGCAATCGCTCCATGAGCCGCAGATAGAAGCTGAGATTGTGCTCGGACGCGAGAGCGAGCGCCAAGGGCTCCCCCACCCGCATCAGGTGGTGGAGATAGCTCGGGGTATAGTCGCGGCAGAGCGCGCAGTCGCAAGCGGGATCGATCTTTCCATCGTCCGTCTTGTACTGCTCATTCCTGATATTGATGGTGCGATAGAAGTCGGGTGACGTGAGCGCCACCTCGTCGCGCATGATAAAGAGCCGGCCATGCCTCCCCTCGCGAGTCGGAATGACACAGTCGAACATGTCCCAGCCCAAGGCGTATGAGCGGACGATGTCCTCGGGCGTCCCGATGCCGAGGGCGAAGCGGAGCCGGTCCTCGGGAATGGCGGCTGCAGTCACTCGGAGGATCTCCTCGAGAAAATTCCCTTCGCTATCGACATGCCGTCCGCCGAACCCATAGCCGTCGAAGTCGAGCTTGATGAGCTCCGCGGCGCAGTGACGGCGCAGCTCGGGGAGGAGTCCGCCCTGGACCACCCCGAAAATGAGCGGCCGCGTAGCGTCGTCCATGCCGCGCGCCGCTACCTGGCGGTCATACTCGGCGCGAGCGCGGGCCGCCCACGCAACTGTCCGCTCCACCGACTCGCGCATTTCGGCATCGCCGACATCGTTGGGTCGCGGGTCATCGAGGACGACCAGCATATCGACCCCGAGATCGAATTGAATCTCTATGGAACGCTCCGGCGTGAGGAGATACTTCGTCCCGTCCTCGGGTGAGCGGAACTCGGCCCCTTCCTCGGTAATCTTCCCGAGCTCGGGATTCTTATGGATAAGCGAAAAGACTTGGTAGCCGCCCGAGTCTGAGAGGAGCGGCCGATCCCAGTGCATAAAGCGATGCACGCCCCCCGCCGCGGCGATCCGCTCGCTCCCCGGATGGAGCATGAGGTGATAGGTATTGACGACGAGCGCCTCGAGTCCGATGCGGGAGAGCTCGTGGGACGCGATCCCTCGCACCGAAGCACGGGTCGCATCGGGCATAAAGAAGGGTGTCGTGAGTTCGCCATGACGCGTCGTGACGCGGCCCTGGCGCGATGGAAGCGAAGCAGTGAGTTGAAACATACGGGACAAGCCTAGCGGAAAACGACCGGGTTGTCACGGGAGCGAGGCTATTCGGCGACTCGGTCCTGTTGGCTGCCGATGCTAGGGTCTTCGGTCAGACTGATATTCTTGGATTCGAGCTTCACCTCGACTTTGTCCCCCGTAAAGGAGTCCTTGGCGGAGAAGAGTCCTCCGTTGACGAGGTTGAGCGACTGGCCGACCGACCCCGGGGGCGGCGTGAGCCCGACCTGAAACACGAGTTTCCCGGCGTCCGTCTCGCCGCGCGGCAGCGTGCCGATAGTCCAGATGAGCTCGCCGGTGCGGTCATTGTAGCGGACCGTATCCCGGTTGGCGCTCTTGATGCCGACGAGGCGGACCGTGCTCGGGAGATTGATCACCATCCGCGACTCATTGAGCGGATTGAGGCTCGACACCGCCGAGAGGCGAAGCGTATAGGTCGTCTCTTCGCCTACTTTGGGCGGGAGCGGCCCGGTATTGGGGTGCTCGGTGTCTTGGTAGTAGCCTTTGAGATCGAGCGAGGTGGGCGAACTCACCTTGAGCACGCGTTCGCTCGACGGCATGAAGACCGCGGTGTTCTCGCCCTTGGGAAGATCGGGACTGTCGAGCGTCACCTTGGTCTTGATCTCGACATTGGAGTAGCCGAGACTGGCGAGATCCGAGCGCACCTTGAGCGAGAATTGGATCCGGCCCGCTTCGCCCGGCTCGAGACTCTTGAGGTCCGGGACTTCCGAAGCGCGGACGATGGCCGCCTGGCGCGAGCGATCATAGACGACGCCTGGAGGGAGCTTGCCTTTGGCGATATCGAGGTAGGTCTCATTCAAAGCGATCGTCGCGATCAGGTCGCGGATACCGACATCACCGTTGTTCTTGAAATTGACTTCGGCAGAGATGTCTTCGCCCGGCTGGACCGTCATCCCCGTTCGCGCGCTAAAGGTGAGGTCCACTGAGAGCGGCGGCGCCTGCACTCGGGTCACGCGTTCGCCTTCAGAGAGAGTGAGGAGTTCGCCATTGCCCAGCTCTTTGCCCACCTTGACCGCCATGCGCCGTGCGTCACCGGCTTGGCCGCGGATCTCACCACGGATGATGAGTTGTCCCTTGGCTTTGGGCGCGAGCGTCCCGATCTGCCAGGTATTCTCCCCGCTCGCCGGCCGCGGATCGAAGCCGGTCGCGACAAAACCGACCGGATAGGTAGCGACGAGGCGGAGGTTCTCTAAGGTCTCAGAGCTCTCATTCTCATATCGGACGACATACTCGAGCGGCTGGCCGAGGATGAGCGAGAGCGGACCAGAGACATCAAGCCGGATGGGAGTCGCCTCGAGGAGGACCGTGTAGCGGCTCTCGAGCTCGGTCGGATTGCTGATGCCCTTGGGACTCGAGCGTAAAACTGCACGGAAGAGCGCGGTGCGCTTGTCGTAGGACTGGAGCGTCCCCGTGAGTTTGACTTTGTCAGTCACCCCGCCCGGGATGACGCCGACTTTCTTGGTGGCCCGATTGAGCGCTGTCTCCCAGCCATCGCCTGTATCAGGGCGGAAGGTATCGGGATAATAGAGGACGACTTCGGCATCGGAGAGACCCATCCAGTTCTGATTGCTGTACGTAAAGGTAAGCTCAACCGGCTGGCCAGCTTCCACGATCTCGGGACCAGAGAGCTCAAACGAAACCTGAGCCGGCTCGAAGATAATGAGTCTCCGGCCAAAGAATCCGAGCACCGCCAAAAGAGCCAGCAGTCCCGCCACCAGCATAAGGGCGAGACGCTTCCGATTATTGAGCCGCCGCTCGGCCTTGAACTGCATCTCCGCCGGTGTCAGTGGTGCCCCCGGCGTATCGCCCCAGGCGCGTACCGATGGCTGGACCGGATGCGCATGCGGACCCGCTTCGGGTGCTACCGGTTGGACCGGTTCGGGCTGCGTGCCAGGCTTGGGTTGGAAATCGCGCCGATAGACGGCATCATTGAGATCTTCGAGTGACATATGCCTCCAGTGTAGCAGATTTCCACGCGGCGAGGCCTCGCTAACGGCGGATCCAGGCCAAGAATATCTTGCGAAAACGCGCGAGCTCTTGAAGAGAAGCTTCGGGCGCGACGACTTTCACCAGATTGGCGAGCGAGTGCTCTGCAAAGAGACGGAGCAATTTGATCGAGTCCGTCCCGACCGCGAGTCCGTCCTGGACGCTTGCGGCATGAGCCGCGCTCACCACTCCGCCCGCCGAAGGACTCACGACGTAGCGCTCGCCAGGGACGAGTCGTTCGCCCGAGACCGCGCAACTCCCGAGCTGAAGCGGATAGCCAAGCGCTGCGGCGAGCTGAAAAAAGAACGCTTCAGCGATGAGCGAGAGCTGCTCCGTCCGTCCTGTGAGGACCAGTGTCTCCGTGAGTTCGAGGTACTGCATGAGGAGTGTGTAGAGCTCCTCATCACGTTCGTCCGGCTCGACCAGGCGATCCACCACCGCAAGCGACTCAAGCGTGAGGCGGAGCGCTTCGAAGTGGCTCCGTGTCGCGGGAAACGAGTGCTCGAGTGTCGCTCCCGCGATCTTGCCCATCCCCCTCGTCCGCACCACGATGATATCGGCCTGCGATCCCGTCTCGAGTGCCGCAGCGAGCTTGGCCTCGCTCTTTCGCACGCCTTTGGCGATTGAACTCACCTTGCCAGCCTCACGGGTAAAGAACGTGTAAATCCGATCGGTCTCCCCGACCTCACGTTTCTTCAAAACAATCGCCGTATAGCGGTATTCCATCACTAGGTATTCCGAAAAAATAACGAGGTGGGAAAATCACCCAAGAAATTCTAATGTTTCGCTTACAAGCGTTTCAACAGGTTTGGCAGTGTTGAGGAATAACTTTCGTCCAGGCATTTGAGTATAGTCAAATTCGTCCTTGTGAAACGGATAGTGGTTGAGGCGCTCTCTATCATGATGCCCGGGATGTCTGGCGCGCGTTTCATGCCTTCGATTTCGTTCTTCGTCGTCAACAGAGCAAACAATCACACACAAATCGATAGCGTACTTTTCCTGCCAGTCCTGAAAACGCTTCGGATTATCCGGATGGTTAAACGGACTTTCAAGAATGACATCGACATCATTCTCTATCGAATCTTCCGCCACCCGAAGTATTGTCTCTATGACTGCGTGACCAACCCTTTTGCTATCTTCCAAAGTCTTCCCGCCAAGCAAATCATACAGACGCTCTTTCAAAGCATCTTTGTGGAGACAAAAAACGTTAAGTTTTTTGGAAACAGCTTTTGCAAGAGTTGTTTTGCCAGTCGCTGGCAGGCCGCAGAAAACAATCACTCGACTCATACACGTTTGAGACTGAACGAGAATGGTTCGCCATCGAGTGTGGCGGTTTCGGAATA
>CAYWVL010000043.1:1185-8501 GCA_964461975.1 uncultured Bdellovibrionales bacterium | reverse complement strand
ATCGCGGTGATCGGCCCGGTCCGGCATCACGGTGAATTGGTGAAGGAAGCAGTTCTCCTCGAGGTAGGCTATGGGCGCACGCGTCCATACGCGCAGCTCGAAGAGAGACCGACCGGTCCTGACGGTAAGCGTCTGTCCAGGGACCGGTGGTTTCTCAAGGAGCGAGTGCGGGCCCGGAAGATCAGTAACGCCGAGCTCGCGACGGTCTACCCCTTCCTCGAGCAGTGCATGACGGCAGTCGTGCTAGAGCAGCGAGAGACCTGGCGACCGGAGAGCAGGAAGTCCTGGTGGGTTGGAGGCCCCTGTTTTGTCGAACGGGGCATCTACTTCACTGTGAGTAAATCCGACCGATCGCTGTATCGCCAGCTGCTTATTGAGGATATTCGTTTCCGCAAGAAGAAGTACATCCAAGGACACGCGCGTCGTATCAGAAGGTTTATTGGTCATTACCGCACTCATTCACTCAAGACGAATAAGCCGATTGTTTACACTAAACGGCAACTCGCTCGGTTTGCAGGGGTAGAAAGGGTGTGCGAGCTCGTCCGGAGTGAGAGCTACTGGGATCCGTTCTACCGTCGAGCGTTACTTGAGTGTTTCTCCCAGGAGTCGCCTACGCGAGGTCTTCTGGAGAGGATGGGGAAGATGTTTCGATTGAGGTTCGACGAGCCCAGTGAGTACGGGAGTGTTGTCTACGATGAGGCCGGGCTGACTCTGCCTTTTTGGGAAAACATCCGTGCGCGAGTGACCGAGCAACCAGTAAAGCACGCTCGAAATGGCCTAGTGGTTGAAATTACGCTCGAAAGGAGGTTCCGTGAGAATCACGAGTGCCCGTTTTGACATCGAGGTCGATGAGGGGCGGGCTATGCGTGTCATCCGCCTCCTCTACGACGCCTATCGTTCGGGGCCCATCGTCAAGGAGCGCGACGCGGTCCAGTGGAAGCATCTACCTGCGGGCATGGAGGGAGGGAGCCGACTCTGGCAGCAGTGGATCTTCTTTGCGACACTGACCGATCGCCGCGAGTTGAGTGATGCCGTCTATGCTAGCCACGTGCGCATCTGGGCCGAGCATCCGGAGCTCTATCTGCCGATGGTGATGGGCATGCCTCCAGAAGAGATCGAAGCGATCCTGCGCCAGTACAAGGTCGGTTGCCCCAGGGATTCGGCTCGGTTCTGGCCCCGTTGCGCCCGGACGCTGTTTCAGGAGTTCAGAGGCGACCCGCGCCGGATGTTTAGGCTGGGCAAAACGACTCCCATCGAGGACATCATCGCCTTCAAGCGCCAATTTCCGGGTGGAGATCCGCTGCCGGGCTTTGGTGCCAAGATCTCGTCCCTCTACGCCCTCTACCTGGCTGAGCGAGGGATCATCAGGATGCCCAAAGACGCGTTTCCAGTCGATGTGCATGTCATGCGATTCGTGATTTCGACCGGGATCGTCAGCGGGACCGGGGTGATCGAGAACCAGAAGCTGGGGTCGATCGTTCGGGTGCTCTTGTGCCAGGTAGTCGACCGGCTCAAGATCTCGGCGATTGACGCATCGCACGCCATCTGGTTCCGGGGAAATCAGGGCTGTACCCGCTGTCCTAAGGTGAGGGAGATGCCATTGCTCTGCCCGGTCTACAGCGACTGTGGAGGGGCTATCCAAACCATACCCTCGAGAGAGGATGGGGAGTGGCGGCTCGATGATCTGCGGTATCGCCGTGGCGGCGACATGGCCCGTGTCATTCCGGTCTTCGACGAGACGCCTCTCTTTGCTCGGACCAGCGAGAGCGTTTGAACATGCCGGGCATCCTTCGCGTAAGGGTGCCCGGCAAAAACTTTTTTATGTCATTGACTGGATGGGCGAACACTGCTAAGATCTTTATTCGTTGTACTTTTCCGCAGGGACCCACCCTGCTCTCACCACCCCCCCTCAACGAGGAGTCTGAAACATGCCCAAAGGTGAATACGATGCTCTCGCCGAGAAGCTGACGGATATGACCCGGGCGCTCATGCGCCACCCGGAGTTCTACGAGGTCCAGGCGAAAGCGGCCAAGATGCGCTTCGATGCGCTCGTGACCGCTGGCTTCAACGAGCAGCAGGCTCTCGCGATTACGGCGATGCTGGGATCGGGTGCCGATTTCAAGCCCAGCGCGTAGGCCTGTCCGGGTGGCCAGCCTGATCCTGTTTCTTCTTCGCCGCCTCGGCTCTCATGCTGGGGCGGCGCGTACTTTTTTCTTGACAAAACTCCCATGCGGGCGAGGGCGAGTCGTGCTAGGCTGGAGGCATAACCCTCTGACCTATGTCTATGAGCGTCGAGATGCCGCCAGTCGTACCGCCGCAGGATGAAGACAAGCCCGAAAGCGCAAGCCGTCGGAATTTCCTGCGCCGAGGAGCGGCGATGGCTGCCTACGCAGCTCTTCCGCTGGGTGCCGTAGGCGTGGGCAAGGCGCTGGAGAAAATGGGCGGCTCGGCCAATCCGGATGAGGTGCGGCTCCGGGAGCGGCGCGCCGAGACGAAGAATATCCGGGAAGTGACGGCGCGGGTAGTGGACAAGAAGATACGCAAGGACAGCTCGGTGGCCGTGCTCGCGCCGCCGCAGTCCATCAATCTGAAGAGCGGGTCGGTCAAGACGCCCGGGATGTATATCCCGAGCAGCGAGACGGTGGTATTTCAGGCGATACTCGAGACTGCCGACGGGACGACTCTCGTCGCCCGAGTGATGAGTGCCCAGGAATATGAGGCGCTCCAGGTCGGTCAGGAGGTCCGGGCCAGCGTCGAGGAGCGGCCGGTGGGCGATCCGAGGGTCAGGATACTTGGTCCGGCCGTATCCGAAGCAGCCGAGGCGGTCAATAGTCCGCTCGAGGGTCGAGGAGCATAGACAAACCCGAAGGGCCGTGGTAGGGTAGCCTGTCCGCAAGGACAGGTTTTCTCGTCCGGAGGCGCAGCGCGCTTCCATTTACAAACAAGCTAAGGAGAGGGTCATGCCCAAAACGACCGATCTCAAGATCCTGATCGTGGACGATTTCTCGACCATGCGCCGCATCGTGCGGGGTCTCCTCAAGGAAATGGGCTGCCACCATGCCGACGAGGCCGAGGACGGCGCCGTGGCGCTCCGCATGCTCCGGGCCGCGAAGTACGACTTCGTGGTCTCGGATATGAACATGCCCAACATGAACGGCTTCGATCTCTTGAAGGCGATCAAGGCCGACGACAGCCTCAAGCACCTGCCGGTCTTGATGGTCACCGCCGAAGCGCGCAAGGAAGACATCGTGCTCGCCGCGCAAAGCGGCGCTGCCGGCTACATCGTCAAGCCCTTCACCAAGGCGACGCTCGAAGAGAAGGTGCACAAGATTCTCGAGAAACTGGCGCCGCCGGCCGAAGGAGGTCAGGCATGAAGCTCATGGTCCTCCATGGCGAGCGGTACCACGACGTCCCCGATGGCGACTGGGGACCGCTTCCAGTCCCGGCTGCGAGCGATTCGCTCCGGGGCATGCTGCTGCGGTGGCTCAAGCAGCTGCCGCCTGCGGGAGCGAAACGGTACTACCTCGTCTTCACCCGAGAGGATGTCGACGCGGCGCGGGACCTGGTCCTGCCGCTCACGGGCAATCCCAATCTGACCGGGTCGGCTACCGCTCTCGACGCCACGCTCCGATTTGCCCTGGGCAGAGAGTGGGTGGTAACGCCTATCCCGGCCAGTGGCGATGCCAGCGAGCGGACGGTTGACCCGTTACGTATGCGGCTCGCTATCACGCGCAAGCTGTAGTTCACCCCCCCAACTAGGAGAACCCCTATGCGAATCATGGAACGTCGAAACGGCCACTACGAACTCGCGGCTGAACATCCTCCGTTGGCTTCGGATCAGCCGCTCATCAATCAGATCTTGGCAGCACGGGACTTCCATGCAGCGGCCCAGCAGCAGGCAAAGTGCGTGCGGCCATTCGCGCTGGTCTTCACGGCAGCCGAGCAGGCCGCTGTGATCGCTCGACTGGCCGGAGTGCAGACCGACAAGCCGCCCAAGAAGCCGCTACCCGCAGGCTTCCCTCCCGGGGATGAGCCCGAGGATCCTGACTCGCTCCACCCCTCGGGGCCCGTGCGCAAGCTGCTGGATTGGCTGCTGATGCCGTCCGGGCTGGTCTCCGAACTCTTCCCGCCAGAAGGGGAGCCGGAGGCATCGCTCAAGGATTGCCTGCTTGGCATTGTCAAGCTGCAGCAGGCGTGACCGCTCCCGAGAGCCGCGCTCTCACCCGCCGCCAGGCTACTTGTCTGGCGGCGCGAACTTTTTTATATGGCATTTTCGCATAGGCAAAGGCTCACCGAGGCGGTACAATGAGGAGAGAAACACATACTCAATGCATTTCATCGTCTGGTACTATACGACCGGTCTGGTCGGGGTCGCTCGTCTCGCGGGGAATCTCCTCCGCTTCGTGGCGCACCGTTTCAATCTGATCGGGCTCATGGCGACCTTGGTCTCGCCATGGAAGCGCGATGTCAGTTTTCATACCTGGCGCGGATTCCAGCCGCTCCGCTTCCTCCATGCGCTCATCAACAACATGATCGTCCGCTTCCTCGGGATGATCGTCCGCTCGGTCGTGATCGTCGCCGGGGTCATCGCGCTCATCATGGCGGCAGTCGCAGCTCTCGGCATCATCCTCCTCGCGCTCGTGGCGCCAGTACTCCTCCTCGGCGGGGCCTGGGCGCTCGCACCGACCTTTGGCCTAGGAGTCGCAGGGCTCGCCTTTGGCCTCTCGCTCGCGACGATACTCGCGGCCCTCTACGGCTGGCGCAACCATGTGGTGCGGCATACCGACTATGCGCTCATTCCCGACCGGGCGCCGTGGCGAGGGCGAGTCGCGGAGCGGCTCGGGTTCGCGCTGGCCGACCTCCCGGACAATTTTTTTGCTTCATCCGAGGCACGCTCGGCTTTTCTCATCGCCCGGAACCTCGATCCGGGCCTCTTCGACCAGGCCTGGCGGCTTGAGTCCGAGCGCTTTCTCCTGGACTGGACCGAGGCGCGCTTCTGGGATTGGGAGCGGATCAAGCGCGCCGCCCGGATCGGCCGCTACTGGAGCTATGCCTATACGCCCTTGCTCGACCGCTATAGCCGCGACCTGACCGAGCATGATTACTCCGAGTACGGGAAGCATCGGCCTATCGGGCGCGAGAAAGCGATCGAACTCCTCTCGCTCGCTCTGACCCGGCCGGGGGAGCGGAGCGCGCTCCTCGTGGGCGAGCCGGGGATCGGCAAACGCTCCGTCATCCACGCGCTGGCACGCGAGATCCGCGAGAACCAGTACGCCGATCCGGCGCTCGCAGACGCCCGGGTGATCATGTTCGACCTGGGACAGGTCTTCTCCGACGCGCATTCGGCCGGGACCGACCCCAAGGCGCTCCTCCGCGATATCCTCGACCAGGCGGTCTATGCGGGCAATATCATCCTCGTCATCGAGAATGTGGAGCTCTACCTCAATCCCGAGAGCGAGCTTGCGGTCGGCGAGGGCCTTCATGAGTACCTGGCGTATCCTGCCTGCCGGGTGATCGGGCTCATGACGACCGAGGCCTACCGCTCCATCGGCGCCCATCAGATCCCGGCCCTCAAGTACTTCGAAGCGATTCCCTTGGCCGAGCCGCCGCGCGACGATGTCATCCGCATCCTTCTCGACACGTTCCGCGAGCTCGAGGCGAAGCGGCCGGTCTTTACCCTCCAGGCGCTCGACACCATCTATGCCGCAGCGGAGCGCTACAACTGGGAGGCACCCTTCCCGGAGCGGGCGCTCGACCTGGCGCAGGCCGTCCTCGCTTACTGGCAGCAGCATCCCGAAGCGCCCCAGGTGACCCGCGCCCTCGTGGAGGATTTCCTCGAAGCCAAGTCGGGGATCCCCATGGGCGAAGCGACCGCGGCCGAGCGCGAGACGCTCCTCCATCTCGAGGAGCGGCTCCATGAGCGCGTCATCGGCCAGCACGAGGCCATCAAGCAGATCGCGGAAGCCTTCCGTAAAGTGCGCTCCGGCCTCGGCGACACCAAGAAGCCGATCGGCTCCTTCCTCTTCCTCGGGCCGACGGGCGTCGGCAAGACCGAGACGGCCAAGGCGCTCGCAGCGGTCTACTTCGGCGACGAGGAGCGGATGGTGCGGCTCGACATGAGCGAGTTCCAGACCGAGGAATCGGTGACCGAGCTCATCGGGTCGGCCGAGCGGGGAGCGGAGGGCCGGCTGACGACTCTTATCAAGGAGCACCCTTATGCCATCCTCCTCCTCGACGAGCTCGAGAAGGCGTACCCCAAGGCGCTCGACCTCTTCCTCCAGATCCTCGACGAGGGCTATGTCACCGACGGCTTCGGCCATCGGGTGAGCTTCAGGAACGCCATCATCATCGCGACGTCCAATGCCGGGGCGGCCTTTATCCGCGAGGCGGCGCTCTCGGGGAAGCCGATGGACGCGATCGAGGATGAGCTCATGAGCCGGATCGTCGCCGAAGGGCTCTTCCGGCCCGAATTCCTCAACCGTTTCGACGGCGTCATCCTCTTCCAGTCGCTCACCGAAGCGGAGATGGCCCAGGTGACCCGGCTCAAGCTCGAAGCCTTTGCGGCGAAACTCTATGACGAGAAGAAGATCACCATGACGTTCTCCGACGAGGTGGTGCGCGCCATCATCGCGCGCGGGTACAAGCCGGAATTCGGCGCGCGTTCCATCAACCGCTATATCGCCGACGTGGTCGAGGATGCCACGGTGAAGCGGCTCCTCCGAGGCGACCTCGCGACGGGGGCGAGGATCGCTTTTACCGAAGCGGATCTGGCTTCTTGATTCGTTTGACAAAGGCCCCCGAAACCGAGTAGGGTGAGGAGTCCCTGCGGGGACAAGAGTTCTTCGTCCGGGAAGCCGACAGCTTCCTTTTCGCAACTGCACTGGAGGAAACATGAATGTTCCTGCCGTTAGGCCGCCGCTCGGCCGGCTCGTGATCGAGACTGCCACGATAGACGGGGTGCTGGTCACGCGCCTCAAGTACCGGTTCACGGTCGCAGCGAGCGGCATCGACGCCTACCGCGTCTTGGCGGCGCACGATGGCCGGATGGCATACAGCGTCGCCACTCATGAAGCCGGCTGGGCCTTGCCCTGGCAGTCGATCGGAGGGAAAGAGATCCCGAATCAGTGGGAGGCGAGCGATGCCGACGTGGACGGCTTCTTCTCCCTCTGGCCTGATCCCCGGGACGTCTTGCCGCGCTGGCTCGGGCAAGTCTCTCGGGAGGCGTGGCTGGACTACTCCGAGAAGGAGCGCCTGGCCCGCCTGGTCGCTGCCTTCCTGACACGGTGCCGTCCGATGATGCTCTTTGTCCGGGATCC
>CAYWVL010000043.1:0-1175 GCA_964461975.1 uncultured Bdellovibrionales bacterium | reverse complement strand
GGCGGCAACGACTTCGATATTGCCATCGGTGCCGCCAGACCGCTGGATGAGATCGGCCGACAGCTGCGCTTGCTTCCCCATCGGGACAGCTGCTGCGCTGTGCTCAACCTGACCGAGCTGCGTCTTCTGGCGCGGGTGCTCGAACGGCAGCTTCGCGGCATCGCAGGGTATGCTTTCCCGCTGGAATGGCAGCAGGCCGATCAAGCGACGCGTGAGCTCGTCTTCGAATGGCTCGGCTATAACCTCGTCTTCCTCGGTCGCGAGTGGGCGCTGGTCGAGGTCGAGGAATTCGATCCCGAGTACCCCAGTGATCCGCCCAAGCGCTGGATAGCCATCCAGCGGGTCTCGTAGGTTGCACTGTCTCGAAAGGAATCGTCATGATGACAGTCTTGGTTCTCACCGCTGGCGTGGTCGCCGGCTGGTGGCTGGAGTCGTCGAGTACATTCGTCTACTGGGGTCTTGGCCTCGGGTCGGTCGGGGCACTCGCGTATCAGGGCTTCGGGTTGAGATACAGCGTGGAGGGCTTCGTCAGGCTGATGGATCTGTTTGCCCTTGGCAGTGGATGGTTTAGCCTCTGTCTCGCGGTCACTGGGCTGGTGAACAACCTGATGCCAGGCTCTCTCCTCTCTGGATGGGCCATGCTCGCCTACCTCTTGTTGGTGATCGTTACGGGCGTCAAGGCCAACATGCCTTATGACGACTGGTGTCCTGCCTCCGAGGACTTCGGCTACTGAAATACCCATCGGAATGTCAGGTCGGGCCGCAACTGCGGTACCCGGCCTTTCGCTTTTCTTCCTTTTTGCTACAGTGGAGGTGCTTCAGGTGTCCGGGTTTTCCTATCAGCCAACAGCTTATTAGCTACCAGCTCCGTCATGCGCTGCCCCTTCTGCAATCACGATGAGACATCGGTGACCGACTCGCGCGAGACGCTCGAGGGCCGGGCGGTGCGCCGCCGCCGCGAATGCCTCTCCTGCCAGGCCCGCTTCTCGACCTATGAGCAGGCCGAGCTTTTCCGGGTGCGGGTCGAGAAGAAGGACGGCCGTTTCGAGCCGTATGAGCGCAAGAAGATCGAGGCCGGCATCCGGAAGGCGTTCGAGAAGCGTCCCTTCGGCGAGGACCGGCTCGAGCGCCTCCTCGGCGAGATCGAGTACGCTATCGCCGAGCGGGCCAAGAAG
>CAYWVL010000042.1:6578-8627 GCA_964461975.1 uncultured Bdellovibrionales bacterium | reverse complement strand
CTGAGCACTTGGGGCTCTGGCACATAGAACTGTCAGTCCTTGAGTTTCAGCCCTTTGAACCCCGTGTTCGTCATGACGAACACGGGCGTTGCATTTTTCATACCTGAGATACTGATTGTGGTAGTAGGCGGATCTGCTTGTGATCACGGTTGCTGGCGGCCGAATCCAGTATCCATACATCGAGAATTTCTCTAGTTACGACTTGAGCGAGAGTGGTGTATGAGAACTTCATCCTTCGACGAACGCAGGATGACCCTGGGCGCAGTTGGAGGGTCAAAAACTGAAGATACTTGGTATACCATGCTTGCACATTGAAGATGCGAAATAAAATTCAACCCCGAGAGGTATCGAGGGGCGGTGGCATGGATCGACAAAACTACGGAATAATCGGGTGCCAAGATCAATCTGAAGCAGCTTGTCCAAGGATTGTGGAACGACAACGACCGGCGTAAGCTCGACCTCAACTGGTTTGACAACGACCGGGACGCCAACTGCCGTTTCCTCGACGTTCGCCACTCTTATCTTTCTCCTTCCTGTATGGGAGGGGTTTTTGTACTTGTTGCCGTTTCCCACTCCGAGCCTGCGGCCAGCTGATCGTTGAGAAAACGAAGTAGAAGAGTATTGAACTTTCGCCCTCTATCGGGTACAATCGGTAGGCTTTTATGTCCCAAACCTACTTCATCCAGACTTTTGGCTGCCAGCAAAACGTGGCCGATTCCGAGCGTCTCGCGAGCTTCTATGAGGCGCGCGGTTTCGAGCCGGCTGAGCGCCTCGAGGACGCGACTACTCTCATCGTCAATACCTGCATCGTGCGCGACCGAGCCGAGGAGAAGGTCTATGGCCTCATCAAGAATCTCCGCGAGAAAGCCAAGCGCGGACCGGACGAGCTCCATATCGTCGTGACAGGCTGCCTCGTCGGGGCGGCGGCGCGCGAGCCCTCGGGCAAACTTCTGAAGAGGATGGAGAAGCGTCTCCCTGATGTCGAATTCCTCCCGCTTGAAGAAGTCGGCTTCGAACGCGCCCCCAAGCGGCATGCGGGGAAGCTCGCCTCAATTGTCATCTCCAATGGCTGCAACAATTACTGCGCCTTCTGTATTGTGCCGTTCTCGCGCGGCAAGGAACGCTCGCGACCTTTTCAAGAGATTCTGGACGAGGTCAAGCAAGCAGTCGCCGATGGCAAGAGCGAGATCATGCTCCTCGGACAGAACGTCAATTCATATGGCGCCGATATCCTCTTTGACGCGATGAAGAACAAGGGAAAGTACGCGCTCCCCAATGGCGAGACAGTCGAGCCGGTCATGGTCAAGCATCTGGGCCGCCATCGCATCCCGACCATATTTCCGCAGCTCCTCGAGGCGGTGGCGACGATCCCGGGAGTCGAGAAAGTCTCTTTCCTCTCCTCCAATCCATGGGACTTCTCGGACGCGCTCATCGACGTGATCGCCAAACACAAGAACATTGACCGCCTTCTCCATCTCCCGATCCAGGCGGGGAGCAACAAGATCATCAAAGCGATGAATCGCTGGTATACCCGCGAGGAATATCTCGAGCTCATCGACCGGATCCGGGCTCGGGTGCCCGACGTCCAATTTACGACCGATATCATCGTCGGTTTTCCGGGAGAGACGCGCGAGGATTTCGAGGAGACCCTCGATATCGCCAAACGGGTCAAGTTCGAGCGGGCCTATATCGCCTGGTACTCGCCTCGTCATGGCACCGCCGCCCTCAAGATGCAGGACGACGTCGATATCCACGAGAAGCAGCGCCGCTATACCGAGCTCGACCACCTCGTTCTTGAGCTCTCTGGCCGGTCTTATCTCATAGGCAACAAGGCCAAAGCCGCCCAAAGCACTCCCGTAGCGGGTTGAAAAAGGGTAATTTATCCCTCAAATAAAGCTTCTTTTGACCCTGGACAGCCAGGGCTTTTTGTAGTATAATGGTGCCAAGTTACTTCGCACCTTTTCTTCAACCTTAGTCGGCCTTGCCCGACACAACCTAGGAGACCTTCCATGGACCTCGACAGCTGGCAGACGACTCTCCTGATCTGCC
>CAYWVL010000042.1:0-6568 GCA_964461975.1 uncultured Bdellovibrionales bacterium | reverse complement strand
TCACGCGGGCAAGTACCGCCCGCGCGGCTCGTCTTCGCGAGACGCTGGCTCGACCAGCGGTTGACGCCGACCCTGCGTCGCGCAAGATGGAGGGAAGCGAACAGCTGCCCCAGCCCTGAACCCCGCCGCCCTGTGTCCACGGACACCGGGCGGCAAAAATTTTTTATATAACCAAACAGTACCCCACTTTCTTTTGCAAACAAAAGAAAGTTCCAAAGAAAATTTACCTGCTAGATGAAACGGTCGAACAGAAGACGATTGACTCCGCGTCATTGCCTCGCGTCAGACTGAGGCAGTAGGCCCCTCTCCGTCAATCGAATCTGTGACCGACCTTTTTCATCGCGCAGGGGGACTCGGGGCACTTTACTCTGTTTCTTTCTTACTGTGGACAAAGAAGAAAGTAGGATGACGGGGTTGACAGCCGATTGTCCCCTTTGGGGGCTTTGTGCTACACAACAAGGGCAAGGCAGTCGCGGTCGCGGTTGCTGAAGTTCCTTCTCCAGGAGGCGTTTATGCCAGAACGAGATCAGCAGCACCCACTGGTCGTGGGTCTGGTGTTCTTCGCTTGCATGGCAGGACTGTTTGCTTTATGTACTGCCGTACTTCGAGTCGCCGCAATGGCGCAAGGAGGCTGACATGTCTACAGGACGTGATTACCCCATTGGCAGCGATGCCAGTGGCGATTGCGAGCCGATTGCCTCGAGCGATCGGTGGCAGATCGGACTCGTCGAGTGCGCGGCGCTTGCAGCGTTTGCGCTGGTCTGCTGGCACGTGTGGGGCCTGGTGCAGCTGCTCGACCTCGAGACCGTCCTCATCGCTCTCGGTGCCATCATCACGGTCAGGGTAGTCTGGTGCGCGCTGGGCCGACTGCTCGGGCAGAGCCCCATCGACTATGTCGTGCGGGGTGGACCAGTCGGTCCCCATGATCACGGAGGCAGATCATGACGCATCCTGTCGCCCCCGCATCCACTGCGGCCGTACCAGTGGAAGCGAAGCGGTCGGTCTTTGCCGCCATTGCCGACCTGTGGTATGCAATCCATGAGCTGTGGCGCTTCGTCCGCGGCGAACCCTGGATCGACTGATGCCACCCGATTTCGCCGCCCCTCGTCTACGGACCTGCGGGCGGCGCGAACTTTTTTGACGCCCCGTGGGGTATGCTAGGATAAAGCCATGCAAAACACCTACACCCTCATCTCGTGGAATGTGAACGGACTGCGGGCGGCTGGCCGCAAAGGCTTCGTCGACTGGATGCAGGCGGGCAAGTACCCAATAGTTGGCATCCAAGAGACCAAGGTCTCGCATCCGGACCAGCTCGACGAGCCGATCCGGAACCCGGACGGGTATACGAGCTATTTCCATTCCGCGACCGAGAAGAAGGGCTATAGCGGCGTCGGCATCTACACCAAGGTGAAGCCGATCGCGACCAAGACCTTTTTTGGGAACTCCCTCCTCTCGCGCGAGGGTCGGGTGATCGAGATGGAATTCCGCGAATTTATCCTCCTCAATATCTATTTCCCCAATGGCGGCTCGGGCGAGCTCCGGCTCCAGTACAAGCTCGAGTTCTACGAGGAGTTTCTCCACTATCTCGAACACCTCAAGAAACAAGGGAAGCCGGTCGTTTTCTGCGGCGACGTCAATACGGCCCACCACGAGATCGACCTCGCGAGGCCCAAGGAGAACGAGAAGGTCTCGGGCTTCATGCCGATCGAGCGGGCCTGGCTCGACCGCTTCGTCGCGGCCGGTTTCATCGATACCTTTCGCCTCCTCAATCCGGACAAAGTGCAGTACAGCTGGTGGGATATGAAGTCCCGGGCGCGGGAGCGCAATGTGGGCTGGCGCATCGACTACTTTTTCGCAGAGCAATCGCTCCAGCACAATATCAAAGACGCTTTTATCCTCGATACGGTCCCCGGGTCGGACCATGCCCCGGTCGGGCTCACTCTCGCGTTTTCGGACAGCCTGGTGTAGCAGCCCAAGAACAACAAGCAGAAAACAAAGAACAAAAAAGAAAAGCTCGTTCCTGCATCAGTTTGCCGCTCATGCTTTTTGCTTACTGAATTATGCTTCTTGAACCGCTCGCCGAGCGCCGCCGGCCGCGTTCTCTCCGGCAATTTCACGGCCAGGAAAAACTCCTGGGTGCCGGATCGTACCTCCGCCGGATGATCGAGCGCGACAATGTGCCCTCGCTCATCTTCTGGGGGCCGCCGGGGTCGGGCAAGACGACACTGGCCCGCCTCATCGCGGAGGAGACAGCGGCGCATTTTGTCTCGCTCTCGGCGGTCTCGAGCGGCAAGAAGGATCTCCAGCTGGTTCTCGATCAGGCTGAGGCAGCCCGACGCCTCGGCGAGCAGACTATTCTCTTTGTCGACGAGATCCATCGGTGGAACAAAGCCCAGCAGGACGCGCTCCTGCCGCATGTCGAGACCGGCACGGTCACCCTCATCGGGGCGACGACCGAAAATCCGAGCTTCGAGGTCAATGCTGCTCTCCTCTCGCGGGCCCGTGTCGTCGTCTTTGCCAAACTCGCCCCTCCGGTCGTCGTCGAGCTCCTCCAGGAGGCGCTCCGCGAAGACGCGCATCTCAAATCGCGCCGGCCCAAAGTCGGCAAGGGGGCGCTTGAATTCATCGCCGCCATATCGGGCGGAGATGCTCGGGCGGCGTTCCAGCTTCTCGAGGCCGCGGTCGAGCTGGGGAAGACCATCACGACCAAAGTGGTGGGCGAACTTGCGGAGCGGTCGCATGTCCTCTATGACAAGGACGGGGAGGAGCACTACAATCTCATCTCGGCCCTCCACAAGTCGATGCGCGGCGGCGATGCGGATGCCAGCCTCTACTATCTCGCTCGCATGCTCGAGGCCGGGGAGGATCCGCTCTACATAGCGCGGCGTATCGTCCGCTTCGCTTCCGAGGATATCGGCGTCGCCAACTCGCTTGCTCTGCCGCAAGCCGTGGCCGCGTTTCAGGCGGCCCATATGCTCGGGATGCCGGAGTGCGAAGTGCACCTGGCGCAGGCGGTCACCTATATGGCGCTCTCCAAGAAATCCAATGCGCTCTACGTCGCCTATGGCGCGGCGAAGCAGGATGTGCGCGACTTTCCCAATGAGTCGGTGCCACTGCATCTCAGGAACGCCCCGACCAAGCTCATGCAGAATCTCGACTACGGCAAGGGCTACAAGTACACGCCGGACTATAAGACCAAGGAAGCGGCGGCCCAGGAATATTTCCCGGAGAAACTCAAGGGGAGGAAGTATTTCAAGAAACAGTAGGGAGGCCCTGCTGGTCATTTCCCAAAAGAACTTTTTCTCCCTGAAGCAGGATAGCTTCGCGGTCGAGCGCAGTTCTTTTGGGAGAGTATTTTCGTGTATAAAAAACTGCGGCGCCGCGAATGTTATCGCAGGCGCCGAGAAGTAGGTGAGGGGTTGAGGATGGCCGCTGGTTCAGCGGGGCGGGGTGAGCAGGGCGGCTGGCGGCTGGGGCTCGATCCGGCCGCCGAAGAGGCCGTGATCGGTCCGTTGTGCGACGATCGCGTTGCGATCGGCGCTATGGTTCGCGACCAGGCTGTCATGGCAGCAGCCATAGACGAGAGTGATGCCGTTGCGCCAGGAATAGCGCCGATCGCGGCGGTCCTGGCCGCAATGCGTGCAACGATAGGAAGCGGGATGCTCCAGTCGTTGGAGTTCATAAGCGCTGGCAGCTTCAAGCATGGGGAGCTCCTCAACAGGTTGTGGCACAAAAGGACTGGGTGGCTGGTATAAAACCAGAAAGCCGGTTTCCCTGGGAGGGGAGACCGGCTTCTTTTTGCTTTCGAAAGAGTTTACCTCATGCGTTCAAGAGCAAAAACAAAACGGTCTCCGTCTCCCCGAAGGAGGACGGACCAGATAAAGCACATAAACTGGTAACCGTTCTGTTGCATATGGATACATTGTAGAGAGCAGCAGGGAGGGCGTCAAGTTCTGTGTGGAGCATGCCTCGTCGGCAGGCTGCTTCCGAGGGCGAGTCGGGACGGAGAAAACAGGGTTCCGGGCTGCTGATTTGACACCCCATAGAAAACGTGTTACCATCCTCAAGCGCTTGTTTCGGCAAGCCGACCCTAAAACTCACGTCAGGAGCCGAGAATTGAAAACTGATCTGATAGCAGCCACTGGACCCATCGATGGGGCGGTGACAGAGGAGACCGGGCTACGGCCCGCGAACCTACTGGTGACGCCCGAGATGCGCCTCATGGTGCTCGAGCACTACCGTAAGCGTGTCGATGGTCACCACGGACTCAAAGCGGTTATGCGGTCGCTCATCGCGGGTGACCTGGGTCGTGCGACTGCACTCTTGCGGATGGTCCAGTATGGCGGCCAACCTGGCCTCGCCGGCGACCACGTGCCGATGATCGAGCGACTCATCCTGGGATCGATGTGCCCGCATCACGAGGACATCTTCGTCCCGCTGCACGGGAGCATCATTGCGGCGCTCGCCGAGTCCTCGGATCACAGTCTCGCCGGAGCAGCCGACCGTGGCTAGGGCGGCACGTATCAGCTACGACGAGGCCCAGGAGCTCCTCGGCCACGCTCGCAGGCTGCTCTCGCGCAAGCCGAAGACTGCTCGAGAACTCTTGCAGCAAGTAGCCGCCGGTATCCGACGTCCTCCACGGCTGTATCGCGAGTTGGTGGCCAGAGCCGGGCTCGAGCCACCCCCCACCACCCAGTAACCACTGGGAACCGGACCCCGTTGCGCTGCGTCGCGATGGGGTCCTGTACTTTTTTATGCTATAGTGAGCTCTAAGCTTTTCTCGTGCTCCTATGCCGCTCAAGATTGATATCAAAGCCAAAAATTTCGCTCTTCCGGACCAAAACGGGAAGGAGCACACCCTCAAGCAGTACCTGGGGCAGTGGGTCATTCTTTATTTCTACCCCAAAGACGATACTCCGGGCTGTACCGTGGAGGCGTGCAGTTTCCGGGACAACTTCGCGGCGCTCAAGCGCGCTGGTATCGTCGTCCTCGGTATTTCGACCGATCCGGTCAAGAAGCATGCCAAGTTTGTAGAGAAATATCAGCTCCCGTTTACACTTCTCTCCGACGAAGAGAAGCGAGTAGTCATGCTCTACGACGTGTGGGGCAAGAAGAAACTCATGGGCCGCGAGTATCTGGGGACGCACCGGGTGTCCTACCTTATCGACCCGGCAGGGAAGATCGCGCATGTCTTCGACCCGGTCAAACCCGCTGGGCATGCCGAGGCAGTCCTGGATCTGGTGAGAACTTTGAAGCGCGACAGATAGTATGAAGTTCGTTATTCACCCAAAAGCGCCAGCCAAGAGCCTCCTCCTCCGGCTCGTCCCCGGGGAACGGGAAGAGGTGCTGGTCGATACTCAGGAAAGACGCACGCTCGTCCTCGGGTATGGCGAGCGCTCCACATTGACGCGGCGCGCGTGGCTGCTTCTCATCCGCAAGGCGGTGGTCATCGCCAAGGCTCGGAAGGCTCCGAGCCTCGCCTGGTCGCTTCCCGAGTGGCAGTTCCGCGAACTCAAGCTTGAGGCAGCCGAACTGGGCGAGCTCCTCGCGACCAATATCCTCCTCGCGGACTATGCGTTCGACGAGTACAAGACGCCGCCCAAGGGAGGCTTCGCTCGGCTCAAGGAGATCGCGTTCGTCGGGGTGCAAGAACGCTCGAGTTTTGAGGCCGGGCTCAAACGGGGAATGATTATCGGCGAGGAGACCAATGCGGCACGCGGCATCGCCAATCAGCCGGCGAGCGAGATGACCCCGACGCTCCTCGCGGCTCACGCCAAGCGGGTGTTTCGCGCGCTGCCAGTTACCGTGACAGTTTGGGATGAGCGGCGCCTCGCGCGCGAAGCGATGCGCGCTATCCTCGCGGTCGGCCAGGGATCCGCCGCCAAGCCGCGCTTTATCATCGCCGAGTATCGGGGCGGCACGCGGGGCGAAGCGCCGATAGTTCTCGTAGGCAAAGGCGTAACCTTCGACTCGGGCGGCATCAATCTCAAGCCAACACAGCATATCCTCGGGATGAATATGGATATGTCGGGTGCCGCGACCATGCTCCACACGCTCGCGGCCTGCGCTCGGCTCAAGGTCAAAAAGAATCTCATCGCGCTCGTGCCGGCGGTCGAGAATATGCTTTCGGGCGAGAGCTATCGGCCCGGTGACATCATCCGCACCGCATCGGGGACGACGATCGAGGTACAGGACACGGATGCCGAGGGGCGGCTCATCCTCTCCGATGCGCTCCACTATGCCAAGCGGTATCGTCCATCGCTCGTGATCGACGCGGCGACTCTGACTGGTGCTGCCGTAGTGGCTTTGGGCGAACGAGCGAGCGGACTCTTCGCGACCGACGAAAAGATCGAGCTCGCGTTGCGCCATATCGGCGGACGAGTGAATGACCCTGTGTGGCCGCTCCCGCTCTGGGACGAATACCTCGAGGATATCAAAGGGACCTATGCGGATATCGGCAATGTCGGCGTGACCAAGTATGGCGGCGCGATCACGGCTGCCATGTTTCTCAAGCAATTCACCGACTATCCGTGGGTGCATCTCGATATCGCGCCGCGCATGACGTCGA
>CAYWVL010000041.1:0-8705 GCA_964461975.1 uncultured Bdellovibrionales bacterium | reverse complement strand
GAACCCCTCTTACCAGGATGAAAACCTGGTGTCCTAACCGATAGACGATGGGGCCGTCCTTCGCTAAAGCTTCGGAGCGGCAGGCCAAACACTTTTTATTTTATAGCACACCCAGGTTAGGACCGTCCTAACCGATAGACCCGTCCGCCCTGGGCGGGGGATGCTGGGGCCGTAAACAACTTCAAAAACTAGATTCTCAATTTCATAATAATCTTGAAATAAAGAAAAAAGCAGAGGGAACTGCGTCGCCAGTATAACACAAAAGTCAGGGGTGGCAAGACTAGCCTTTGACGGGCAGCATGTTTTATGATAAGGTATCATTCTTGTACCTTCCACCCACCCCCTCAACTCACTGCCGAGGAGCAGAACATGCAGAAATTGATCGAAGCCTCCCAAGCTGTCGTCCAGCATCCCTGGACGCAGTCTGCCTGGAAGTGGATCGTGGCGATCCATCATGACCTCATGCCTTGGGCTGGCTGGATCATGGCCGCTATGGTCGTAATCCTTGGCCACCTCTGGCTGTGGCGAGCGCTCCGTCTGACGTGGCGTGTGCTGCGGCAGAAGATCAGCAGCTGGTTTGGTCAGCGCAAGGCGGTTGCCGATGCGCAGGAATCGCAGATCGATTACCCCGACCATGGTGACGCCTTTGCATTGAACCATTTGCTGGCGACCCTGCGTCGTCCCAAGTAGCTTCCGCAGCGCGGGAGTGCCTACCAACCAACTGAAGCCTTGCCGCCCGCGCGCGACAAGGCTTCGAAATTTTTATATGACGGATCGCTATTTTCAAACATTCAAGACCCAGGCGGTCACGGCGCCGACGATGGCGAAGAGGCAGGTGCCCCAGAGAGTGTCGATGAGCGCCAGCCGAAGCGGGAAGCCGTGGAGGGTGGCGTAGTTGGTGAAATCATAGAAGGCGTACATGACGAAGCCGAAAAGCGCGCCTGAAACGAGTGCTTGACTCGGCGTCTTGTGGGCAGGATCGACGAAGAGGATGAGGCCGAGGATGCCGACGAGGTAGACGATCGCGGCGCCTCCCAGGTTGACGACGAGCGAGCCATTTTCCACTCGGATCAAGGGCGCGAGCGAGGTGAGGTAGAAACCTTTGGCGATGCGAGCCAGCCAGAGGTAGTCGATCGCGGCCATGACGGGGACAGCGATGACAAACGTCTTGAGCACTTCGGCGAGAGTGAGGGAGGGGAGCATAGCAGTGAGGAGTTAGAAGGTAGAAGTTAGATGTTTTAATAGACTATGGCAGAGCATTGTTTTTCGCAATCTCGGCATATTGTTTAGCGCTCTCGCGGATGGTACGCGTTTGGGTGGTGCGGTCGACGGCGACCAGCCCGAACTTGGGCCAGTACCCCTTGTCCCATTCGAAGTTATCCAGGAGCGACCAATGGAGATAGCCCCGCACGTCGGCTCCAGCGGTGATCGCCCGGTGGAGCGCCGTGAGAGCTTCTCTTATGAAGCGGGGACGAAGATCATCATCGTGGTCCGCGATGCCGTTTTCGGTGATGTAAATTGGTTTTCCGTATCGCCTCAGATCCATCACGACATGATAGAGCGACCCGGGAGAGTATTCCCAGCCGAAATCAGTTTGCAGCTGGTTCTCGTTTTTATTAAACCAACCATCGATACGGTGGCGATTGTAGTGATTGAGGCCGATGAAGTCCTGGGAGTCGGCAATCTTTCTGAAAAACCAATCATTCCACCAATAATCAGCGAGTGATTTAAGGAAACGGTTCCACCGGGTATTCCCAGCGGCTTCAAACCAAACATTATGTTTGGCGATACCAATCTGAGCAGCGGGAAACATTTGCTTGATTTTTGTGTATGTGAAGCGGTGAGTTGTGGCGAGAGTGCGGAGGGCGCGGACGAGGTGGGGCAGGTGACGATATTCCATCGGTGGCCATTCACCCTTCCAGTATCCATGGCCAGAGACGACATCGGGTTCATTGAGCGTGATCCAAAACTTCACCTCACTGCCGAGAGTTTTCACGACTCGTTCACTGTACCGGGCAAAGAAATCAGGGAAGCCAGGGGCGAGGATGCCGCCTTTTTCGGAAAGCCAGAGGGGGAGGGTCCAGTGCCAGAGGGTGATAAAGGGCTCGATATCCCGCTTCCGTAATTCACTGACCATGTCGCGATAATGGTTGAGTTCGCGTTCATCAAAATTCCCTTCCTCCGGTTCGACGCGTGACCATTCGATCGAGAAGCGATAGGCGTTGAGGTTGAGCTCTTTGAGAATATTGAAATCCTCGCGGAAGCGGGTGTAATGATCGCAGGCACTTCCAGAAATATAATTGGCTGGATCAGTGGCTTCGGCTCGGAACTTTTCCCAGTTTGGATTCCACCAGAAGCTTTGCTCTGATTCACGGGCGAGGCGCTCGGCATGAACTTTCTCCCACTCGCTCCAGTCATTGTGGTTGCCGCCCTCGACTTGGTGGCTGGCAGTAGCGGCGCCCCAGAGGAAGCCTGGCGGAAATGTTCGCGGCATACGTCGGCTTGATAAGAAAGGATTTTCCTGCTATGGCTAGAGAACTCACCCTCCCTCTTACTATAGCGTATACTGGTACTATGCAAACGTTCTCTCGATCCGATTTCGCCTTTCCCGATCCCAAAACGACCGAGCCGGGGAAGCGCCTGGTGCAGCGGACGCTCGAGATGGTGCCCGGACTCCTCACCTGGGGGACCCTCATCGGCGTCATCGTCCTGTCGCTCTTCCTCCCGCTCTGGGCGGCCGTCTTTATCCTGGTCTTTGATGTGTACTGGATCTACCGGGCGCTCTATATTTCCTTCTTCGCGGTCGAGGCGCAGCTCCATATCGCCCGGGGCAAGCGCATCGATTGGGAGGAGCGCTACCGCGAGAGTCAGCATCCGGCCGCGTATATCGAGAAGCTCCAGGCGCGGATAGAGAGCCTCCGCCAGGAACGTCGGGCGACGAGCCGAAGCGAATGGAAGAAGCGCCGCGGACTCGCCCAGGCGATACGCCGGACCAAGCATATCCTCGGAGAGACCCAGGCGCTCATCCCTCTCGAAAATGAGATCATGGATTGGCGCGAAGTGATCCATGTGGTCCTCCTCCCGACCGCCAATGAGCCCGTCGAAGTGATCGAGCCAGCACTCGAGTCGCTCCAGCACTCGCGCTTCCCCAAGGAGCAGATGATCATCCTCCTCGCGACCGAGGAGCGCGAAGACCCGGCGACGCGCCTCCCCAAAGTAGAGCAGCTGCGGGCCAAATTCGGCCATGTCTTCCGTGATTTCATCGTGACGACCCATGTGGTCGCTCCTGGCGAGATGAAGTGCAAGGCGTCCAATGCCGGCTACGCCGCCCGGGAGCTTATGCGGTATCTCGACGAGCGCGGCATCGACTATAAACGAGTCGTTTTCTCCAATTTCGACTGCGACTCGGTGGTGCATCCAGAGTATTTCGGCGCCTTGACCTATCACTACACGACCGATCCCAAGCGGCTCCAGCGTGCCTACCAGCCGCTCCCCATGTACCACAACAATCTCTGGGATACCAACGCGTTCGTCCGCATCATCGTGACGGGTTCGTCGTTCTGGCATCTCTATCAGTCGACGCGGCGCGAGATGGTCACCTTCTCATCGCACAGCGAAGCCTTTGATACGCTCGTCAAAGTCGGATTCTGGCCGGTCAATATGATCAGCGAAGACTCGGTCATCTACTGGAAGTGCCTCGCCTATTTCCATGGCGACTACCAGGTGCAGCCGATCCATCTCCCCATCTCGCTCGACGCGGTCCTCGCCCCGACTTACTGGCGTACCCTCGTCAACCAGTACAAACAGAAGCATCGCTGGGCCTACGGTATCGAGAACTTCCCGGTCACGATGCGCGCCATTTGGCCGGATCGCATCATCCCGTTCTGGAAGAAGCTGCGCGTCTCCTTCGAGATGCTCGAGGGCCACTACTCCTGGGCGACGACGTCGTTTCTCCTCACCTTTCTCGGGTGGCTGCCGCTCCTCTTCGGGAGCGACCTCTTCCGCGAGAGCGTCCTCGCGCACAATCTCCCGCTCTTTACCCGCACCCTCCTCACGCTCGGCATGGGTGGCATGCTCATCTCGATCCCGCTCGCGCTCCTCACGCTCCCGCCGCGGCCCAAGCGCTACCACTGGTCGCGCACCTCGCTCATGTTCTTCCAGTGGTTCCTGGTCCCTCTGGTTGCCTTCCTCTCGGCTCTCCCGGCGATCCATGCCCAGACACGTCTCCTCACCAAGCGCTACATGGGCGAATTCTGGGTGACGGAGAAGATGCGAAAGTAATTCTCTTTGTTTTAATTACCTTGAAATACGCGGGTACTGCGGGCCCGTCGTTCTTTTTCTCGCAACATTCCAACATTCTTGAGAATATTGGAATGTGGCTACTCCAGATGAATCCGCTCCTCGAATTTTTGGAGGGCTTTCTTGAGGAGAGGATGGGCTTGGAGTCCGGGGTCGAGCGCGAGGAGCTTCTCGGCGTGTTCTCTCGCGAGAGCGATGAGTCTCGCATTGGCTAGGTGCTCCATGGCGATATCGGGGAGGCCGCTCTGTCTCGTCCCGAGGAAGGCACCCGGGCCGCGGAGCTCCAGGTCGATCTCGGCCAGGTCGAAACCGCTCGCGTGTTTTTCGAGCGCTTGGAGCCGCTTGGACTCGGGACTCTTACCATCGCTCGGGAAGAGAAAGCAATAGCTCTGCTCTTTGCCTCGGCCCACCCGTCCGCGGAATTGGTGGAGCTGGGAGAGACCGAAGCGTTCGGCGCCTTCGATGAGCATCACGGTCGCATTGGGGATATCGATGCCAACTTCGACGACAGCGGTCGAGACGAGGATGTCGAGCTCGTGCGCCTTGAAGCGATGCATGAGCGCATCTTTCTCTTTGGGCTTCTGCCGTCCGTGGAGGAGCCCGACTCGGAGATCAGGGAAGATCTTGTTCTGGAGCCGGGTGTGCTCGGTCGTAGCGGCACGGACTTCTTCCATCGCTTTGCTCGTCTCGACGAGAGGGAGGATCACAAAGGCCTGGCGACCCTTCCTGATCTCATCTTGCATAAACGCATAGACCTTCTCTCGCTCGGCCTCCGTGGCGGCTACCCGGGTCTTGATCGGCTTCTTGTGGGCCGGCACTTCGTCGAGGAGGGAGAGGTCGAGGCTTCCGAAGAGTGTCAAGGAAAGCGTGCGCGGGATCGGCGTCGCAGTCATGGAGAGGAAGTGCGGGACCTGGGACGCTGATCCGTCCTCGCTCGCAAATGAGAGCTCCTGCAGCCGAGCACGCTGCGACACGCCGAAGCGGTGCTGCTCATCCACGACGACGAGAGCCAGCCGTTCAAATGTAACTCTCTCTTCGAGGAGCGCATGCGTCCCGACGATGATGTCCGGTATGCCGGCAGCGATCGCCTGGATGAGCCCGGGCCGTTTGAGCGTGTCGCCATTGAGTTCGCTCCGGCTTCCGGTGAGGAGGGCGATATTCTTGCGCTCGCGGGCGAAGAGCTTGGCGAGGGTCGCCGCATGCTGGATGGCGAGGACTTCGGTCGGCGCGAGGAGTGCAGCCTGGTACCCGGCGGCCGCGACAGACTGGATGGCGATGGCCGCGACCACGGTCTTGCCGCTCCCCACATCGCCATTGAGGAGGCGGTTCATCGGGTGCGGCTGCCCGAGGTCGGCGAGGATTTCTGACACCGCCTTCTCTTGGCCGCGGGTGAGTTTGAAGGGAAGATTTTCTACAAAATTGTTGATCGTTTGCGCCAGTCGGCCGAATGGGGATTGCTGATGGTTGATTGGTACGGCGCGTCCGGTCGCCGCCGCGTGTTTGAGCGAGAGACTCTTGAGCAGGAGGAAGAACATTTCTTCGAACGCGAAACGCTTCTCGGCGAGGAGGACCTGCTTCTCTTCACGCGGGAAATGCAGATAACCGAGAGCGGTTTTGAGGTCGGGGAGGTGGAGCTCGGCGAGGATATCGGCGGGCAGCGGATCAGGGATCTCGGCGAGAGTCTGGTAGAGCGTGGCGATCTGCCAGCGCAGGAATTTGGACGTGAGTCCGGTCGTTTCGGGATAGACGGGGACGAGGCGGCCAGTATGCGTGGCTGTCCGATCGGCGCGCTCGAAAGCGGGGGACTGCATGATGAGGCCCTCTTTGTCCGTGGTGACTTTGCCGGCGAGCCGGACGCGCTCGCCTGTTTTGACCACGCCTTCGACGAAGCGCTGATTGAACCAGATGACGCGGAGCGTGCCCGTGGCGTCTTCGATCTCGGCGCGCGTGATGAGGAGCTTCTTCCGCCAGGAGCGCTCGCTCTTCACCTCGCGCACGGTGCCCTCGATGGTCGCCTTGGTATCAGCCGTGAGCGACTCGATCGGGACGAGGGTGGCGTAGTCCTCATAGCGGGCGGGAAAATGGTAGAGGAGGTCACGCACGGTCTCTATCCCGAGGCGCTTCAGAGCGTACCAGTGAGCTTTCTTGACGGTGGCAAAGGTGTCGAGCCGGGTGGAGAGGTCCATAGTGCCACCAGTATACCACCACGCCAATGCATTGGTGTGGTGGTAGGGCGTATAGAAAAATCACCCAGGAAAGAAAAGGCCTCGGGACCAGCAGCGCTGGTCCCGAGGGGGAAGGATCCGGATACCGTTGTGCACACGGGGCGGACCGAGGAAGCGCTAGAGAAAGTCAGGCAGGATCACTTGCGCCAGCTCTTCTTGGGCTTGGGCGCGGGCAGGCGGTTGGGTTGGCTGAACCCGAGACTCTCGAGCATTTCGGCATCGAACATTTCCAGGCTGATGGGGCCGCGGAAACCGATGACGACGCGCTCGGAGGAGCACTCGGGGACGAAGGCGGCCGGGAGGCCCTTCTGGCGCACCGTAGCGAGGATAATTCGCTTTAGTGCGTCGGCTTGGGGGAGGAGTCGGAGCTTCTCCCAGGCGGAGTCGGTTCGGTCGGCAGCCAGGGTGAGCCGGTTGCCATCCACAACGACATTGGCAGTCTTGAAGTAGAGACCATTGCCTCCGGAGGACTTGGAGGAGACAACGATCCGGTCCTCGGATCTTGTTGAAAGGTGGGGCATCGAGATTCCTCGTGGTTTGGTTGGTCTGATGATGACCTTCTTAGCGCTTGTTTTTAAGTAACACCTGGAAAGTTTACCTAGGAATCAGATACTTTGTCAATGGATGACGGTGATCAGTGTATGAAAATCAAGTCGCCCGCCAGCTTTAGAGTTCTAAAGAGTGCTGACGGGCGGAGGGTGTGGCAGGGCGCAGTGCGCCTAGTGGAGACGGGCAGGTGGTTCGGGGATGGGCACCTGGGAGGGTGCCAAACCACTGGCTTTCGAAGGTTGATCCTCCTTTTCCCATGCGATGGGGATATTGGGAGGAGCATTCTTGACGCCCATCACGCCCAACGCATCCAGGAAGATGATCTCTTCGACCATGCGCCCGGAGTCCGGCAGGGTGACCTCGATGTCACGGCCGTTCTCACTGAAGCTGACCCCGACGGCATCGCCTCGGTTGAGGCCGATCCGAAGGATGCCTCTTTGGATGACAAGCCGAGCAGCAGGAGTGAGTGGCTGCTGGTAACGCAAGCCGAGCGCCAGGAGTTGCCTTCCCGGACGCATCACGAGCCCGTATTCCTGAACGGGCGGAAACAGCGATCTGGACACAGCGAACTCCTTCGCAAAAAGGGGTTGAGGGACTCGTCTCTTCTTTTCTTGTTAACGAGCGACGATATATTAACCAAAATAAAACACCCCGTCAAGGGGGCAATTGGGACTGTGCACGAAAGTTATGATCGAATATCCAAATGATTCCTGTGCGCTCGGCAGGAAGCATCCTTTGCTCCGCAAACGGGAACCTGCATGTGTGTCCCTAGTTTGGTGCGCTATTCAATAGTGCGCTCGGCAGGAATCGAACCTGCATTTCCGCCTTCGGAGGGCGATGTCTTATCCATTATACGACGAGCGCGGTTCTGGCTGATGGACTATTTTGTGGTGCGCTCGGCAGGAATCGAACCTGCGACCCTCTGGACCGCAACCAGATGCTCTATCCACTGAGCTACGAGCGCAAAATGTCTGGCGACTGACAATGTACAACCTACACTAGAATCCCCAAAAAGACAAAGAAAAAGACCGGGATTACGGCCGCCGGTTGCCGCTTGGGACCGTGCTAAATATGAAGCATTTTCTCGACGACGTCAACCAGGCGCGGCTCCTGCTTTTCTTCGGGGATGTAGGCGAGGAGCACTTCGCGAATGGTCTGATGATCGAGGTCACCAAGGGGGAGATGGATGAAGGGTGCCAAGACGCCGTGGGAGTGGATGCTCAAGACGTTTTCGAGCGGGTGTTCGTCGAAGATCCAGAACGAGTGGATGTCCTCGAAAGCGTAGAGGTTGCGGCCGACGACGATGCCCTCCCGGGTAATGATGAATTCTACCTCCTGCGGATCCTTGGTGAGGAAAAGGTACCCGACGACGCCGATCAGGATGAAGGTGATAGCCATCAGGGGGCTATTGGTGATGAGAGCGTAGGCGATGACCACTACGAGGAGAACGGCAGCGATCATGATGGCGCGCGGGTTGGGGCGCACGTGGATATGCTCGGGTGCGACCCACGAGAACAAGACGCGCTGCGATGGGGGAAGTTGATCGAGGTTCATAATGTGTTTTCTCCACTATAGCATTTTCAGCGAGAGTTGACGAAGTCGGAGGAGCCATGACAGAGTAGCCATACGGAG
>CAYWVL010000040.1:6836-8714 GCA_964461975.1 uncultured Bdellovibrionales bacterium | reverse complement strand
CGGTTGCCGGGTTTCCAGTTTCGCGCTACAGTGTTCCGTGCAGGAAAATCAGCGGGTATCGTATAGCGGCTATTATGAGTCCTTGCCAAGGACTAGATACGGGTTCGACTCCCGTTACCCGCTCAGTCAAAGAAAAAAGGATTGGTCTCGTGCCGATCCTTTTTTCTTTTGTTTAGATTGAGTACGGGAGGAGAACGGAAAAGGGGTCGGGAAGACGGGAGTAGAATGGAAAACCGTCTACTTTACGGCCTCGGACTCAGATTTCTTTTTTCTCGATTTACCCGAAGATGTTTAACCCAATCTTCCAGAAAGGCGTCCAGGTTCTCCATAATTTCTCTCGGCTTCACCGTCATCAGTGACTGCTCACCTTTTTTGGGATACATCAGGCCCAAGCTGATGATGGTCTCGCTGTCATCTCGGTTGTAGCCTGTTCCAAAAAGAAGTCGAGTGTGGAAATCCTTTTCGTGCTTGTGAACAAGTAGTTCATGCCGAAATTGAGCCACGTGTTCATAGAGCCACTCCATTCTATTAAAAAAATCCTCTTCGGGAAGTGCAATGCCACGGTTCTCACTATATTCTTTGAAGTACTGTCGCATCGCGTCAAACGAGCCCCACGGCTTTGCACCACGACCAAAGTAGTATTCAGTGGCAGCGGCCAGCCTGTCCAAAAGGATGTTGGCGAAGAGGTAAATTGACTCAATCTCCTTATGCAACTTTTCCTGAAGCGCACCGTTTTCCTCCATCAACCGCATCTCTCCTGGCGTCATTTTATGAGAACCTTCTCCAGCGGCTGCAAACGTTTCTTGCATCGCTTTGATCACTTTGGCGAACTGGTCACTCAACCCTTGGTACACAGGCCAGACGAGTAAAAGGTAGCGATAGTATTTCGGGACATCCCTAAAAACCACGCTGAAGTAGTTGTTTTCTTCGGTCCTTCCGATTAGCCCTCTTTCTTCCTGTATATATTGGTGCAGAAGCTCGTCAACGCGCATACTTTCACTATTTTGCTCATTGTCTCGGACAGCGGAAGCGAATGTCAAGGGTTTGGGTAGCTAAGCGCTCTCCGGACACCCAGCCTTACTGATGCTCCTTGTCAGAATTGTCGAGGAAGAGTACAAGTAAAACTATAAAGAACGTGCCGACCGAATCGCTTGATCATGGATCCCCACGTCCGCAATTACCGCTCACTGTTGGAAACAGCTCCGCAGCTCCGCTCCGTCATCGAAGCCCTCAACAGCCATGGCATCCAATACGGCATCTACTCCGGGTCGTACGTCTATATCGCGACCGGCGAACGGACCCCGCGCGATATCGATGTCCTCGTGGCAGATGAAGATATCCCCAAAGTGAAAGGCCTCTTCCCCGCCTGCGAATGCATCGACAAAGAGTGCGCGGTGTTTCTCTATCCGTACCGGGACCGCTCTATTGAAATCGTTTCGCGCTCGGTCGTCCAGATCGGCGGGGCCGAGTATCATTTCAAGCTGACTGACCTGGCCTGGCAGCATACCCGAGAGATCCGCTCCGAAGAATTCTCGGTGCGTCTCTGCAATCCGGTCGATACTATCATCCTCAAGGCGACCCTCCAGCGTGGCAAGCAAGAGGGCAAGTTCGACTTGAGCGATATCGATGCCTTGGTCCGCTCCGAACCGATCGACACTGGCTATCTCGAGGCCCGTCTCCGAGAATACGGCCTCACCGAGAGGTTGCTCGATGCTCTCCAGCGTTTCCAGCTGCTCCCGGCCCACGCCCGTTGACCTTTCACAGGAAGCATGCGAGAGTATGGCCATCTTTAACAACTCCCCGAGGAGAGAGCAATGCTCCCGAACATCGAGAATGTTGTGCTCGTCTTTGTCGGCTGGTGCCTGGTGCTGTGGTGCC
>CAYWVL010000040.1:0-6826 GCA_964461975.1 uncultured Bdellovibrionales bacterium | reverse complement strand
AAGGCTGACAAGGAGGAGCGCCGGAGGCTGTTCAAGATGACGGCCATCGGCCTCATCGGTGGCGCGGTCATCGACCTTCCCTATAGCCGAGATTTCTTGCAGGTGAAGTGGTGGCCGTACGGCAGCGCCGCTTTTGGCGGCATTTGCCTCGGTTCATTCGTCTGTATCCACCGGTGGTGGGCAGCGGCAACCGGCGAACAGCTCGTGCCTGAAACGACGCCAACCATCCGTTGGCCAGCCAAGGCGCGACTGCTCTCCGGAACGGTCGCCATCTGGGCGATCCAGTGGAGCTTGTTCGGCGTGAGTTCGGTCGTGGCGACCGCCAACGCACTCCTCGTTGCGATGGTGTGGATGATGGTTCAGCGCCAGCACGATTGGCACGATCTCATTCATGCTGCCAAGGTCGGAGTCATCTCTGCCGGCATCGTCTTCGGCTTCACGGTCGGCGGGTACCTGTTGCTCCTAGGAATCTTCGTCGATGTAGAAGCGCTGGCCGCTTCCCGCTCAAGCTACTTCGCCCGATATGGTGCCGGCTGGACCGCGACCGCTCTCACCTACTGGACCGCGGCCTTCGGGGCATTCTGGGGCACTGCGGCTCTCTGGGGTGGCAACCAGCGCTTTCGCAGTCTCTGACACGCTTCCTCGCCCGCTTGGTACCACCAGGCGGGCGCGATCATTTCTGGCAGTGACCGATACCTATTTTTCGTTGTTGACACATATCGCCCTCACTTTTATGCTGGGACCATCGGAACCGCTCCCCAAAGGAGGAGTCATGCGAACCCGAGTTCCTTGGCAGACATCCGCGGCCCTGCTTGTCGCGCTCGCTCTTGGCGCTTGCGCTGGACCCGTCAAGCTTGAGCGTGGCAAAGCGGCCGTCGTGGCGAGATCTGGAGATGGAGCCCAGGTGCTGCTCTACAATGAGCAAGGCCCCTGTGTGGGTGAAGCACGCTTTGCAGAGTACGTGGCGCCAGATGGCAGTGCAGTTCCTGGCTGCTGGGTCGTTGCCGGTGGCGGGTTGGTGCTGATCTCATATCTCGACGGTGAGCGGGGAAATATCCCCTACACACACCTCAAGCAGGTGTCCGAGCTGTGAGGTGCCGGTAGCCTCTGTTGTTCTTCACTCTCCGTCCGCTTGGCACAGCCAGGCGGGCGCGATCATTTCTTGCTCCATGTGCTAGAATACAGGCATCAAAAAATCAAATCTATGGACCAGCCATTCCAAGCGAAACGCGTGCTCCTTGTCGATGACGAGGCATATCTGCGCGAGATCTATAGTCTGGAACTCTCGCGCGAGGGCTATGAGGTGCTCTTGGCCAAAGACGGCGCCGAAGGACTCGAGATGGTCGCGCGTGAAAGGCCGGATGCCATCCTCCTTGATCTCCAGATGCCGGTCAAAAATGGATTTGATGTGCTTGCCAGTCTGTCGCATGACACGAAGCTGAAGCGGATCCCAGTCATTATCCTCTCCAATGTGGATGAAGAGGAGGCTTTCCGGAAGGCTGGCGAATTCAATACCCACTTCTATCTCGTCAAGGCGCTTACCTCCCCAGCCAAAGTCGCCAAGCTCCTGCGGGAAGTAATCAAGTAGGGAGCAAACGTAGTCAAGAAGAAAAAAATCAGAAATCGACAGGCATTATCAACCTGCTCGAAAATAAGTCAGCTACTTTCTCCGCCCTCGGGCGGAGTTTTTACACTTATCCACAGCTTATTCAGCTTCAAGTACGGGTGGTAGCGGCTGCCCAGCGGGTACAAAGCGGATGGAAATCGAATTGACGCAGTGCCGGGTGTCGGAAGGCGTATGGCCTTCGCCTCGGAAGACGTGGCCGAGATGACCATCACAGCGGGCGCAGCGGATCTCGGTCCGTCGGCCATCAGGATCGAGGATCTCTCTGACTGAACCCTGGAAACAGGCGTCAAAAGCTGGCCAGCCGCAGCGGGCTTCGAACTTGGCTCGCGCGTCGAATAGCGATGCTTGGCACTGGCGGCAGATATAGGTACCTGGCGCGAAGTGCTGGTCATACTGACCCTGAAAAGGGGCCTCCGTCCCCTTTCCGAGGATAATCCGGGCTTCTTCCTCGGTGAGCTGGGTATACGCCATAAATGGCTTATTTGAAGGATAATACCGTGACTATCTGAAAGAAGTGGCTTATATAAGCCAATAATAGCATAATCCAGCTTGCTGCGGTATTGACCAAATAGAGAAAACGTGATAATATGTCGCGTTGCGCTGAAAAGCCAACCGCTAGCCATTACCATCCACTATGCAATTTATCCCTAGTCTCGTTACCCTCGGAATCGCCTTGGCCGTATTTATCCCTATCCAAGTGTCGGCCCAGGTAGCCGAAGAGCTCCCTCTCAAGGAGTCATATGACTTTGCTGCCGACCCCTTTCTCGTCGACTGGACGTTCCTCAAAGACAAGGAAGAGGAGAAGCCTATAGAGCCTACCAAGGAAGAGAAAATCCTCCTTCGGTGGAAAGAGAAGCAGGCACATATCTGGAAAACTTGGGAAGTAGGCAAGAAATTTACGGTCAATGCCTCGGCCTATACCGCTGCCGCTGATGAGTGCGGCAAGTCAGATGGGATTACGGCTTCTGGTCTCAAAGTGGCAGAAAACCGTACCCTCGCATGCCCTAAGGAGTTCCCTTTCGGTGCCAAGATCCGAATTGCCGGCATGGGCGAGTACCGTTGTGAAGACCGTGGTGGTGCCATCAAGGGCAACAAGGTTGATATCTATATGGAGACCAAACAGGAGGCGTTTGCCTTCGGTCGCCAGCATCTTGAAGCCGAGATTGTCAATTAAGACCACTCCTGGCCGTACTACCGAGCGGGACTCCATACGGGTCCCGTTTTCGGTTGACGCTCCCCTCCCCCTTTGCTAGGCTTCAGTTGTTTTCGATGGTCCGATGGCCGAGCGGTTAGGCAAGGGTCTGCAAAACCCTGTACAGCGGTTCAACTCCGCTTCGGACCTCACTCGTTATGCCGGAGTGGACAGGAATCCTGCCTGCCGGCAGGCAGGGGTATACTTTGATAATAGGGCGGGTGGTGGAATGGTATACACGCGACACTTAAAATGTTGTGCCTCACCGGCTTGAGGGTTCGAGTCCCTCCCCGCCCACCAAGAGTTTGGAGATCCTTTACCCGCCCGTAGCTCGGAGAGCAGAGGAGGGCCGTCTCCGGCACCAGTGGAGGTCTGCTACACTACCAATACACAAATTCACTATGGGACTTTTGGTCTTTCTCGTGAGCGTGCAGCTCCTCATTACTCTCGTCCATTGGATCATTTTCCGTTCCATGGATCATTACTTCGGCTGGTCTGGCGAGCTCGAGTACTACTGGTTCTGGCTGTTTCTCCTTTCATCTTTCACGTTCCTCCTTTCCAATATCTCGACTCGGGTGGCGCCGGGACGGACCGCGCGACTCGCGTATGGGTGGGCCGTCCGCTGGCTCGGGACGGTGCACTTGCTGTTCCTCGGAGCCGTGCTCATCGCTCTCCTCGAACTCCTGTCAGGATTCCTGGGCCTCGCTATGCCGGAGATGGTGCCGGTCATCACCTATCTCACGGCTCTCGTCTTGAGCTGGGTCGCGCTCCGGCATGGACATGAAGTGGTAGTGGTACGGATGCCGCTCGCGCTCCCCTACCTCCCGGCCGCCTGGCGCGGGAAGAAACTGGTCTTCTTTGCTGATAGTCACTATGGCAATATCCACCGCGAGAGCACAGCTGAGCGACTGGCCGCGCTTATCCGCTCCGAAGCGCCCGATCTCGTCCTGATGGGTGGCGATTTCTTTGACGGGCCGCCGATCGATCCGGATCTCGTGACGGCTCCCTACCGCGAGCTGACCCGACAGGTGCCGACTTTTTTCGTTTCCGGCAATCATGAGGAGTATGGCCACAAAGCTGACTTCCTGCGCTCGCTCAAAGAGAGTGGTTTTCGCATCATCAATGATGAGAAGGTCGTACTCGAGGGACTCCAGATCGTCGGGCTCGATTTCATGACGACGCGGACCGAGGCCGCGACCGCGATGACCCTGAAACATCTCGAGCTTGATCCGGCACTCCCCACTATCGTTCTCAAGCATATCCCGCGGCATGTCGAGGTGATCGAGTCGCTCGGCGGACACCTCCTCCTCTCCGGTCACACCCACCGGGGACAGATGTGGCCGGTCAATCTCATTACCCGCTTCGTGTACCATGGATTCGATTACGGGTTGAAATCTTTCAATGGCATGCACGTCTACACGACTTCGGGCGCTGGCTCCTGGGGCCCGCCGCAGCGTTTCCTCACCCAGTCCGAGATCGTGGTGTTTACTTTGGAGAACAAGTAGTGCGCTTCGATTGCACGGGACGTATGTTTATGTCTGACGCAGCCGTGCGATGACTTTGGGAATTTTTTTGAAGTCCTCGATAAGCGTCTGGCGCATGCCGCCGTTGTAGAGAGCGGCAGCCGGATGGTAGAGCGCAAAGAATACCTGTTCGCCGATATCATCGAAACGTCGCCGGAAGGCTTGGCCGTGCACTTCCGAAATCTTCTTCCCGGGGATGAAGTGCTCGAGCGCGTGGCGGCCGAGCGTCACGATAATTTTCGGCTCGATGATCCGAATCTGCTCGTGGAGCCACGGCATGCAAGCCTCGATCTCCTCGGGTTCGGGATCACGATTATTGGGCGGGCGATACTTTACGACATTGGTGATGTAGATGTCCTGGCGCTCGAGGTCGATTGCAGCGAGCATCTCCGCGAGAAACTTGCCGGCGGCACCGACGAATGGCTTCCCCTGCTCGTCTTCGTTCTTCCCTGGCGCCTCCCCGATGAACATGATATCGGCATTGGCGTTGCCGTCGCCAGGAACCGCCTGGATAGCCGTCTCGCGCAGGCCACACGGACACTCGAGGATCATCCGTGCATTGAGTAGAGTGAGCGCCTCTTGTTTGTTCATAGATATGTTTCTCGCGCAGTCAGATGGAGCAGAAACGGAATAATGAGAAGTCCTCCTCTGCTTCCAGCCGGCCATCGAGACGAGAGCGCTTATGCGACGCTCCAGCCGAGCTCCGACTCGACAATCTTCCCCTTGACTTCGAAACCACTCGCGAGTGTGTGTCCGCCGCCGCCAAATTGGTGAGCGATAGCCGAGACATCGACGCCATAGTGTTCCGAAGCGCGCAAACTGCCACGTACCGTCTCCTCGTCCCGTTCGGAGAGGACGAGCGCGAAGCGGGCCTCCGGGACGGTCGAGAGGATGGATGCTACCTGGTAGATATCGTCGGGCGTCGCTTCACATTCGGCGATGTCATAGCGCGTGACGGCGGTGACGAGGAGCCCATTCCCCGGAATGAAACGAGCCTTCTCAAATGCCTTCCCCCAGAGCTTCATGGCGGAGATATTCTTGTTGGTGAAGATGGTGCTCGAAATCTTGTTCATGGGTGCACCGAGTTTCATGAGGTGCGAAGCGATATCCATGACGCGCGGTGAGACGCTCGAATGCTGGAAGTTGCCGGTGTCGAAGAGGATCCCGGTGAGAAGCGCGGTCGCGATCGATCGCGAAAGCTTGGCTTGGACGTGGTCGAGATAGAGATAGACGAGTTCGCTCGACGATGAGTATTTCGGGTCGATCATGACAATATCGCCTTCGAGCTCGATGTCGGGATGGTGATCGATAAGGACAGTCACGTGGCTCTCATTCACGCGGTCGGTCAGAAGATGGAAGCCGCGATCGACAGAATCTGCCGCAATGATAACCGCGTAGTCTGACCACTCTACCTGATCTGGATGGTAGAACGTGATATCGCCAAAGAGCGGCCGCAGCGTCTCCGGGAATGGATCGAAGCAGACGATGGCGGCTGTCTTCCCGATCGACTCTAGATACCACAAAAGCGCCAAGTTGGCCCCGACTGTATCCGGGTCAGGCCGCTTGTGGGCCACGAGAAGAAAACGATCAGCGTGCTCCACTACGTATTGTAGGTTGCGAAATTCTTTGCCGAAGTAGCGCATGGTGCTCTGGGAGACGGTATGATTATTCAGCATGAATTTGTTTGAGTATTTTCTCGATAGTATCGAGTTCCCGGTTGCCGGTATCGAGTACAAAAGCGAGTTTGGGAAGCGGCCTGGTCGCCAGCTTCGAGCGGAGCGAGCGTTCGAGGCTCGTCTGCTCGTGGCGTAGGGTCTCCAGGGCGTACCGCGTTTCAGATTCTGGAAAGACGCTCACGAGCACCCGAGTGTAGCGGAGATTGGGCGTCGTGTCAACGCTGACTACCGTGACAAATACCCCCTGTTTCCAGGAGACCTCGCGTTCGAGCAACTCCCCCATGATGGAGTGGATCAGCTCATTGATTTTGATAATGCGGTCGGACATACGAGAGGAGCGCGGCAGGAATGGCGTACAGCTTATTCTTCGGGAGACTATCTGTGCCCCCACCAGGAATCGAACCTAGATCGTTCCCTTAGGACGGGACAGCTCTATCCATTGAGCTACAGGGGCGAGTGGTCTAGACTAGCACGGACTGGCGAGAGTATCAATCCTCCCCTCCCATCATACGAGTTTTGGCGCAAAACAGAAAACCGGCCGAAGCCGGATAAGTTCTGTAGTCGCTAGTATGTGGACCGTACCGGATTCGAACCGGTCACCCCTTCCATGCCATGGAAGTGCTCTACCAAATGAGCTAACGGCCCAAAGATACTCTCCTATCATACGAATTTCGGGCGTTTCGTCAATGACGGTAGCTACAGTTCTGGCGGAAGTGATGATTTGCGGGTTGTGTCACGACGGGAGCTTGGCTCAACTGGTAGTCTACTTTGGAGTCGCAGCCCGATTTCTCCTATCGCGGCAAGTGGG
>CAYWVL010000039.1:0-9528 GCA_964461975.1 uncultured Bdellovibrionales bacterium | reverse complement strand
ATTCCGCCACCTGGGCAAATTGTAAACAGACAACCCACAACTACCAACCTACAACAGAATACGGAGTGAAGCAATCGGCTGCGCGCGATTACTTGGCCTCGGCGGCCTCGGGAGCGGGGAGCGCTTCAGCGGCTGCCGCCTCTTTCACTTCCTTGACGACATCCTGCACCTCTTTGCCGGCATGAGCCACATCCATGGCGACTTCCTTGAGCTTCTTGCCGAGGACCTTGGCGCTCTTGGTGCGCACGTAGTAAAGCTTGGCGCGGCGAGCCTTGGTACGCTTCACGACTTCGATCCGGTCGATTTGAGACGAAAGGAGTGGGAGAACGAGTTCGACACCGACGCCCGAGGATACCTTGCGGACGGTCACCATAGGGCTCGAGCTCTGGAGGCCCTTGAGCGCGATCACCATACCCTGGAAAAGCTGCTTGCGCTCTTTACCGCCCTCTTTGATATTGCGATATACCTTGACTACGTCACCGGCCATGAGCTCGGGGAGATTGGTCCGCTTGGCGCGGAGTTTCTGGTTGAAAGACACGAGTTCTTGGCGCATAAGAGGGAAAAATGAGGGATTTCTGAAAAAGAACTACCCGTGAATGACGAGTAGTGAAGTGCTCCAATTCTAGCTGGCCGAACAAAATCCGTCAACCCCTGGCCGCCAAGGCTCATCAAGCTTCTTTTTCCTTCTGTAGAGCCAATATCTGAAGCGTATCGGCGTAGTAATCGGGCAAGGGCGCCCGGAATACATCTTTCTTGCCAAAAAGGGTGAAACGGATCTCGGCGGCATGCAGCAGCTGGTGTGGAGGCTGGAGCGGGTCATCGACATGCCCCTTGAAGCGATAGAGCCGGTCGCCAACGACTGGGTGACCCAGAGTCGCCAGATGGACCCTGATTTGGTGGGTTCGCCCGGTTTTTGGCTCAACTGAAAGCAAATCATGCTGTGGATAACGTGTGTGGAGCACGTATTCGGTCCTGGCTTCGCGCAGTTCGCCGCCAAAAGTGCGCTTGCCGCTCGGGACCGCTCGCCGGATGCTCCCGCGCACACGGCCGAGGGGAGCCTCGATTACCCCGCTCGGCTCCTCTACGTGGCCATAAACGAGGGCCAGGTACTGTTTGGTAACCGCCCGCTCCTGGAAGAGGCGCTTAAGCGTGGCAAAAGTCTTGTCTGTCTTGGCGATCACCACGACGCCGGATGTATCTTTGTCCAGCCGGTGGACCATGCCTGGCCGGAGGGGGTTCTCTCCCACGCCGACAATCTGGGGGTACCGCTCTGACAGCCAATCAGCGAGGGTTCCGGTCTGCCCCTTGCGGACAGGGTGCATGCTGATGCCGGCCGGCTTATTGAGGACGAGGAGGTCCGGGGTTTCGGCTATCACCTTGAGACGCTGAAAAGCGGGGTTCTCTGGGCCCGCTCCGCTCACTGTTGCAGCAGGGGGACTCGGCTCGGTCCAGGAGACCACCTGCCCCAACGCGAGACGCTGGTGCGGCTTGAGGGCAGGAGCGCCATCGAGAGTGATCCGGCCAGTCCGGATATGCTCCTGCAACTCTCGGCGCGAGAGCGATTTGAGCCGGGATCCCAGAAATTGATCCAGTCGCTCCCCGACTTCCCGGAGCTTTACCACGCTCTCCCTGGTCCGTCGGACTGCTGCGCGGCTCATGGTCTCGGGGTTTACTTTTCGATGACTTCGTTGCTTCATATCGAGTTCTATTGCCCCGCATTGTAGCACGTTTTGGCGTCCTGTCACGGACTGTCGGAGTGAGTGTGTGCTCGGACCGATGCAGGGCTTCCGGCGACTCATATCTCGCACGAGCGTCGACCTGGTACCTTGTATACTCATATCGTTTTAAATACTACCTATTGTGTACTTTACTAGAAAACAACTGATTCGGCAGAGGAAAATCCTTATTTTTCGAGGTCATTTGACACGTTCTAGCGAGCTCCCTATGATGGTGAAGCGCCTCGATTTTTCCGCCCAAAATCTGGCTGAAAAACTGAAGTCGAGGAGCGATTTTTTTCTCTCACTTTAACCACAACACTATGTCCCAAGACAACTGCTGCGGCGGTGGCTGCTGCGATATGTCGGAAGAAAACAATGCGTACGGTCTCATCGGCGCTCCGCTCATGATCGGCGACAGAGTTCCGAATCTCGAGTTTGATTATTTTCAGAACGAAGGTTTCCATCGGGGACACATGAGCGACTATCAGGGCAAGTGGGTGATCATCTTCTTCTATCCGGCGGACTTCACGTTCATCTGCCCGACCGAACTCGAAGAAATGGCCGAACACTACGCGGAGTTCCAGAAGCTCGGTGCCGAGATCCTCGGCGTCTCGCGCGATACCAAGTTCGTCCACAAAGCGTGGCACGATCATTCACCAGCCATCAAGAAGATAACCTATCCGATGGTCGCTGATCCGACCGGGGAGATTTCCGAAACTTTCGGCGTCGCGATCGAGGACGGTGAGGATGCCGGTCTCTCGCTCCGCGGCAGCTTCATCATCAATCCTGACGGGGAGCTCGTCGCGTACGAAGTGCATGCCAACAATATCGGCCGCTCCGCCAAGGAGCTTCTCCGCAAATTGGAGGCGGCTGTCTTCGTTCGCGAACACAATGGCCAGGAAGTCTGCCCCGCTGGCTGGACCAAGGGCGGGAAGACCCTCAAGCCCGGCATCGATCTCGTCGGCAAGATCTAAGCCACCGTACACACTGCTATGGCGTACAGCGCACAGAACTTCGAACACCTTCTCGGTCTCGCTGGCTTCTCCGACACGCTCCTCACCAATCACTTCACGCTCTATGAGGGCTACGTGAAAAACACGAATGCGCTCATGGAAAAACTGGATACCCTCGAGGCGGGGACGCTCGAGTACAACGAATTCAAGCGCCGTCTCGGGTGGGAGTTCGATGGCATGCGGATGCATGAGCTCTACTTCAGCAACATGGCCAAGGAACCGGCAGCGTTTCCTGCTGATTCGGCCCTCGGAAAGAAGATTCTCGCTACGTGGGGAAGTTTCGAGGCTTGGAAGAATAGCTTTTCGAAGCTCGGGGCTATCCGCGGCATCGGTTGGGTCGTACTGGTCCAGGATCGGGCAACTCAAGAGCTTTTCCACGTATGGGTAGGGGATCATCACGAAGGGCACGTGGTCAACACCACACCGCTCCTCGTTATGGATTGTTGGGAACATGCCTACATCACCGACTACGGCATCAAGCGTCCGGATTACATTGAAGCCTTTACCAAAGTCATCGACTGGTCGGTCGTCGAGAAACGCTTCGAGCATCACTAGCCGCCCTCGCCCCCGTTCGACTCGCGATTGATCCATGTCCTCCCACTCCTAACTCCCACAATACAAATATATGACGCTCGAGAAGGTGCGCCGCCGCGATGGAGAAATCATCCCGTTTGATCGGAAGCGTATTGAGCGCGCCATCGAGCTCGCCTGCGACGCTATCGCCATCACCGACAAGTCATTCATCCCTACTGTTACCGACGCCGTCATCGCCGACCTCGATCGCGTGTTCGGTGAAATCTTCGTGAACCGCGTCCCGACCGTCGAGGACGTGCAGGATATCGTCGAGCGCGAGCTCGTCAAAGCCAATCACTTTGAGCTCGCCAAGGCGTACATCCTCTATCGTGAGAATCGCAAGAAAGAACGCGAGGAGAAGCATGAGCGACTCGTGCGCGAGTTCGATGAGAAGACGCTCAAAGTGACCAAGGCCGACGGATCAAAAGAGTATTTCGACATCAAGAAGATTCGCGCCGTCTTCGACCGCGCTTCCAAGGGCTATGAGGAAGAGTGCCAGTTCCCGGACCTCATGGAATCCTTCAAGAAGAATCTCGTCGAGGACATCAAGACTTCCGACATCGAGGCCCTCCTCGTCAAGACCTGCGTCGATCTCGTGACCGTCGAGAACATCAACTGGCAGAATATCGCTGCTCGCATCCTCCTCGGCGGACTCTACAAGAAAGCCATCAAGAACCGCGGACTCGACCAGCGCGACATCTACTCGCCGGCGGCCTACAAGGCACTCTTCGATGACTATATCGAGCGCGGACTCTACTACAAGAATTTCTACCAGTACTACACCGAGGCCGAGATCCTCGAGGCGGGGAAGCACCTCTCCAAAGAGACTGACGAGAGCTACGAGTACACCACCATCGTCTCCTTCATCAAGCGCTACCTCCTCAACCCCAACAAAGTGGTCAAGGAGCTACCCCAGGAGATGTACATGTCGGTCGCGCTTTTCCTCGCTATCCCCGAGGAGAAGGAGAACCGGCTCAAGCTCGCGCTCAAGATCTATGAGCACTGCTCGAGGCAGCGCATCTCGCTCCCCACGCCGACCCTCCTCAATGCCCGCACCAACTACCACCAGCTCTCCAGCTGCTTCAAGATCAACGTCGATGACGATCTCCGCGGCATCTACCACGCCGTCGAAAACATGGCCCAGATCTCCAAATTCGGCGGCGGCGTCGGCGTCTACCTCGGCAATATCCGGGCCCGGGGCGGGGCTATCCGCGGCGTCAAAGGGATGAGCGGCGGCGTCAATCCGTGGATCAAGGTGGTCAATGACACTGCAGTCGCCGTCAACCAGCTCGGGAGTCGCCTCGGCGCCATCTCGGTGACGCTCGATATCTGGCACCTCGATATCTACGACTTCCTCGATCTCCAAACCGAGACGGGCGATATCCGCTCCAAGGCGTTTGACATCTTCCCGGCCGTCTCCATCCCCGACCTCTTCATGCGGCGTCTCCAGGAGGGAAAGGACTGGACGCTCTTCGATCCCAACCAGGTGAAGAACGTGCATGGCAAGACCCTGCAGGACTGCTTCGGCGAAGAATTCGAGCGCTTCTACGAGGAGCTCGAGCGCGACGAGCGGCTCGACATGAAGAAGACGGTAAGTACCAAGGAGCTCTTCAAGAAATTCCTCAAGACGACTGTCGAGACCGGCATGCCCTATGTCTTCTTCCGCGACACCGTCAACCGGCTCAACCCCAATAAGCACGCGGGGAATATCTACTCGACCCAGCTCTGCACTGAGATCTGCCAGAATACCTCGGCCTCCAAGTTCGTTGAGGAGACCATCGAGGACGGCAAGATCGTCTTGCGCTACGATCCGGGCGATCTCGTCGTCTGCAACCTCGCCTCGGTCAATGTCGCGACCGTCTTCGATCAGAAGATGATGGCCGACGTCTTCCCGGTCCTCATGCGCGTCCTCGACAACGTCGTCACGCTCAACTACTACCCGATCAAGGAAGCTGAGCGGACGAGCAAGCGCTATCGCTCGGTCGGCGTCGGCTACCTCGGCCTCGCCGAGTACCTCGCTACGCGCAAGATCGCTTACGATTCCGAGGAAGCCCGGGAGGAGACCGACCGGCTCTTCGAGCGCTACGCCTACTACACCTACCGCGCGTCAGTCGACTTAGCCCGCGAGCGCGGCACCTACGAGCTCTACCCGGGGAGTGAATACTCCAAAGGCATCCTCCTCGGCCGCGATCTCGCCTGGTATGAGAAGAATACGCCGTTCGCGGAAGAGTGGCGCACCCTCTTCGCTGATATGAGCGCGCATGGCGTCCGCTTCGCCTATCACACCGCTCCCGCGCCCAACACCTCGACCGCCGGAGTCGTCGGCACGACCGCGGCGCTCCTCCCCATCTACAAGCGCTACTTCGTCGAAACCAACCTCTCCGCCCCGACCATCCGCGTCGCTCCCAAGCTCGGCAAGGATAACTTCTGGTTCTACAAGGAGTATATCCACATGGATATGGCCGACGTCATCAACCTCATCGCGGTCGTCTACAAGTGGGTCGACCAGTCTATCAGCTTCGAGTGGATGATCGACCCCGCCAAAGTCTCGCCGGCCCAGCTCTATGGCTACTACGTCCAGGCCTGGGAGAAGCAGATCAAGACCGTCTACTACGTCCGGAGCCTCTCGGGTGAAGTGAAGGACGACTGCGTCAGCTGCAGCGGCTAATCGAAGCCGCGCCTCACGCCGCGAAGGATCCGCATTCGCTTGTTCACTCGTCATAATTTCACTCCTATGACCGCCGAAATGAAGGCCAATCTGCTCTTCAACCCCGCCGGGGACGACACCGTCGAGCACCGCACCATCATCAAGGGTGCCACGACCGGCCTCTTCAACCTCAACGTCGTCAAATACCCCTGGGCCAAATCGCTCTACCAGGTGATGGTGGGCAACTTCTGGGTGCCGGAAAAGGTCTCGGGACTCAAAGACGACGCCCGGATGTTCCATAGCGATCTCTCGCCCGAGGAACAGCGCGCCTACAAGGGTATCATCTCGTTCCTCACCTTCCTCGATTCGCTCCAGACCGTCAATCTGCCCCACTTCTCCGACTACGTGACGAGCCCCGAGGTCAACCTCATCCTCTCCATCCAGGCCTACCAAGAAGCCATCCACTCGCAGTCGTACGCGACCATCCTGGAATCGGTCGTGGACTCCAAGGAACGCGACGAGATCTACTACTTCTGGCGCACCGATCGTGTCCTCCTCGAGCGTAACAAGTACATCGGACAGATCTACCAGGACTTCATCGACGCTCCGACCGACCGGAACTTCTTCCGCGGCATCGTCGCCAATTTCCTCCTCGAGTCGATCTACTTCTACAACGGCTTTGCCTTCTTCGACACCCTCGTGGACCGCATGAAGATGCTCGCCACCGGTCGCATGATCGCCTATATCCGCCGCGACGAGCTGACCCACGTGACGATCTTCTCCAACCTCATCCGCGAGATCAAGCGCGAGTTCCCGGATCTCTATGACGAGAAGCTCATTGTCGAGATGATGAAAACCGCTGTCGATCAGGAGATCGAGTGGTCGACCCATATCCTCGGCGACCGCATCCCGGGAATCAATGGCTCGACCACCGCGAGCTACACCAAGTGGCTCGCCAACAAGCGCCTCGCCATGCTCTCGATCGCGCCACTCTACCCCGAGGCGATCGACAATCCCTACAAGCACCTCGACCGCCTGCAGGACGTGAATAGCGACAAAGGTAACTTCTTCGAAACTACCGTCGTCAATTACACGCAGTCGTCGAGCATGAACGGCAGCTGGGACTTCTGAACGATGCGTGCCAAATCATCAGCAAGTGTGCGCCAAGGCCGCCCTCGCAATAGAGCGGCCTTTCACTTGTCCCTCCATCCGAGAAGTGATGCTATACTGTAGCCAATACACACACTATGCGTTATCTCTTCTTTGTACTGCTCCTCCTTGGAAGTTTTTTCCAAGTATTGCCGACGCTGGCTGCCATACCGCTCTCGAGCAATACCGAGGCCGAATGCAGTAGCGAAGGCGGTACCTGCTCCATCAATGACCGCAATTGTTTCCGCCTGAATACTACCCCCACCTCGCGCTACGACCCCATCGGTTACTGTGATGGAGCCGGGGGGAGCAATGCCTGCTGCAAGGTCGGGGCGACTGCAACGGGTCCCACTCCGGCAGCTGCCACCCCCATCTCCACCTTCAACTACGAAACGCTTGAAGATATCCCGGGTACTCCCCGCACTGCCAATAGCGGGGACTTCGGAAGCTATCTCCAGAGCCTGTATCGCTTCACCTTCTTCGGGATAGGGATAGCAGCTCTCTTCATGCTGACAGTCGGGGGATTCATGTATGTGACCAGCGCAGGCAATACCTCGCGGGTGGAGACAGCCAAGACCATCATTACCGACTCCTTCTTGGGGATACTCATCGCTCTGTTTGCCTGGCTCTTCCTCTATGTGATCAATCCCGACCTGGTGCAGCGGATGCCGGTGGCGGCGCCGCTTTCGGGCGGGGCGGTCGGCGGAGGGGGGACAGCTCCCGCGCCAGCGCCAGCGCCGGGGGGCACGACTCCGGGCAGCTGCCAGGTAGCCCCATCCGGCCCCTGCTCGGTCAGTATCATGCAGGCGAGCTGCTGGGGAGCGAGAAATAAGGCCGAGAGCGCCTCCAAAGTCTGCATGAAGGAGAGTTCCAATAACCCAGCCGAAATCAGCAAGACCGACCTCTGTCTCGACCTCAAGGGGTTCTCGGTCGGCCTCTTCCAGATCAATCTCATCGCTAACGGCTACCGCATCGCCCCGGAGTGCCGCGGCGAGAACGTCTTTACCCTTGGCGACGGCACTCCCATGCCCCCGAGCCTCGTCCCGTACAATGGTCGCCGCACCACCCAGGCCAATCCCTATACCCCCGGCCGCCCCGAGTTCAATCTCTTCAACTGCAAAGTGAGAGACCAGGCCCTCTACAACAGCTGCTTGAGCCGCGCCATCGAGACCAGGAAAAACATCGAGCTCGGCTGCACCATCTACGATGCCCAGGGCTGGGGCGCTTGGCCCTATACGTATGAGCGGGTCTGCGGCCGTAACCTTTAAAGCCGTGTTATGTCCAAAAGAACTCTCGTGATCACTGCTGTCATCGTCGTTGCTGCCCTCGGCACCGCTCTCTGGCTCTGGTACCAGTCGCGCCAAAAGGCTCCTGCCGGGGAAGTTCCCGACGGAAGCTCCTATGGCGTGACGGTCCCGGTCAGCCCGAGCGAGCCGACCGGCGTCGATACGAGCGGAAACGCCTTTCCGGTCGCCACCCAGAGCGGCGGTACGCTCCGGGTGCAGGATTTCACCGCCGAGAGCCGGCTCCTCGAAGGAGAGACCAAAAACTACCTCCTCCAGGAGGATGAGGGCTTCACTATCGGCTATACCGAGTCGGACCAGAGCTTCTTCATCAGCCTGATCCAAGCCCCGTTTGATACGGCCCGGACGAATGCCGAAACAGCCTTCCTCCAGAAAATCAATCTCCCCAGAGAACGGGCCTGCGCGCTCAAGGTGACCGTCGGCATCCCGCGCTGGGCGAGCGATGATGCTTCGGGCGTCAACTACGGATTGAGCTTCTGTCCCTTCTCGATTCCGGTGCCGAGCAATTGAAGCCGCTTCCAACCGCTGCAAGAGCCGTTTCCCGGAGCGGCTCTTTTTTGTAAAAATGTATCGGTCTGCGTGGTATACTGAAAACACCATGCATCGTGCTATGCGCAACACAAAATTCGGGTGGCTTTTTCTTTTCGGGCTCGTCCTCCTGGCTGGCCTGCCAGCGGTCGCTGCGGCCCAGCAGTTTACCCAAGCCCAGTGCGCCGGCCTCAACGGAGGAATGGTGACTTCCGATCCGGACTGCACCGGTGCCGCAGCTGTCTATCCTGGGCTTTTCAAGGTTGGCGATTACATCTCGGGCGGTACCTGCCAAGTGCTCGGGTCTTGTTGTGCGCTCAATTCCCCGACCACCACTCCAGCAGCCTGCACTCCGACTACCTGTCCCGGTACCTGCCGTATCGCCTGCAGCACCAATGAGGGTCCGACGAGCGGCGGCACTTGCCCGAGCGGTCAGACGTGCTGCGAATACCGCGCGCCGACGACTGGCGGCTCTACCACCCCCATCGCCACCTTCAATTACACCCTCCTCGAAGAGATTCCTGGGACAGCCGGGACTTCGGGGGACTTCGGAAGCTATCTCCAGAGCCTGTATCGCTTCACCTTCTTCGGGATAG
>CAYWVL010000038.1:0-9808 GCA_964461975.1 uncultured Bdellovibrionales bacterium | reverse complement strand
ATGATTTGTCTTTGAATTGGGTCATTCGCTCAAGTTCCCCCATAGTGGCGATAGTATTCAACACCCACGCCAACTGGGTATGCCCCGAAACCTGCGACTGGACGAAGAGCGTTGCCTTGTCGGGGTCGATGCCAGCAGCGAGGTAGATCTTGGCGACTTCGATGATTTTCTTCCGGAGTTCGGCTGGATCCTGCGGTACGGTAATCGCATGGAGATCCACCACACAGAAAAAGGCTTCATAGTTATTCTGAAGCTCGACCCATTGCTTGATGGCGCCGAGATAGTTCCCGAGATGGAGATTGCCCGACGGCTGGATTCCCGAAAAAAGTCGTTGTGTCATAGCCTGTTTTCCGCTCAATAATGGCTCTATTGTACCACAAAGGCAGCTCCCACCTCGCTAGTCCTCGGCAATGCGACTATTCACGGTGTGCGCGCCAGTCACGCCACAGACTCCGCAACCACGAGTTGTCGAGCTCGAGCCGGAGGAAGCGCCCTGGGCTTCCCTCGAGCGTAAGTGCCTGGACGAAGTGGTACTCTACGCCATCGACTGCGCGCGTCTCGTGGAATACATGGTAATCCCCGCCCAAGACATGCCTGATATTGGGATGCTCCCGGACGATTTCGAAGAAGGCGTGCCAACTGCTCTTGGGCGTCACGAGGTCCTTGTCGAAAGGCGGTTTGGAGATAGCCAAGACCACAGCGCGCCGCGTATCGAGCGTACGCACGAGCCACGCCAGCTGCTCCTCGCTGAAACCGCCGAAGTTATAGCCGCCCGGATTATAGTCCGCCTCCTCCGAGTTGAGCACGATCATGCGCCAGCGCCCGAAATCGACAAAATAGTACTTCTCGCCCGAAAGATGCTCTGTAAAGGACGGATCGCAGTCATGATTGCCGAAGCCGAAATAGACCGACTTGTCGCTCGCGTCGGCGATCGCTCGCAGTCTCGGAGCGTAGTCGCCAGCATCCCGGCAGGTATTGGTATTGTCTCCCAGGGAGATATAGATATCTCCCGGCTGCTTGAGAAATTCGACAAAGGCGTCCGGCCCGCGCCGCGGATAGACGATATTGCCCGGTGTATACCGGGTATAGTCGCGTTTGGACTGCTTGCCGGCATGAATATCGGTCGTGACATTCACGATGGTCGGCGACTGTTTCAGATCAGAGAGTATCATCCAAGCACCGACCCCGAGAGCCGCTATGAAACCGGCGCCGATAATGATAGCAAGGATACGCAGCATACTATTTTTTATGACAACCACCAGCCGAGGTAGCGCCTACCACTTGAGCGCCTTCCTCACCAGATCCATTGCTTGTGACAGATTGACGACAAAGTCCGCGGGACGCTGATCCAGCCATTCAAACAGTTCCTCGGCCGGCACATAACGCAACTCGTCAACTTCTTCATCTTGTTTTGTGAAGGCAGTCAAGGGAAGGTCTATCTCAACCGCGTACTGGGCATAGAAGAATCTGTGAGTCGTCTCGAAGTAACCATAAAATGTCTGGCGTAGATCATCCTCCCTTAGCGTAAGTCCGATCTCCTCCTCGGTCTCCTTGAGAATATTCGAGAGATATGTCTCATGGGCCTCCACGGTTCCAGCTACGCCAAATGACCACTTGCCCGGATCGTACCATTTGGTCATGGCTCGTTTGGCTAACAAGACCTCTCTCTTGGGCGTATAGAGAAACAAGCCTGTCGCCCTGGTAATATCCGTAGGCAAGCAGGCTCGCTTCTCCTTTGTACCAATCACTTCATCCTTGAGGTTAACAATCGGTACGAGCTTTGGCATAAGTCTGTGATTACACCTCCACGACGACTGGAAGGATCATCGGGCGGCGGGCCGTCTTCTGGAAGACGAACTGTCCCACCTGCTCGCGGATCTGATTCCGGACGAGTTCCCAGTCGAGACTGGTATCGCGGGATGTGTTTTTCTTGATGAGGTCATGGACCTTGCGCTTCACCTCGTTGACGAGCTCGAAATTCTCCTTGACGTGGATGAAGCCGCGCGACGTAATCTGGATATTGCCCAAGACCTTCTTGGTCTTCCCATCGATGACGGCCGTCACGGCGAGCATGCCGTCCTGGGCGAGCATCTGCCGGTCGCGGAGGACGACATGGCCGATATCGCCGACTCCGAGCCCGTCCACGAAGACGTAGCTCGCGTCAGCCTTCTCCTTGCGGACGCTCGGGAGACCCTGTCCGGCTTCGGGCACTTCGAGGACGCCGCCGTTATCGAGCACGAAGACGTTCTTGTCGGGGTAACCCAGGCGATAAGCGATCTTGGCCGCTTCCTTGAGGAAGTAGTGGTTGGCGTAGACTGGGAGGATATAGGTCGCTTTGACCTGGCGGATGATCTCCTCGATCTCCCAGATGGTACCGTGTCCGCCGATGTGGATCTCCATGATATCGCTGTGGATCACATGGTCGCACTTCCGGTAGAGGTTGTCCTTGAGCCGCTGGATACTGCGCTCGTTCCCTGGGATTACCGAACTCGAGAAGACGATGGTGTCCGAGCGCTCGAGCTTGATGAAACGGTGGTTGTCGGTGACGATCCGCGAGAGGGCGGCGTTCTGCTCGCCCTGGGCGCCGGTACAGATGACGACGATCTGATTGTTGGGATACTTGTGGATATCGTTGACCGGGATGAGCGTCTCCTTCTTCACCTTGAGGTAGCCGAGCTCCTTGGCCACTTCGATATTCATCTTCATGCTGTAGCCTTCGAGGGCGACGCGCTTGCCCATCCGCTCGGCGTACTCGATGAGGTAGGCGACGCGGCGGATCTGCGAAGCGAAGGTACCGATGATGACCCGGCCCGGTGCCATGCGGATGAGATTCTGGAGATTGGTGTGCACCTCGGTCTCCGAAGGCGGCAGACCCTTCTTGAGGGCGCCGAGACTCTCCAACATGAGGAAGGTCGGCTGCGGAAGGCTCCCGAGGTCACGGTAGTGGATATCCTTGGCCTCCGGATTCATCGGTTCATTGGTGATAGTCCAGTCGCCCATGTGGACGATGGAGCCATTGGGCGTGACGAGAGCGATCCCCATCGCGTCCATGATCGAGTGCTCCACTTCGAAGAAGCGGATCTCAAACGCGCCGAGCTTGATGCGGTCCTCGAGTGATTTCACCCGGATCGCCTTGAGCTGCTTGGCAGAGCCCTTGTGCTCGTCTTCGCACTTGCGCTGGATGAGAGCGAGCGTGAAGTCACGACCGATGATGGTCGGATAGTTGAGCTGCTTGAGGAGGATGGGAGCCGCGCCGATATGGTCAAGGTGGCCGTGAGTAAAGATGACGCCACGGATATTCTGCTCTTTGCCGCGGAGGTACGAGACGTTGGGGACGATATAGTCGATCCCGGGCATGTCCTCTTCGGGGAATTGGACGCCCATGTCGATGATGACGATATCCTCGCCGTACTCAAAGACGGTCATGTTGCGACCGACTTCTTCCTGCCCGCCGAGGGGGACGATGCGGAGGATCTTGTCGCCGATCGGCGGGACATCGGGTGCGCCGCTCTTCCTGGCATTAACATTTCTCACGATCGGCTGGATGTCGAAACGCCCGCGGCTCGTGCGCGGCTTGGGACCGCCACGGCGGACGCCATCCGTCGTTTTGGCTCCCCGTCGAGGGGCACCGGCGGCGGCCGGCGTATTGGCACTCGCTGGCTTCCGCAATGGACGCAGCGGCTTCTGAACCCGAGGGTTCTGTTTCTGGGCGACGATGCCTTCGAAGGCACCGACAGGGGCACTGCCCGCGTCAGAGACGACGGGACGAGCTGCCGGCCGGAAGAAACGCCGGCGCGGGCGGTTGGATTGGGGGTGGGTTTGTTCCACCATAGGATAAGGGGGTCGCTGGCGCTGGCTCCGTCAAATTAGGAAAAGAGCCGGCCAGCTGACCGAATTAGATTACTTGAAGAGATCGGAAAACTTCCGAATAAACTGCATGAGTTCTGCGCCGGGCATCTGACCCGAACGCCTCTCTGTGCCCTAGGGGAGACTCGAACTCCCATGGGATTGCTCCCGCTAGTACCTGAAACTAGTGCGTCTACCAATTCCGCCACCAGGGCCGATGGTGCGCTGGACTTGCCCTATCGGGAGAGGCCGGCGTGACCAAAACGTCTATATATCGTATGAACAACCAACCGCTCCTCACAAGCGTGAGCCGTCTGGCGCACTTATGCCAATTGCTGCTTCAATGCTTCCACCATTGCGACCGGGGTCGGATCTTGGCCGTACTCGAGCGCCAGGTAGTAAGAAGTGAAGTCGCCGAGGGCGATACTTCGGAATACCCTACTATACACGGTCTCTCCTTCCATGTCAAGCACCTCCACGTCTACCCCTTTTTCCCGGAGCAGCCCGGCCGTGATATCGAAGCGCTTCACGTTCTGCGGATGATCCCCGGGCTCACGGAGCATGAGCACGAAGAACTTCCCTTGCGGGAGCGTCCAGCCCACCATCTCATTATGATTGAGCTCCGGAAAAAAGTTCCAGAAGGCGGGTGTCTTGGCGTTCTCGTTAAGCTTGATCTTCCAAACCATGGCGACCGACTTGTACTTGGCGGTCGTATAGATCACCGGGGTCTTGCCCGCCATCCGGCTCGCAAGGGACTTCCCTCGCTCTTCGAGCGCTGGAAGGGCCGCCCCAAGTTCCTCTGCTTCAGCCAGAATCTCCTTGCGGGTATCAGGCACCAACCCCTGATTGATGAGAACCTGGAGCATGGCCCCGATGAAGAAACCGGTGCCCATCCTCGGCTGGAAGCTCGGATTGGGAATCGGGAGCTTGATGTGCGGCACTCCCCGTTCCTTGGCCATGGCTTCGATCTTGCCGCCGGCGGAGAACGCTATGCATGGGAGGCCCCGTTCCAGCGCCTCGGTAAATGAAGCGACCGTCTCTTCGGTATTACCGGAATACGAACAGATGAAATTGAGACACTCGTGGAAACTCTCGGGCGGCAGGCGGTACGAGCGATTCTGATAGATGGCGAGCGGCTGGCGGGTCGGTTCCTCGGCCCGGAAGAGGTCATTGAGGTAGATGCGGAAGAGATTGCCAGGGAGCGCCGAGCCGCCCATCCCCGAGATCATGACCGACCGAAAACTCCCCGGCACGCGTACATCGTGCGCCAACTCAAATCCGACAGCGAATTGCCCGGGTGTTTCGAGGATTACCTGTCGCAGATTGGAGGTATCGAGCGGATGGGTCATAGCAAATGATATTACATGATTGAGTATGAACAAATCCTGGGGAACTCACGGCTTCATGACGCGCTTCGTCTTGACATACCACAGCGAGACATCGTCGAAGCGGTCAGCCGGCGTGTCCACGGAACGGAGCTCGTAACCACGGACCTTCTCGGAAACCACCGAGAGATAGGCAGGACTGAAGAGAAAGACTGCTGCATGTTCTCGGCGCACGATGTCCTGGAACTCCCGATAGAGTTCGGCGCGCTTGGCCGGGTCAAGCGTCTCACGGGCTGTCATCAGTATCTCGTCGACGCGCTTCTCCTCGAAGAAGGCGATATTCTGCCCTGGATCAGCCTTCTGGCTCGAGTGCCAGAATGAGTACGGGTCCGGGTCGAGCATACTGCCCTGCCCGAAGAGGAGCGCCTCGTACTCGCGAGGACGGATCACCGTCTGGTAGAGATCAACCTGGGACAGGACTTTCACTTCGATATCCGCCCCTACGGCTCGCCAGGAATCGCGCAAGAGGTCTGCCGTCACGACGAGCTCGGGCCAGTCCGGCGTATGGAGCGCGAAGCGGAGCGGCACGCCATCCTTGGCGCGGATGCCGTCGTCGCCGCGTTTCCACCCCTTTTCATCGAGGAGCCGATTGGCGGCATCGACATCGGCGGAGAGAGCGCCCGATTCAGTAAAGCCGAACATAAACGGAAGCAGCGGCCCAGTAGCAGAGAGTGCCTTCCCCTGGAAGACATCCTGGACGAGTCGCTCCCGGTCGGTCGCCAAGGAGAGCGCCGAACGGACCTCGTCGTAAGCGAGGGCGACGCTCCGGTTGGTATTGAGAAATACTGCGAAGAGCCGCGGGAGGGCAAGCTCGCGCACGACCGGGCTGCGCTTCTTGGAAAGGTCGCGGACCATCTGGGCACTGATCGAATACATCCCCATCACCTCCTGATGATTGAAGGCATCGAGGAGATCCTGATCGGATGGGTAGAAGCGGAAGTGGATGCGATCGAGCCGCGGCCGCCCGGCGAAGTACTCCTCGAACGCCTCGAGCTGGTAGGTCAGAATATTGCCGTCGGCGTCCTTGTCGAGATCCTGAAAGCGGTACGGTCCGCTTCCGACCGGCCGTATGAGATTCTGATCAACCAGCGTAAAACGGTCAGCCGACACCGATTCCCAGATATGTTTGGGAAGAATGCCGACCGTAAGATTCTCGAGGAATCCGAAGTACGGCTTCTTGAGCGTGAAGACGACGGTATAGCGCTCGGGAGCAGCCACCTCGACACCGAGCCAGTTGGGTCGGAGGGGGCTTTTGTAGGCCGGATCCTGGAGGGCACGGACAGTAAACACAACGTCATCAGCAGTCAATTCTTCGCCATCATGGAATCGGATGCCTGTCTTGAGAAACACTGTGATCACTTTCCCCCCCTCGCTGATTGCATAGTCGCTCGCCATGCTCTTCTCCGGGAAACCGTCTTTCCCTGAAGTGAAGAGGCTGCCATAGACCAGCTTGGAGAGGACAGTATCGGCGTCGCTCGTCTGAGCAAGAAGCGGATTGATGAGCCGCGGCTGCGAGACCATGCCTTCGACGTACTGCCCGCCCTGCTTCGGGACGGTCTCGGTGAAGGTCAGATAGGTCGACCACCCCCAGAAGAGCGCGGCCCCAAGCGCGGCCCAGAGCAGCCCATAGACGAGGATACGGTCGCGCAAGGAGAGCGAGGCGAGGAGCCGCGAAAGGAACATCGATCGGGAGAGAGACTGGGAGATAGACGTGCCTTAGGGATTAGAAGGGCTGCCGAGCGCTAATTGCTCGCGGTGGAAAGGCGAACCGTGATCAGTCCGAGGACGAGGAACGCAATCGCCAAGCTAATGGTAGCGTAGACGAGGAAGCGCTCGAAGCCACGTTTGGTGTAGTATCCACCGAAGTCGCCTCCGAACGCGCTCCCCAGGCCAGAACCGCGGTTCTGGAGGAGAATCGAGAGCGAAAGCAACACAGCGACGACCGCTTGAGCGATCAAGAGAAAACGCATACACCGGGAAGTCACAGGAAGTAAAGAGTAGCAAACACAGCCCGAAAGGGCTTATTCAAGCCATTTCATCTTACCAAATCAGGGTGGTCACGTCAATCAAGCAAAAAGTATGGCTTTCCCAAGCCTAGAAGTGGAGGCCTGGCCGGTCAAGATGCATGAGCGGAGCCTCCCCTACTTGGCGGAAGCGGTATATCGAGAGCAGGAGCCCGAGTCCGATGAAGGAGGCGAGAAGCGAACTCCCTCCATAGGAGAGGAAGGGCGCGGGCAGCCCGGTCACAGGCAAGAGACCGATATTCATGCCGATATTGATGGTGATCTGGACGAAAAAGTATGCCAAGAGCCCCACGGCGATCAGGTAGCCGGTATTGTCCCGGGCGCGCACCGCTATCCGCTCGATCCGAAAGAGGAAGAGTCCGTAGAGAAAGAGAATGAGGGCTCCGCCGACCAGCCCGAGCTCCTCGGTGATAACGGCGTAGATGAAATCCGTGTGCTTCTCCGGGAGGAAATTGAGCTGCGACTGGGAGCCGTGGCCGATCCCCTTCCCCCAGAGCCCGCCCGATCCGACCGCCACCATGGACTGGAGCACATTGTAGCCGCTCCCCTGCGGGTCGAGCGTGGGATCGAGAAATGTTTCAAGACGCGCCCTCTGATAGTCTGCCAACAGGAGCCAGCCGACGAAGAGGAGGATCCCACCCAGGACGGAAAGCACCGCGAGATGCTTGAGCCGGATGCCGGAGACGAGAATCATGGAAACCCAGATGAAAGCCAAGACGAGGCTCGATCCGAGATCCGGCTGCCGCAAGACCAGGAGGATCATGAGCGCGGTCAGGAGGAGCGAGACGATGAGCCGAGTCCACTCGCCGAGTTCGGAGCGCTTTTGGGAAATGAAGCTCGCTAAGAAGATGATGAGGACGATCTTGGCGATCTCGACCGGCTGGATCTGCAAACCGAAGAACGACAGCCAGCCGACGGTACCGCGGACCGGTTCGCCGATGATGAGCACGAGGAGAAGCACGCCGAGCGCGAGGAAGTAGAGCAGCGAGCTCATGCGAGCGAAATACCGATAATCCAGAGCGCCTACGAAGAACATGATGCCGGCGCCGATCGCCGCAAAGAGGAGCTGCTTCCCGAAATAGAGATTGCCAGCGACCGTCTCCGAGAAACTATAGAGGGCGAGCATGCCGGCCGAGAGGAGCAGCGAGACAGCAATGAGGAGCAGCCAGTCGAACCGGGCGAGAAAACGGGGCAGTTGCATAGGGGAAACTAGCGGGTCCTCGGGAGCGCTGGCGTTGATTGGGCGGGGCTCGCTGGGAGGAAACGCTTGAGGAAGTTATCCGAGTTGTACACGTCGGCATCGATCTCGACCTGCATCTCGGCCACCTGGCCACCAAAGGGCGTCGGCCACGGGAGCCGGAACGCATGCTGATCCCCCACGATGAATGTCCGCCGATCGGTCTGGTTCACGGCGAGCGGATTCCCAGCTGCATCGCGGAGAATCACCTTGATCGTGATCAGGCGGAAATCGTAATCGCTCTCATTGACCACGAGCCCGCTCGCGACACCCCCCTGTTCTCCCGGCTCGTTGGAGAGGACATAGTCGGCGCTATAGATGCCCACTTTGGGCTCCGTATCATAATCCGCGAGCCGAGCCCAGCTGACATCGGTGATTTCGAGAATGGCCTTGTCGGGACTGGTGCTCGGAGCAAGGTTGAAAGCGAGGAGCACCTTGGCCTCGCGCGGGAGGACCCAAGAGCGGCCTGTCTCGCTCGCCACGACTTCTCCTCCGGCGTCCAGGAGCCGGATCGCGTAGTTGAACGATTTGGCACCTACCGTATTGTTGGGATTGACGATCTCGGCCACCACATCGTAGCGCCCCTCGGCCGTCGGCACGGCCGTCACGGACCGCACGGCGATCGGCTCGCCTGTCGCCGCTTCCATGCAGGCAGTCGCACAGACGCCGCCGCAGTCGACGCCGGTCTCGTTCTGGTTCTCCTTGCCATCGAAGCAGGTCGGGTCCGGCCGCCATGAGAGATACCCCCAGAGCGCCAGGCCAAGGAAGATGAAGACGTAGATGACGATAAACGTCAATCGCTTGGTATCGCGGGTCAAGGAAAGCATAAGCGGCACGCTATGAGCTTGGAATAAGCCCATTGTAACACAAAGGCCCCGACCAGCGGGGCTCAATGGAATGCAGTTTGTAGAGAGAGTTCCTGGCACCGACCTACTCTTGCCCGGAGGCTACCATCGGCGCTGACTGGCTTAACGGCTCTGTTCGGGATGGGAAGAGGTGTTTCCCAGTCGCTAGAGGCACCAGAAACTCTACCTGCAAAATGCAGCGATACAACACGTATGTAAGGACAAACAACTGCGACGAGCGCTCGAATATCAAGCACTCTTCACTGCCAACCGGTAGAGCACGCGAACGTGACTCTATCAAATGAAGTAGATATGGATCGTATTAGTATTGCTCGGCTGAACCCCTCACAGGGCGTACACCTGCAACCTATCAACCTGGTCATCTTCCAGGACTTCCTCATTAGCAAGCTAATGACGTGACCTTATCTTGAGCTCGGCTTCCCGCTTAGATGCTTTCAGCGGTTATCCTGC
>CAYWVL010000037.1:2692-9935 GCA_964461975.1 uncultured Bdellovibrionales bacterium | reverse complement strand
CGCTCATCGATTTCCTCGTCGTAGCGGCAGTCGTCTACTTCGGCGTCAAGAAGCTCGGTCTCGAGAATCTCGACCAGAAGAAGGCCTAGCCATCTCGCGCCACAACTGCCCAAGACCCCGATCCGGGGTCTTTTTGATTGCGTGGTAGAATAGCTGTGCTCATCATTGACTGACCGACTATGCAGAAGAACACGTATGCCGAGAAGGCCTTGCGCGTGCACAAGAAACTCCGGGGCAAGATCAGCGTCATGCCAAAGGGCGCCGTCCGCGATAAGGAGGACTTGAGCGTCTACTATACGCCCGGCGTGGGCGCTGTCTCGGCTCACCTCGCCAAGCATCCGGGAGAGGTCCGCCAGTACACCATGAAAGGGAATACGGTGGCGGTCGTCTCGGACGGATCAGCGGTCCTCGGCCTCGGGAATATCGGACCCGAGGGAGCGATGCCCGTGATGGAAGGGAAGTCCATGCTGTTCAAGACGCTCGCCGATGTCGATGCCTTCCCCATCGTCCTGGCGACGCAAGACGCCGATGAGATCGTGGAGACGGTGGCGCGTATCGCTCCGGTCTTCGGCGGCATCAATCTCGAGGATATCGCCGCGCCCAAATGTTTCGAAGTCGAGGCCAAGCTGCGGAAACTCCTCGCTATCCCGGTCTTCCATGATGATCAGCATGGGACCGCGGTCGTCGTCCTGGCGGGACTCATCAACGCGGCCAAGGTGACCAAGCGTGACCTCAAAACGATGCGTATCGTCATCAATGGCGCTGGAGCAGCCGGCCAAGCCATCGCTGAGCTTCTCCTCTTGGCTGGGATCACTGACATCGTGCTCGTGGATAGCCGCGGCATTATCGGCCCCAAGCGAAAGGATCTCGATGCGTTCAAGCGGACGATGCGGAGGACGACCAATCCCCGGAAGCTTGATGGCGATCTCATGGCGGCTATCAGCGGAGCCGACGCGGTCATCGGCGTCTCCAAGGCCGGTGCCATCACGAGTGATCACGTGCGCTCGATGGCCGAGCGGCCGATCGTCTTCGCTTTGGCCAATCCCATTCCCGAAATCATGCCCCACGAGGCGCGCGCCGCCGGAGCCTGGGTGGTCGCTACCGGTCGCTCGGATTTTCCCAACCAGATCAATAACTCCCTCGGTTTCCCAGGTATCTTTCGCGGGGCGCTCGACCATGGTGTGCGCGAGATCACCCCGGCGATGCTTGTCGCCGCTGCCCACAACCTGGCCCGACTGGTCGCCCGGCCGACTCGCGACCAGATCATTCCGAATACGTTTGACCGGCGAGTCGTGCCGGCGGTGGCCCGAGCGGTCCGCGTCTTGTAAAGGGACGGGCCTCTCGTGATATACTGGAGGCGATATACCTAAAACGATATACAGCCGAGACGTTATGTCCGATCCAGCACCCACCAAGCATGAAGCTGCTCCGGAAGCCGTGACCCAAGAGTCAGTCAAGCCGACTGTCGCTGGCGCGCCCGTGACTGGCAAGGAGTCCAACGAGGTCTTTCTCGGCGGCATGGTGGTGATGGTCATCTGTCTCATCCTCCTCATTCTCGCGGGTACGTTCGGTTATTTCGGGTATCGTCTCTGGCAAACAGCTCAGGAGGAGCGGATGACTCCTTCGATCCAAGAGCTCGGCGAAAAGCCAAAGGAAAATGGAGAAACGACAGCCGCTCCCGCGCCGACCCCAGCTCCTGAACCGGCACCCGCCCCGACCCCGGCTCCTGCAGCCGACCTCGCCACGATCGAAGTGAAGGTGCTGAATGGTGGCGGCGCGCGGGGAAGCGCCGGGACGCTCACCGACCTGCTCAAGAAAGCCGGCTATACCAAGGCTGCCTTCGGCAATAGCGTCAACGATCACACCGGGACCGTGATCTACTATGCCGAGGCATCCAAGAGTGCGGCCGAGACCCTCAAAGAGACCGTCGCCAAGACCTATCCGGCAGTCACTTTGTCTCCCGCCACAGCTGGCGACAAAGATGCGACCGCAGCCGCCATTGTCGTCATTCTCGGGAAATAAGCGATGCGCCCCGGGCCATCGCTTCCCGCAATCCCCATGCTACGGATCTGGCGTTATCTGAAGTCGTTCTTCCGCATCCCGCTTTCGGCGGGCTTCGTCTTTCTCTTCGCGTTTCCGGCGAGCACCAACTACCAGCTCAAGGATTTCAATTACGGCGGGGGCGGAGTCGGCAATGGCAGCTCGTCCAACTACTCCCTCATGGGGACGGCAGGGGAGCAGAACGAGGATCAGCTCGGAGGGACGACTTATGATCTCGGGCCGGGCCTCGTCTTTACCAATCAGGCCAATGTGCCGCCGGCACCGACCTTGGCCAATCCGAGCAACTACTACAATAAGCTCCGTCTCACGCTCGCGACCGGCGGCAATCCGAGCGACACACTTTTTGCGATCGCCATCAGCAGTGACAACTTCGCGACGGATACCCGTTATGTCCAGAGCGACAATACCGTCGGCGCCACACTCGGCATCGAGGATTACCAGACCTATGCCGCCTGGGGCAGCGGCAGTGGGTTTCTCGTCATCGGCCTCGCAGCCTCTACGACCTATACGGTCAAGGTGAAGGCGTGGCAGGGGAAGTTTACCGAGACCGGCTATGGGCCGACCGCGAGCGCCGCTACGACCGGTCAGCAACTTACTTTCGATATCGACGTTTCAGCATCCAATAGCGAAACCGGCCCGCCCTTTGCAACGAATTTCGGCGATCTTATCGCCGGGACGGTCACTGATAGCCCGGAGAAGATCTGGGTGGATTTCTCCACCAACGGCGAGAATGGTGGCCGAGTCTATGTGGTGGCGACCAATGCCGGCCTCTTGAGCAGCCGCGCCGGCTATACCATCAGCGCCGTGACCGGTAATCTCACCAGTCTCTCCGAAGGATTCGGGGCCCAGGGTTCGACTGCGAGCCAGAGTTCGGGGAGCACTTTCTCGATCGCCACGGCGTACAACCTGTCTTCCAACAATGTCGCCACCACTGACACGACGGTGCGAGAGATATTCACCGTGAGCGGGCCGGTGTCGGGTGGCCGTGGCTCATTCCTCCTCAAGGCCAAGTCGTCAGCAGTGACCCCGGCCGCATCTGATTATACGGAGACGCTTACTGTTTTGGCCTCAGCGAGCTTTTAAGGCAGGATCGATACCGTGGTCTTGACGAAAAATTGTTGAGGTTACGCTGATTGTGGTATGATAGCAGTGAGCTGCGCTTGACATTCCTCTCTTCGTCGTGTATACTGTGTATGTACGAATGAGAAACGGGTGGCTCTCCATGGGTTCCGTTTCTTTTTTTAAGCAAAACAAACAGATATGTCCGTCGCGTATTCACATTTGAAAACAATCAGCGTGCTCCAGCTGGCGATTCTTTTGAGTAGCCTGATGTTGCCGCTCATTTTCTGGGTCAATTCGGCCAAGGCTGGAAACTTCGAGCAGGTCTATATCCGGCTCGACCGGCTCAAAGCGTCGACCACGACGGGAGGAACAGTCTGTGCTCAGGCTGATACCACTGGCACCGAGGCCGATGTTCAAGTGACGTTTCCTACCGGATTTACAGTCAATAGCACTGCCTCCAACTGGACCGTAACTACGACCAACCTGCCTTCGGGAGCGACGGCTTGGCCCGGTATCGGCACGGCATCGGCAGTGTCCGGTCAGACAGTCACCTTCCCTTCGACCGACATGACGGTGTCGACGCTCTATTGCTTCAATTTTTCCGGCACAAGCACGCTGACCAACAATACTGCAGGTAATGATCAGACCGGTACCGTGACGACACGTACCTCTGGTCCTGCTACGATCGACTCTTCCGGCTATGCCCTCTCAATTGTTTCAGATGATCAAATCGTTGTGACGGCTACAGTTCCTGCCACGTTCTCCTTCGCTCTCTCAGGAAATACCGATACCTTCACGAGCAACCTGTCGACCACGACGACATCCACTTCAGGCCGGACGGTGACGATCTCGACCAACGCCGCTTCGGGCTGGGTCGCCTGGGTCAAGAGCGCCAACGCCGCTCTCAACTCTGCCTCGACTGGTGCCTCGATCGCGACCGCCGGATCCGTCGACAACGCTCCGACTGACCTTGCCTCCAGTACGGGCTACGTTCTGGATGTGAATATCACGACTGATTCTGGCACCGGTACTGGAACTGTGACGCAGGCATCCAACTATGGTGCGGAGTACAATGGAACCAACTCAACATCTGGTGGTACTCTATCGACGAGCTTTCAGCCAATTGCAGCTTCTGATGGAACGACGGATGGCGATGTGCTGACTCTTATCGAACGTGCCAAGATTACTGCAGTTCAGGCAGCCGCCACTGATTATACCGATACACTGACCGTTGTGGCGGCAGGCCGATTCTAAGCTACTCTTGAGCTTACAGTCACGCGATAGATCCCCCTAAGGGGGATTTTCGCTTATCTCTGGGATGATTACGTACTTTCTACTATACTGAAGAGGATACATTACCTGGCTGACTCTATGCGATCCGTCATCCCAAGCCTTCTGCTCTCCCTGGCGCTTACTCTCGGTCTCCTCCTCGCCATTCCTTCCGCTCATGCTCAGGAAGGATCGCTCCGCCTCGTCACCTCGCCCCTCCCTATCTCGCTCGCTGCCGAGCCCGGGACGACCGTCTCAACCCAGCTCAAGGTGAAGAACGCCGGCTCCGCGGATGAGACGCTCAAGATCGATATCATGAAGTTCAATGCCTATGAGGACTCAGGAAAGCCGGCCCTCATGGAGCTCGAGCCGACCGATACTCTCGACGACTGGGTCTCTTTCTCCGAGCAGACCTTCACTATCGCTCCCGAAGAGTGGAAGACAGTGACCGCGACCTTCGCACTCCCTCCCGAAGCATCGTTCGGCTACTACTACGCCTTCGTCTTTACGCGTGCCGACACTGAGCGGGAACTCAAGCCCCAGGAGACAGCCATGGTGGGCGGTACCGCGACCCTCGTCCTCCTCGAAGCCAAAGTTCCGGATGCCAAGCGCGAGGTCACGGTAGCGGAGTTCTCGACCGACCGGCGCATCTACGAATTTCTCCCGGCCACCTTTACCATCGCTCTCAAGAATACCGGCAATGTCCACGTGGCGCCCCGAGGCAATATCTTCCTCTCGCAGTGGGATGGGAAAGAAGTGGCGCTCCTCGAGGTCAATGAAGGGAAGGGCAATATCCTCCCCAGCTCCACGCGCATCTTCGAGGCTGACTGGAAAGACGGCTTCCCGGTCTACCAGGAGGTGATCGAGAATGGCGCTGTCGTCCTCGATGAAACCGGCCAGGCAACCCTCGATCTCGTCTGGGATTGGCAGGAAGCCTCCAAGCTCCGCTTCGGCAAGTACACCGCCAAACTCCTCCTCGTCTACGATGACGGGGAGCGGGATGTCCCGATCGAGGGAGTAGTCACCTTCTGGGTGATGCCGTGGCGGGTGGTGGCGCTTATCCTCCTCAATATCGGCCTCTTGGTCGGTCTCTCGCTCTATGTCATCCGTCTCCGCCGCCGTCTCAAACAGCTTCAACAGCGCTAAGCTATGACAATTCGCATCCTCCAACTTGCTCTGGCCTCAGTCCTCCTCCTCGCCATTCCTTCCGCTCATGCCCAGGAAGGATCGCTCCGCCTCGTCACCTCGCCCCTCCCTATCTCGCTCGCTGCCGAGCCCGGGACGACCGTCTCAACCCAGCTCAAGGTGAAGAACGCCGGCTCCGCGGATGAGACGCTCAAGATCGATATCATGAAGTTCAATGCCTATGAGGACTCAGGAAAGCCGGCCCTCATGGAGCTCGAGCCGACCGATACTCTCGACGACTGGGTCTCTTTCTCCGAGCAGACCTTCACTATCGCTCCCGAAGAGTGGAAGACAGTGACCGCGACCTTCGCACTCCCTCCCGAAGCATCGTTCGGCTACTACTACGCCTTCGTCTTTACGCGTGCCGACACTGAGCGGGAACTCAAGCCCCAGGAGACAGCCATGGTGGGCGGTACCGCGACCCTCGTCCTCCTCGAAGCCAAAGTTCCGGATGCCAAGCGCGAGGTCACGGTAGCGGAGTTCTCGACCGACCGGCGCATCTACGAATTTCTCCCGGCCACCTTTACCATCGCTCTCAAGAATACCGGCAATGTCCACGTGGCGCCCCGAGGCAATATCTTCCTCTCGCAGTGGGATGGGAAAGAAGTGGCGCTCCTCGAGGTCAATGAAGGGAAGGGCAATATCCTCCCCAGCTCCACGCGCATCTTCGAGGCTGACTGGAAAGACGGCTTCCCGGTCTACCAGGAGGTGATCGAGAATGGCGCTGTCGTCCTCGATGAAACCGGCCAGGCAACCCTCGATCTCGTCTGGGATTGGCAGGAAGCCTCCAAGCTCCGCTTCGGCAAGTACACCGCCAAACTCCTCCTCGTCTACGATGACGGGGAGCGGGATGTGCCGATCGAGGGAGTGGTCACCTTCTGGGTGATGCCGTGGCGGGTGGTGGCCGGGGCTATTTTCATCAGCATCTTCTTCTTCATCGGTATCCGTTCCACGGTCGCAAAACTATGGCGCAAGCTGTTTCCCATTTCCGCATAGCACGACTCCTGTTCGTCGCGTGCGGCGTCTTTGTCTTCCCGGCTTTTGTCCAGGCTGCTGGCTTGAGCGTGGCCCCCATGTTCCAGGAACTCTCTATCGGCAGCGAGCGGGAGATCGAGACGGGAGTGACGATATCCAACGCGACCGATTCTCCCCAGACATTCCGAGTGGCAGCGTATGACTTCGGCAATCTCGACGAATCCGGTGGTGTCGCCTTTCTCGGAGCGAGCGGAGAACTCGATCAGGCATATACGCTCTCCGAGTGGATGACGCTCTCGCGCGACTTAGTGACACTTCCTCCTCGTGGGAGCGAGGCGGTTACCGTGACCATCAAGAATGACACTACCCTCGGTCCGGGCGGTCATTACGGAGCAGTCGTCTTCGAGTCGGTCGAGGCAGATGTTCCGAATAATCCGAACCGGATCGCCGTGAGCCAGATGATCGCTTCGCTCATCTTCGCCAAGAAGACCGAAGGGGCGCAGTATGGCCTCGAGCTCGCTCACTCCGACGTGGCACGGGGACTCTTTTCGTTGACTACCGCCAACCTCGTCTTCCGCAATACCGGCAATGTCCACGCCGTACCGCGCGGAGTCGTGCGAGTCATGGATCCAGCCGGTCGGACCACCCTCCGCGGCATCATCAACGAGGCTTCGAGTCTCGTGCTCCCCGG
>CAYWVL010000037.1:2270-2682 GCA_964461975.1 uncultured Bdellovibrionales bacterium | reverse complement strand
CAGGAGCGCAGCTTCTCACTCGAACTCGCCCCGATCGCCTGGCTCTGGCTTCCTGGCTGGTACGATATCAGCATCGAATACCGCTACGATGGCCGAGAGGAGTTCGATGTCGCATCGCAGCGGCGCTTCCTCATCCCGCTGATTCCCTCCGCATCGCTTATTGGTGGCGGTTTCATCTGGGGTGTCTGGCGAATCTACCGCAAGAGAAGGCTCTTTGCTGAAAAGAGTCATCACCTATCCGTATGACCAGCGACGCTCTCCCTCCCCTGCCGGAAGCACCCACGAGGCGTCGTTTACCGTGGGTTCGTCTGATGTTGGTGTTCGTCCTGGTCGGGTTGGTCATCCTGGTCTGGTGGTGGTCCCGTCAGAAAGCGGTTGGGACCACCGCGGTACAGCCGGCTCCGCAGCAGGA
>CAYWVL010000037.1:0-2250 GCA_964461975.1 uncultured Bdellovibrionales bacterium | reverse complement strand
CACCTGGGCCCGTTTTTCCTACTCGGCAGCCTATGAGCACCGGGGACAGGAGGAGAGTGTCGCTTTTCCGCTGCTCGAGCGCGCTATCTTCGCGCGCGGGGATGTCGAGGGGCGCAAGCTGGTCTTCTTGGTACAGGATATTACCAGTCTCTCGCTCGAAGAGTACCCTGGTTACCGGGCTCGCACGCTCGATAAAGAGGCTTATCAGAAGCATCAATCGACAGTTAACGGAAAGCCGGTCACTTTTTTCCTGAAAGACACGACTGTGTTTGAGGCGGGTGCCTTTTGGCAAGAGGGGAGTCGAGCCTATAGCCTCGTCGTCTCGTCGCCGATCCGCTCAACCGGGCTTCGTGAGGAGCTGGAGTCGATAGTAGAGTCCCTTGAACCGTAGCCAACAAGGCGTCCGTGGCAGCGCATCTGTTGACAGTCTCTCAAAACAGCGTTGAGCAGGCTGATTTTTTTGTCTATACTACGAGAGAAGACACGCTACTCGCGCCGAAGGGTGAACCGGCATGAGCTATTGTTGTTTTTCCCGAAGTTGCTTCGGCAGGTTTGTTATGTTCTCACCCGAAAAACACAGAATAAAAATTATTGCGAAAAAGAAAGCGAGAGCGTCCGCATTTCGCTGGCTTTTTGTTGCCACATTTCTTGGAATGGGACTCGGCCAATCAGCCGCGCTCATGGCAGCGACTGGCATCAATGATCAGATAAGCTTCCAGGGAAAGGTCGTCAATACCAACGGCACCAATGTCGCGAACGGCAACTACGATTTCGTGTTCCGACTCTATACTGTTTCGTCGGGAGGCACTGCGGCGTGGACCGAGACCTGGAATAGCGGCACCGCGCAAGTCACAGTGACGGATGGCATCTTTCAAGTGAATCTCGGGACGCATACCGATCTGCCGGGATCGATCGATTTCAATACTGACAATATCTATCTCGGCATCGAGTTCAATGGCGATGGGGAGATGAGTCCCCGAGTCCGCTTCACCGCCGCCCCGTATGCGTTCAATGCGATGCGCGTGGGCGGTCTCACCGTCACCGATACGACCGGCACGCTCACCGTCCCCAATGGCGAGACGATCTCTTTTGGCGGGTCGTTCACCACGAGCGCGACCAACGATGTGACGCTGACGACTTCCGGCGCCACCAACGTGACCTTGCCTACGACCGGCACGCTCGCGACCTTGGCGGGGACGGAGACACTGACCAATAAAACTATCGGTTCGACCGGACTGGTCTTCTCGGGCGCGACGACCGACATCACGACCGCGTCAGGCGAGTCGCTCGTCCTGGTCGCCAACGGCGCCGGCACCATCGACCTCCAGGACGCGACGACGGCCGATAGTCTGACGCTTGACTCTGGTGGTCTGACGCTCCAGAACGGCGAGACGATCGGCAACGGGACGGACGACATCATCGCCTTTGGCGGCGCCGGCGGCGCGGACAATACCGACCTCTTCCTCGACCTCGACGGTACTTCGCCGGTCCTCTATTCCAATACCGACGCTCGCGTCTCGGTGGAGGATTTCCTCAATGTGCAAGTGTCGGGCGTCTCGGGTGCCGCGGCTGGTGATATCTGGTACGACAGCGCGGCCAACAAGTTCAAGGTCAACGAAAACGGCACGACCAAAATCCTCTGCAATACGACCGACCTCGGCTGCTCCGCGGGCGGCACGGCGACGCTCCAGGATACCTATGGCAATGACGCCGACGGCTCGGATGCCACCATCTCCCTCACCAGTGCCGACGACTCGATTGTCTTTACCAATCCTGCTTCAAGTGGTACTGACTCGGGCTTTGTCCTCCAAGTCTCGCAGCAAAATACGACAGCTGGTGTCGTGGTGCTCGATATCTCTCAATCGAGCAATGCCGCCAATGCTGCGGCTATCACCGCCAACTCCATCGATACCGAGACTGGCCTCGCGATCACCACCAATGGTCTCACCTCTGGCTCGGCTCTCTCCCTCGCTTCATCTGCCGCGAGCAACTTCACCGGCTCGCTTGCAGCACTCACTCTCTCCGATGGCACCGGTGCTTCTTCCAATACGGGGAGTCTCCTCTCCCTCACCAATTCCGGCACCGCCAATGCCAATACCAGCCTCCTCATCCAGCACAATGCGACTGGTACGGGCAACTTCGCCATGCGTGTCAATGACGAGGCAAGCGACACGACGCCGTTTGTGATTGATGGCAATGGCTGGGTAGGGATTGGCGACAGTACCCCCAATGCGCTTCTCGACTTCGACC
>CAYWVL010000036.1:0-10183 GCA_964461975.1 uncultured Bdellovibrionales bacterium | reverse complement strand
TTCACACTGACCTCGGTCAGCGGGACGGTGGCTTCGGGGATCCGAAGCGAACAGTTCCCGGACCATTTCCAGGTCGTGGTGACCTGGGAGGTGATCAAGAAGGCTGCCAGGGACATGACCTGGCAGATCAAGCGCCAGTCGTCGTACGCTGATCACTTGGGGCTCACACCCCAGTGGAACGAGGACGAGGAAGCGCTCCTCGGAGCCGTGAAGGCCATGAACGACGCGGTCCTGGCGGGACTCCCACACCGCGGTCCGCGGAAGGTCCGGCCCGCTATCCGGCGTCCGGCGATGATCTGAGGTTCCACCGAGCCATGTCGTGAGACAGAATCAGTGAAGCAGTAAGCTCGCAGAGACGAGCAACATAAAGCGGCATTCGCAAGGATGCCGCTTTGAACTTTTTATACTGTGCGGAAGCTACTGTTGCCGTGCTTTCCAGTCATCGATCGGCAGCTCGGTGCCATCCTTGAGGCGGATGCGTGTCTCCCCGGGTTCACGCTCTCCAGGGACGATGAGCCGTTCGCCATCGCGGAAGGTGTAGCGCTTGTCCTCGGTGATATCTCGGAAGCCGTCTTCTCGGTATTCATTTGGTCCGAGCATCTCTACCCGTGGCTCGTAGCGAGTCGCATCATCAAGTGGCGTATCTGGTGACTGTTCGTAGGTGGGGAATTGTTGTTCCATACGACTGCAACACTTACGAGCGAGAGTATTTCTCCTTCTTCATCTGGTACATGAGTTCCTCGGTGAGTTTGCGGCTCGATTTGATCATATCGGCGATGAAGGCGAAGACAAGGAGCTGGATGCCGACCAAGCCGGTGACGCTCGCGAAGAGGAGGTAGTTGATATAGGGCGTCACCTTGAGCCCGTGCGAGAGATACTGGACGAGGAAGACGGTGAGCGAGAGCGCAGCCAGGGCGATGAGGATGAGTCCCGGGATGCCGAAGAACTTCATGGGGCGGACATCGCGCACGGCTTTGACGATGATGCGCGCGCTATTGTTGACGAAGCTCCAGACGCTCTTCACGATCTTGGATTTGCGGTCGGCGAAGTAGGTGACAGTGACCGGGACCCACAGGACGCGGAGATTCTTGCCGATAGCGTCGATGATAGTCTCCTGCGTATAGGTGAAGCCCGTCGGATGATTGAGCCGGAGGAGGGTCTCGCGGCTGTGGGCGCGGAAGCCGCAGGTCAGGTCGTCCGTTTTGACATTGAGGAAAGAACCGACGAGCGAAGCGCCGAGACGATTGAAGAAATCCTTGAGGAAAGGGATGTTTTTGGCGGTCGAACGGGAGAAGCGGTCGCCTACGACCATGTCGGCCCGATTCTCGAGAATGGGGTCGATGAGGAGCTGGATCTCCTGCGCGTCGAACTGGCCGTCCGCGTCGATATTGACCATGATATCGGCGCCCTCTCGAAGCGCGTTCTCCGAAGCGGTCGCGAACATGACGCCGAGGCGCCGGTTGATCGAGTGGCGGAGCACATAATCGGCGCCGGCGGCGCGCGCTACTTCGCTCGTCTCATCGCTCGAGCCGTCGTCGACCACCTGGATCTTGACTTCGTCGATGCCGCGGTAGGCGCGGGGCATATTGGCGATGGTCTTCCCGATGACCGCAGCTTCGTTGTAGGCAGGGATATTGATGATGAGGCGCATAGTCTGAAGTCAAAAAATGATTCAACAATAATTACTGCTCATCGGGAGGGAGGGTCGGCTGATAGCTCGGCTTCTCGATTTTCTGGATGAGGCTCTTGGTATCGACGCATTTCCAGTCACATTTTTCCTTGGCGCCTTCGAGGCCGGTCTTGATGAGGTCGCGTTGGCAGGCCTGGAGCCGCGCTTCGCAGGCAGCCCGGCTCTCTTTCCAATAATTCAAGTTTACCTGATAGCCGGCGTAGGGCAAAACGAAGTAGAGGATAGTGCCGAGCCCCACGAGCCAGATGCCGAGTTTGACGAAGAAGAAGATCATGGACAGATCGAGTGGATCAGCGGCCGATGCCTTTGTAGAGGAGGCCGGCTTCGAGGAAGGCAGCTTTGTCGAGGCAGTTCTTGCCATCGATGATGACGTCGATAGCGTGCTTGGTGAGGAGGGCTGGCGTCAGGGCAGTCTTGAAGTCGCGATGGTCGGTCGCGAGGATGACGCAATCGGCCTTCTGGAGGAACGTCTCGAGATCCTTCTCCGTCGAGCGCTCGAGCACGTGCGGGTCGTAGGTGATGACAGTTGCTTTGTGCTCCTCGAGCGCCTTGCTGATCCGGAGCGCCGGCGACTCGCGCAGGTCATCGATATTGGCCTTGTAGGCGAGGCCGAGGACGCCGACCGTGGTGCCATTGAGCGCCTTCTTCTTTTCGTTCAAGGCGTCCTGGAGGAGCTCGACGGTATAGAGGGGCATCTGGTTATTGATCTCGCGGGCGATCTTGAGGAAGCGGTGGTCGAATCCGGACTGCTTGGCGCGCTCGATCAGATAGTAGGGGTCGACGGGGATGCAGTGGCCGCCCACGCCGCATGAGGGGAAGTGAGGCATGAAAGAGAAGGGCTTGGTCGCCGCGCCTTCGATGACGTCCTTGGTGTCGATCCCGAGGACGTCGAAGGAGCGAGCCAACTCGTTGACAAAGGCAATATTGATATCGCGGAACGAGTTCTCGACGATCTTGACCGCTTCGGCTTCGCGGATGGACTTCATGGGGCGGATCTCCCCATCGACGATGGAGCGGTAGAAAGTGAGCGCGCGCTCGAGGCCCTGCTCGTCCGTGGCGCCGACGACGCGGGGGATATTGGAGACGTTCCACTTGGGGTCGCCGGGATTGATGCGTTCGGGGCAGTGGGCGAGGAAGACATCGGCACCGAGTTTGTGTCCAGCTTGTTCCAGGATGGGCTGGATGACTTCTTCGCTGACGCCAGGATTGACCGTCGACTCGAGGACGACCAGGGCGCCCTGCTTGAGGTTGGTCGCGGCCATGGTCGCGGCATCGCGCACCGGAGCGAGGTCGGGGTAGTACATCTCGTCGACCGGAGTGGGGACGCAGATGAGGATGATATCGGCCTGCTTGAGGACGCTCGGGTCGGTCGTCGGAGTGAAGTCGAATTGTATCACTTGCTCGATCAGCTTCTCGTCGGGGATGGGGGAGCGCCTCTCCCGGAGGAGAGCGATCTTCTTCTCGCTCGTGTCGAGGCCGATCACCTGGTATCCGCGCTCGCTCGCTCGGAGCGCGAGGGGGAGTCCCACATAGCCGAGCCCGATGACCGCGACGGTTTCTCGTGATGTCGTAGTGCCCATAGATAAAGCCAGTTTTTACCCTTGTATTGTAGCTTTATTCGTAGCTCTTCTCAACCTCTGGAGACGAAAACTCCATTGACATTCGAAATTATTCGTGAGATTATTACCACCTGGTAAAATGAATCTGTATGTTTTTGAGCGACAGAATCTGGCGGGCCATCGAGCGCTCGGGCGAGTGGCATGCCGGCCAAAAGCGCAAAGTGAGTGACCTCCCGTACGTGGTCCATCCGTACGCGGTGGGTTTCCTCTTGGCGCACTATACCGATGACGAAGATATCGTGATCGCCGGACTGCTCCATGACGTGCTCGAGGATGTGCCGGGGATGACTCGCGAGCGGATTGCGGCTGAATTCGGCGAGCGCGTGGCATCGATCGTCGCGGAGGTGACCGAGGATCAGACTATCTATGAGGATCATCCCGAGCTCCCGCATCCGGAGCGCGTCCGGCTCAAGAAAGCCGACTACCTCCGGCGGCTCGCCGATGATTCCGAGGCCGCGCTCATGGTCGCCGCCGCGGACAAGATCTGCAATACGCGTTCGGTCCTCGCGGAGTATCCGACGCACCCGGGTGATTTCTGGGAGCGGTATCGGAGCACGCCCGAGCGCTATCTCCGCTTTCTCCGCGCTTTCCGCGCAGTGATCGTGGCGAGGCTCAAGCACCCGCTTACCGACGAGCTCATTTCCCTTACCACCCAGGCGGAGGCTATAATCGAGAAAGAGCCGCGGCACGACTCGCGCTCATAATTTCTCTCTCGCGTGGTATGAAGATTGGCATCAATGCCCGGTTTCTCGGGAAGCCGCTGACAGGCATCGGCCAGGTGACGAGCAATTTCCTCCGGGAGTGGGCGCGTCTTCATGGTATCGACGCCCGATCGCAACACGGTGCCCCGCGCGTCATTCTCTACTGCCAGGAACCCCCGCGGCTCGATTTCGAGCTCCCGGCCGATTTCGAAATCCGTGTTTTTGTCCCGTGGTGGAAGCGGGCGGACCGTCTGCGCGAGTGGCTCTGGGAGCGAGAGCTAGCGAACCGAGCCGTCGCCGATGGCTGCGATGTCTTCTTGAGTCTCTACCAAGCGGCGACAGTCTTCCCGCGGGAAAAGCGCCACGTGATGCTCGTGCATGATCTCATCCCGAAACTCTTTCCCGAATATCTCGCGCGATGGTCAGCACGTCTCCACTACGGCGCGGTGCTCCGTGGCATCCGCGGGGCAAGCGCCATCATCACGCCATCGGAAGCGACCAAGCAGGATCTCATTCGACTCCTGGGCGTGAGCGAGGTATCGATCGAGCGCATTCCGCTCGGAGTCGACCCGGTCTTCTCGCAGCCGCTCGAGCCGGCGGCGCTTCGGGCGATACTTGAGCGCTATGCGCTCGATCCCGGCTATCTCTATACCGGCGGCGGTCTGGAGAAGCGCAAGAATACCCAAGCTGTCCTCGAGGCCTATGCCGATCTCGTCAAGGACGAACCGCACCTCCCCCCGCTCGTGATTTCGGGCGAGCTCCATGCGGAGTCGAATCGGCTGGCCACGCCGGTCCGTTCGCTCGTACAAGCCCTCGGTATCGCGGAGCGCGTCAAGCTGCTCGGAGCGGTGCCCCAGGCGGATCTCCCGGCGCTCTATCAGGGAGCGGCGCTCTTTCTCTTCCCGTCGCGTTACGAAGGCTTCGGGCTCCCGGTCCTGGAAGCGGCGGCATCCAAGACGCCAGTCATCACGACGTCTGCTGGCGCGCTCTCCGAGCTCGTCTCGCCGGAGACAGCCATTATCGTGAGCGATGGCGAAGCTGCTCGGGCGGAGCTTTCGGCCGCCATCAAGCGTCTCCTCGCGGACGCAGCGCTCCGGACACACCTCACTGAAGCGGGCGCTCGCCGCGCGGAAGAGTATCGGTGGGAGCATTTCGCCCGAACGCTCGCCTCACGTTTGGTACAATAGAAGCATGGCATTTCCACTATCACTCGGTATCGGAGAGCGAGAATGGCGGCGTCTCTGGTCGCCCCGGGTTCTCTATCTCGCCGGAGCGACCGGCCTCGTATTCGTCATGAGCGCGCTCTGGTATCTCGGCGTCCTGCCGCTCACGCTTGAGTACTTCAGCTTCTACTCGATCCTGCTCTTCCTCTTCGCCTTGTGGCGGCCCAATCTCGCTTTTCTCCTCTTCGTGAGCCTCCTCCCGCTCGAGATCGTCTCTGTGACACCGGAAGAGTGGGGGGTGGGACTCCGTCCCTACCAATGGACCGCCGCTCTCATCGGACTTTCTCTCGCGGTCCAAATGGCGACGGGTCGGCTTCGCTGGCCGCTTTTCTCTTGGACCGCCTTCGATAGCGCGCTCTCGGTCTTTGGCGTGAGCACGCTCGTCTCGGGTCTCGTCAACGGAGCCGCCGCGCCCAAGCAATCGCTCGTCGTTCTCTCGTTCATCTTCCTCTACTTTCTCGCCCGCACCTTTCTCAAGCAGTGGGCCGATCTCGTCCAAGCCTTCACGTTCTTTGCGGTGCCGGCCGGCGGGATCCTCTTGTGGGGAGTGCTCCAAAACATCCTCTTTCTCAATAACCTCGCCTCGTATGCTGTCATGCCCGGGCGACCCAATGCGACGCTGCCAGAGCCCGATTGGCTCGGTCTTTTCATTCTCTTTCTCCTCGCGCCGACGCTCGCGCTTCTGGCAGCTCGCATTCGTGCCGACGCCCCGCTCCGTTCGCTCCTCCTGCCTGCGCTCGGTCTCGCGTCGCTCTGGATGGTGCTCCTTCTCACCGTGAGCCGGAGCGCCTGGCTCGGGGCCGGAGCGCTCATACTCGTCTTCATGGCGATCGCGTTCCGCAGGCGAGGCGCCCCGTTCCAGTATCAGCATGCGCTCACCTTCATCAAGATCGTCGTCGTCACCGGCGCGCTCGCGCTCGGGGTGTCGCAGGGTATTCCGCTCACCCGTTTCGTTCTCTTCGACCGGGCCGAGAGCACCTTCTCGCATGATCAGACCATTACTATCGCTTGTCCGACCGAGCGCGACTTGCCCGAGCGGATCGCGACCATGGGAGAGCTCGAGCAGCTCGGGTGTGAGCATATCAGTCTCGAGGAGCGTGAGAGCCGCCGGAGCCGCGGGGAGTGGCTCGCGACCATCGATCGGCCTGATCCCAATGTCGGTATTCGAAAAATGATCTATGCCAAGACGCAGGCGGCGCTGACCGAGCATCCGATCCTCGGCGTGGGCTGGGGCAATATGGGCCCGCGGCTCGGAACCGATGAGCGGGGAGCGAGCTACAATACGAGCAATATCTTCCTCGAAATCTGGGCCGGCGGCGGTCTCTTGGCGCTGCTTGCTTTCCTCGCTTTCCTCGGGTTGGCCGTCTACGGACTCGTTGGCGCGTGGCAGCGGAGAGCCGCGCTGCTACCGGTCGCGGTGCTCGCCGCGCTCTTGACGGGGATGCTCGTCTTCAATCTCTTCAACGCCGGTCTCCTCCTCGGCTTCCTCTTCGTCTTCCTGGCGCTCTGGCCACTCCTCCGCGCGCTTCCTGACGAGACCGACTAGCGTACCGACACGCCTATGGCCCTCCTTCCCATCATCGGCATCGATATCCGTCTCGTCAGCGAGGAGCGGACAGGGGATTCCATTGTCTTTCGCGAACTGACGCGGGCGCTCCTCCGCGAGCGGGGCTCATTCCGTTTCCGGCTCTATACCCACGTGACCGACGCGGCAGCGCTTTCGGAGCTCCGCGCAGTACTCTTGTGTGCCGACCGGAGCGATGTCGAGCTCGTTTCACTCCCATATTCCCAGAACCGCTTCGTATGGAATGCGCTCACGCTGCCGTTGGAGCTGCTGCGCCACCCGATCGATATCTACCACACGCAGTACATCGCGCCGCTCTTCCTCCCGAGCGCGACCAAGCTCGTGACGCATATCCACGATGTCTCATTCGCGGTTCATCCTGAGTGGATCGCGCCGTCGGATCGCCTCTTCCTCGAGCAGCTCATCCCGCGCTCACTCGAGCGTTCCCAGCTTATCGTGGCGCCCTCTCGCTTTACCCAGTCCGAAATCGAGCGGATCTATCCGAAGACGCGCGGCCGGGTCAAAGTCATCACCAATGCGACCGCCGAAGCCTGGCTCGGGCGCCCAGTCGCGGTGGAGGCTATCCAGGCAGCGCGCGAGCGTTTCAAGCTGCCCAAGCGCTATCTCATCGCGACCGGTACCATGCAGCCGAGGAAGAATATCCCGTTCCTCATCCGTCTCTGGCGCGAGCGTCCGGCGGCTTTTCAGGATCTCGGCCTGGTCTTGACCGGCAACCCCCTGGGGCACCATGTCGACCCCGAGGTTCAGGCGCAGATGGAGGGCATCACCTTTACCGGCTATCTCGGCACGGAGGACTTGCGGGCGGTCACCGCGGGTGCCGAGGTACTGGTCTTTCCTTCGCTCTACGAGGGTTTCGGTCTGCCGCTCCTCGAGGCCTTCGCTTCCGACGTGCCGGTCGTCGCTTCGCATATCCCGCCTTTCGAAGAAGTCGGCGGGGACGCGGTCACTTTCATCGACCCGGCCAACCTTGCTCAAGCCAAAGAAGCATTGTATAGTCTCCTTATTGACGAAACTCGGAAGCAACGCCTGGTCGCTCTTGGGCGCGGGCGTTTGGTGCTCTTTGATTGGAATCAGAGCGCCGACCAGCTGGCCCGCGAGTATCGTTCGCTCGCGCTTCCGGCCGGCGATCCTAAATCCTAACTTGTTTCCCATGCAGCTCAATCCCGTACCAGTCTCACCGGAGGCGCACCCGAATCGCAAACGCTTCTGGCGTGTTCTTATCTTCGTGGGAGTTCTCGTGCTCATCGCTGCTGGCGCATTTGCGGTCAAGGCGGGGCTTGTCTTCAACAAGATCTCGCTTGGGGAGGACGGAATCCTCAAGAATCTGGTCAAGACTCTTCCAGGCGCCAAGGATCAGCTGAAAGGCGAAGAGCAGGGGCGGATCAATGTACTCCTCCTCGGTATGCGTGGCGCGGGTGTCGCTGGCGGAGGTCTCTTGGCCGATACCATCATGGTGGTGTCGCTCCACCCCAAGGATGAGGAGAATCCATCTGATACGACTCGGGCTTCGGTGGTTTCGATCCCGCGCGATCTCTATGTCAAGGTGCCTGGCCGCGAGGAGCATCGCAAGATAAACGCCGTTTATGCGCTCGGTGAAGAACGCGGGCGTGGCGAAGGACTCAAGGATATGCGTACGATCGTCGGTGAGATCACCGGGCTTGATATCCCATACGGGGCGGTTATCAATTTCAAAGGGTTCACTGATCTTGTCGATGCGCTTGGCGGGATCACGATCATGCTCGATAAGGCGTTTACCGAGAGCGTTCAGTTTCTCGGGCTCGAGCAGCGCTGCGATGGGGTCAAATACACGATTCCCTCGGGCAATGTCGAAGTCAAGCGGGTGCAGCGTCAGAACGGCTCGTACTATGCCAATCCGAAGCGCTACCCGCTCTGTTATGCCAAAGTCAATCCGGAAACCATGGAGTGTGGTGGTAACTTCAAGCTCCCTGCTGGTGAGAATCAGCTCGATGGAGAAAAGGCGCTCTGCTACGCCCGTTCACGGACTACCTCCAATGATTTCGAGCGCGCTAAGCGCCAGCAGGTCGTGATCGACGCAATCAAGGCCAAAGCCCTTTCGGCAGGGACCCTGGCTGACTTCGGCAAGATCAACGCCCTCCTGGACAGTCTCGGGGACAATGTCCTCATCAACTTCGAGACCTGGGAGCTCAAGCGGCTCTTCGAACTCTATCAGGCGAACAGTCAGGCTCAGGTGACGCATAAGGTGCTCGAGAACTCTGAGGAAGGACTCCTCTACGCGCCGACCGAGACCAAGGAGGCCGGCTATATTCTCCTCCCGCGCGGCGACAACTACGATCGCATTCGCGCACTCTTCCAAAGCCTGCCCTAGCGTTTGCCACGGCCGTAGCTACTCTTTTGAGCTTGCTCCATGTCCACTTCCCCACGGCTCTCGATCGCCATCAATAGCTACAAGAGTCCCGAGCTCCTCCGTTTGGCACTCCGATCGCTCAAGAAGCATCTTGCGTTGGTGGAGTGGGACTACGAGCTCCTCGTCGTCGACAGCGCCACCGAAGAAGCGACCGAAATGCTCATGCGCGAGGAATTCCCAGATGTCCGTTTCTTTCCGCATGCGGCCAATGTCGGATATAAGCGTCTCATCAATCGCTCCATCGAGGAGTCGTACGGGGAGTATATCTTCTTCATGAACGCCGATATCATCATCGGTCCAGAGACATTGCCGAAACTGCTCGAGTACGCGAGCGCCCATCCCGAAGCAGGCCTGCTCGGACCGAAACAGCTCAATTTCGACGGATCGCTCCAGGAGAGCTGCCTGCGTTTCTATCGCCCGATCACGATCGTCTGCCGCCGCACCTGGCTCAAGCATACGGCGTGGGGGAAACGGCATCTTGCCTGGTTCACGATGAAGGATTACGACCACGAGACGGCACGACCGGTAGATTGGCTGACGGGCTCTGCCTTGTTTACGAGCCGTCGCGCTATCGAAACAGTTGGTCCGATGGATGAGCGCTTCTTCATGTACATGGAAGATGTGGACTGGTGTCGCCGCTTCTGGGAGGCCGGACTCAAGGTGGTCTACTATCCCGAGGCACTCGTCTATCATTACCATGCCAAGGGGAGCGCCAAGGGTGGCTTCCTCCTCTCGCTTCTCATGAATCGCTTGACTTGGTACCATATCGAGAGTGCTCTCAAATATTTCGCGAAGTACTGGGGCAAACAACTGCCCCGGGTTGAATAATTATCCTTTGTATGTCTGATCTACCCATGACGCCAGAATATGCGAGCGCACCGGATCGGAGCAGTCGATCGCGCCGGCTTATCCTCGGCGGCGTACTCATCGGCTTCATCATGTTCGTCTTCTATGCCGGCTATCAGAAGGGTCGCTATGG
>CAYWVL010000035.1:9657-10363 GCA_964461975.1 uncultured Bdellovibrionales bacterium | reverse complement strand
CACCCTCGTCATGATCGCGTCCCCCAATGGCGACGAGGCCAAGCGCTGCTTCGACTCGACCGGCACCGAGTATGTGGTCGTCAATCCGACCTACGACGCCATCCAATTCGAGAAATCGCCAGACTTCGCCAAAGTCTACTCGAGCGACCACGTGGCGGTATTTAAACGAAGATAATCAAGATTGGTCAGCGTCAGATAAACGACTATGCTCAATCATTTGGAGGCTGGCAGAGCAGCTAATTTGCGTTTTGGAAAAAGTGGTGAGGTGTTTATTAGCTTGACAGTTTTAAATGAAGAGAAAAATATCTCTGAGAATATCGAGTTTCTTATAGATACTGGTTTTAATGGATTTCTGCAAATCACTGAGGATATCATCTCTAGACTACAACTCGATGTCACAAGTAAGGCTAAATCGAGAGGTTTCGATGGAGTTGAAAGAGAAGTTGGTATAACAGCAACCAAGGTCAGATTGCTGGACCAAGATATCTCTAACTTTCCAATTCAGATCACTATACCAGGCGGTGCATGCTTGATTGGAACAAGTTTACTGTCTGGAATAAAAAAGATGCTAATTATTGATTTTGATAATCAAGTCATCACAATCACTGGCTCAAATAGGGTAAAGAAAAAGGTGCACAAGGCAGTAGAGAAATACTCGTAGTTTTATCACCCACCAAGCAGAGAACAGCTAGCGTATTCCTTGAAA
>CAYWVL010000035.1:0-9647 GCA_964461975.1 uncultured Bdellovibrionales bacterium | reverse complement strand
CCAGTTCGCGTCGAGATGCTTGCCGATGAAGCCCAGTTTGGTCTCCTTTTTCTCCCCTGTCTTCCACTCGCGGTCGGGATTGACGGTGTAGAGGGTATGTACGCCCTGGAGGACGCCGCGCTTCCCCTCCCATTCGTCCGTATAGACGATGCCTTTGTAGCGGAGGAGATCCGGTTCGGAGCGGGCGATAACCTCCCCGAGCCAGGCGTAGAGCGCGTCGAGCGCGATCGGCTGGGTCGATCGGAGCACTACCGACTGGATCTCGGCCAGGTGGTCATCATGCTCCTCGTGCTCCGCGAGGAAGTCCTCGGGGAGACGGCGGAAGCTCTCGTGGTGAAAGAGTTCCCCGAGCGGCACGTTCGACTGCACGGCTTCGAGGAGCGTGGCGCCTTGGTTGAGCAACTGGAGACGCTTGCGGACCGCTCCCCGCTCTTCGTCCGTGAGGAGATCGGTCTTGTTGAGGATGAGGATATCGGCCAAGGCGATCTGCTCCCCCGCGAGCGGGAGGTAGCCGAGCTGCTTCCCGATATGCTTGCCATCGACGACGGTAACGATAGCGTCGAGCTCATAGCACGTCGCCACTACTTCGTCGAGGAGAAAGGTCTGGATGAGAGGCAAGGGATCAGCCAAGCCCGTCGTCTCGATCACCACCCGGTCGAAATGCTGCTTCTCCCCATCGATACCGAGCTTACCTTTGGCGAGTTCAGTCAATGTCTGGATCAGGTCTACCCGCACCGTGCAACAGAGGCAGCCGTTGTTGAGCTCGATCATGGATTCGTCACGGGCGACGATGAGCTCGCCATCGATCCCGACCTGGCCGAACTCATTGACGATGACCGCGATCTTCTCGTTGTGATCTTCGCGGAGCATCCGATTGAGGAGAGTTGTCTTGCCCGCACCGAGAAAACCGGTGAGGAGGGTCACCGGGATCTTCTCATATGGTTTGTCTGCTTGCCTAGCGGTGTCTCGAGTATTCATATGCAAAAGTGTAGACAGCACTACCGTGACGCTACCCTGGAACGCGGGGAGCGTCAACCCTCTCCTGACTAGCAGCGGTGAAACTGATATAATACTGTCATGCTTCAGATAAGCCAAAAAACCTTTCTCTGGACAGCGCTCGCCGCGCTCGTCCTCGTCTCGGCGACCCTCTTTACCCTCCACGATCGGGCTCTCGACCCGGAGGTGAGCGGTGATTGGTGGGCGGTACGCTTCGTCGAGCCGGACGATCCTCATAGCCTCGCCTTCGAAGTCGAGAATCATACCGCTACCACCCGCGGCAGCTATGCCGTCTATATCGGCGGTACGCTGCGCGAGATGCAGGATATCGATGTTTCCAATCCGCTGACCCAGTTCCAGATCGCTCCGCCCGCCACGGCCGATGCGGCGCTCCGGTCGCGCATCGTCGTCGTGATCGGCGGCGAAGAACGCTCGCTCACCCGCTAATCCGCCCCCAGTATGGCTCGCGTCCTCCTCGCTACCCGTCCGCTCGTCCCGCCGTGGGATGAAGCCTCCAAGAACTTCGCCTACTTTCTCGGAAAGACCGTCGAGGGGCATGAGCTGACCCTCCTCACGACGAGCGAGGCACTCTCCGGACTCCCCGCGAGCGTCACCCAGGCGCCGATTTTTACCGCCGCTCACCTGGATCTTTTGGCAAAGTTCAGACTCTTCCGCTACCTGTGGGAGATGCGCGCTGCATTCGACGTCACGCATTACCTCTTCACTCCGACCCAGACCAATACCCGGCTCATCCGCTTCCTCACCATGCCGAGGCGCGGCAAGACTATCCAGACTATCGCTACGCTCCGCGAGGATCTCTACACCCCGGCTGAACTCCGGGCCCTCCTCTTTGCTGATCACCTGACCGTCTATACCGATGAAACCAAGCGGAAGCTCGAAGCGCTCGGCTGCGACAATGTGACCCGCATCTATCCAGGTATTGATCTCGAGCGTTTCTCGCCGCGCGGGAAAGACAGCGCCGTCCTCACCGCGTACGGGCTCGCCGAGACCGATTTCCTCGCGCTGTACCCCGGCGAGTACACGCGGCTCGGAGCGACCGACACCCTTTTCGACGCGTGGACCGACTATTTCAGGGAGCACCCCGACTCGCCGATACGTTTCCTCTTCGCCTGCCGGATCAAGAATAGCGCCGACGCTGCGAAGCGCGACGAGCTCCAGGCCAGGACCCGAGCTCTCGGTCTCGAGCAGCAGATCCTCTTCCAGGACAGCCACGCCACCGTCGACATGCCGGCCCTCTACAATGCAGCTGACGCCATCCTCTTCCCAGTCGAGAACCTCCGGGGCAAGTTTGACGTCCCCCTCGTCATTATCGAAGCCTATGCTTGTGGCAAACCGGTGATTCTCTCCGATCTCCCCCAGTTTCGTGAGTTTACCAATCCTGATATTTGTGTTACTATTCCGGCTGGCTCAAAAAGCGCTATCACCGATTCTGTGGCTCGTTTGAGCCAAAACTCCGATGAGAGCCAGCGGCTCGGCCAGCACGCCCGTGCCTATGTAGAGGAGCATTTTGACCTCCGAGACACGGCTCGCCGCTACAGTGAGCTTTACGCCTCCCTCTAGCCTTACAGCTGCATAATTTCGTCTGTCGTTGCCTATGTATCAATCCGCGTTCAAAAAGATTTCCGAACACAAGAGCGAGATGAAGACCGACAAGATGCGCGTCCCGGTCGTCTTCCATATCGGCGAGAAGCTCATGCCGAGCGAGGCCACTCTCGAGCAGCTCGAGTCTGTCGCGAGTGATGCCAATGTGTCCCAGCATATCGCCGCCATGGCCGATGTGCACTCAAAGCCTGGGCGGAAGAACGCGACCGGCACCACGGTGGTATCGGAACAATATATCCTCCCGCAGCTCAACGACTCTGACCCGGCCTGCGGCATGCGTCTCGTCCGTCTCAACCTCGATGAGACCACTATCACGCCCGAGGAAATCGATGCCGTGTTTCAGGCCGCGACACGGACTGTCCCGACCAAGCAGTATGTGGGGACCGTCCTCCCTTTCCGGGTCATCGTCGATATCTGCCGGCTCGGCATCCAGCCCTTGATCGACTATCTCGGCATCCGGACCAAGCACGAAGCGGAGCACTCGATCGATCGCGGCAACTTCTTCGAGACGGCCCCATCCAGACGCCGCATCCAGGAGCTCATCCCGCCTTTGTTCCTCTTCTTCGCGCAGTTCCGGTCAGGCATCATCGGGGCCGCAGGCAATCATTTCCTCGACCTCATGAAGGTGACCGACATCGTCGATCCGGTGATTGCCGAGAAGTTCCAGATCAAGCGAGGCCAGTACCTCCTCATGGTCCACTGCGGCTCGGGCATTCTCGGCCAATACAATATGTACATGTACACCGCCAAGAAGCGCGAGCACCTCTCGACCGCCATCCTCATGAATATCGGCCGCTTTTTCTGGTTCACCCCTTTCCGCAAGATCGTCAATTCCATCGCCGCCAAGATCCGCGCTTCGGACTTCGGGAAACGCCCCGAACTCATCGCGTTCGATGGCGCGAGCGCGGAGGGCCAGCTCTACATGGACGTGAGGAGGGCCTGCTCCAATTTCGCCCACGCCAACCGCGCTACCATCACCCACAATTTCGTCCAGACTGCCGAGCGCGTGCTGGGACGGAAAATTGAGGCCGATCTCCTCTACGACATGCCGCATATCCTCGTCTCGGAGGAAGAGCACTATGACAAGCCGATGTGGGTGCACCGAAATGGCACGAGCCGCGCCTACGGGCCGAGCCGCATGCAGGGACACCCGCTCTTCGGCGAGACGGGCGAGCCGGCCTTCATCCCGACTTCCATGTCGACCGAGGCCTACCTCTGCGTCGGCCAAGACGGCAACCACTCGAGTTTCTTCTCCTGCAATCACGGCGCCGGCAAATCCGCCCGGAAGACCGAAAGCGTCGTCCCGGGAGACAAAGCCGCCCTCCACGAGAAGCTCAAGACGAAAGGCGTGAAGCTCTACAATGGCCGCTCTTCCAAGGTGATCGAACAGGACTCGTCCCACTACAAGCGCGCCGAGGACGTTATCGAAAGCGTCGTGGAGAACGACGTCGTCAAACCGGTCGCCAAGCTCCAGCCGATATCAGTCATCATGTATTAGAATTGCATTATGGAGAGGAATCAGCGGCCCACGGTCAGCATCGGCGTCTTGGTTCGCAACGAGGCCGACGAAGTATTGCTGGGTCTTCGGCAGGGAGCGCATGGCGCTGATGAATGGTCATTTCCGGGAGGAAAAGTCGAGTTTGGCGAGACACTCGCTGACGCCGCCCGCCGAGAGCTCCAGGAAGAGACCGGGCTCCTTGTCCAGGAGTTGCGACTCATCTCGGTCTATGACGAGACCAAGTATATCGCTTCCCACGGAAAGCATTTCGTCAATATCGGCTTCCTCGGCACCTACGCTGGCGGCGAACCGCAGGTCAGGGAGCCGGTCAAATGCCTCGAATGGCGCTGGTTCCCTCTGGATCGGTTGCCTCCGAATCTCTTCGAGGCATCGGCTGTCGTCCTCGAGAACTTCCGGACCGATCAACTCTATTCTCCTCGCTCTTAACCTATGCGCTTCATCACTCTCTCCGGCGTCGATGGCTGCGGCAAGAGCACCCAGCTCGAGCTCTTGCGGAGCATGCTCGAGGCGCGCGATTTCCAGGTCGCTTCCTTTCACGCGGTCTCCTTCAGCCTCGTCGAGACGCTCCGCGCGCGGCTCTTCGGATCCCGCTCGGCGGGGCTCTCCGGGGGCGTGACCAAAACGACCGAACTCAGCCTCTTCTTCCGGAAGTGCTTCCTCCTCGTCGATCTCTTCCGCTTCCGGCGCTTCTGCCGCCGGCTCGAGAAGCGTGGCACCGACTACCTCATCTCCGATCGCTCATTCTACGACAGCCTCATCAATATCGCCTTTCTCGGCGGTACCAGCCTCGATACCGCCTTCATCCGTTTCGCCTTCCGTCACACGGTCCGGCCCGATGTCGCCTGCTACCTCCGGGTCACTCCCGAGCGCGTCATGGAGCGGGTCCGTCCGCCCGAGCAGGGACTCCAGTACCTCAAAGACAAGACCTCGCTTTTCGAGGAAGCGACTCAGCGTTTCGGCCTCACGGTGATCGACGCTGACCAGGATATCGACCGCGTCGCCGAAGACATCCGCTCACTCGTACTCCGCTAGCCTATGGCCAAGCCGACTTTCGCCCGCGCCGTCATCTGGCTCACGCTGGCCGAGATCGTCTACAACCTCTCAGGATACATGGTGCATGCCCTCACTGGCCGCTTTCTCGGGCCGGCGGAGTACGGTCGCTACGGCCTCGTGATCACGCTCACCACCATGGTGATCGTCCTCGTGGGGAATGGCATCCCCACCGCCATGTCCAAATACCTCGCCAGCGTCTCCGAGAAGGACCCGGCCGCTATCTACGGCATCCGCCGCGCCGCGCGACTCCTCCAGCTCGGCCTCATCGGCGTCCTCACGCTTGCGTTCTACCTCGCGGCTCCGCTCCTGGCCCGAGCGCTCGGCGATCCCTCGCTCACTCCGCTCCTCGAGCTCTCGGCCTTCATCATCCCCACCTTCGCGGCGGCTTCTTTCAATCTCTACTTCTTCGTCGGGCTCCACTTCTTCCGCGTGCAGGCTGCTCTCAAGACGCTCCGCTCTCTCGCTCGGGTCGGCTTTATCGGCGGTCTGGCGCTCATCGGCGGCGTCACCGGAGCCATCACCGGCAATATCCTCGCGCCGCTCCTCGTCTTCGTCGTCGGACTCGTCATCGAGCCATGGCTCATGCGCCGCTATTATCCCGAGGCCCTAGCCAAGAAGCGCTCCGCTCCCGACTTCCCCTGGCGCTCGATTCTCGCCCACGCCTGGCCCTTGACCCTCTTTCTCCTCTTCTACGAGCTCGTGCTGACCCTCGACCTCTTTCTCGTCAAAATCCTCCTCGCGGATGATCACCTGACCGGGATCTACAATGCCGCGATCACAGTCGGCCGCATCCCGTACTACCTCTTCTACGCGCTCGCCCTAGCGCTCCTCCCGACGATCGCCAAGAGCGAAGCCCACGCCAGCCGTGACGAGACCAAGCGTCTCCTCATGCAGTCGCTCCGCCTCATGCTCATCCTCCTCGTGCCCATCACCCTCCTCCTCGCCCGCTACGCGCCCGAAGTGCTCCACCTCTTCTACGGCGCGGCCTACTCCGAAGGCGCTCGCCCCATGGCTCTCCTTACCGCCGGCGTGGCCGCTCTCACCGTTTTCTACGTCTTCACCTTTGCGCTGAATGGCGCCGGGCTCCTCCGCTTCCCGCTCATCCTCTCGATCGTGGGCATGGCGCTCGCCCTCGCGCTCAACCTCCTGCTCATCCCCGTCTACGGCCTCATGGGCGCGGCCTCCGCGGTCACTATCACCTGCCTCGTCCTCATGCTTGGCATCCTCGTCAAAGTCTTCACCCATTTCGAGCTCGTCTTCCCATGGCGCACCGTCTTACTCTCGGCTCTTGGCGCTCTCCTCATCTGGCTCGTGAGTGCTCTCCTCCCTGCCGGCCAGTGGTTTGTCCTCTCATCAGCCCTCCTCGGCCTCTTCTACCTCTTCTTTCTCTACCTCACCAAAGTCCTGACCCAAGACGACCTCGATGTAATTACCAGTCATATTACAAAGAAAAAGTAGGTCTGGTATGGGTGACAAAAAAATTACCGAGCAGAAAATACTAAGGACTTATTATTCAGAGTCAGACTACGATATCGTCACCCATTCAGAAAACCCTGATTTTATTTTAAGAAAGATCTCGGACGGGGCAATATTTGGAGTTGAAGTTACACAATACTTTGACACTCCGACCAGTGGCAGGTTCAAAAACATCCCAAACTATGTTAGCAGACTGCTCAGCGGAAAGTTTATTCACAAAGACGATGTTGGTAGTCTTAAGGTAATTGATACAATATATAAAATCGAAGCTGATGGAAGTGAGCTCCCACTCTCTGCTGGAGTGTTAAGAGAGCTTCCTCGAAGTTCAGATAGAATTGAGGCACTAAAAAAAGTAGTGGCCGAAAAAAACTCTAAGTTCTCTCTGTACAACAAGAACTTAGATCGTATTGATTTATTGATATACGATAGTGGCGATTTAGTCGCTGCAATAGAGCGGCAAAAGGTTGAGGTACTTTCTTATCTTTATAAACAAGAAAAGGCGAATACTCTAGTATCGCCGTTCAAGCAGATAGTGTTAATGATCAATAATTCTGAATCAGAATCAATAACAATCCTACTAAAGACTACTGACTAGGAGATTACTTCTAGTGCTTTTGCAACACTTTGCTCGCGCGGTAGGTTTCGCGGCGGAGGCCGTAATGCTCGAAGAGGATCTCGCCCCGGCGTTCATCCGGGTACCAGGTGAGCTCGATTGTCGCGAAGGCGCCGAGCGCCGCTTCATTGACGAGCGTATCGGCAATGAAATAGTAGACGCCATTCATTTCGACGAACTGCACTCGGGGCGTATGGCCTGACATGGAAGCGACCACATTGGGATGCCGCTCGAGGAGAGCGCGGACTTCCGCAGCATTTTTGATGACAATGCGGCGATTATTCTCGCCGTCCGACTGCGAGAGAACGATTGCCGGGCTATGATGCGAAAAGACGATGGTCGGTCGATCAGTGTCGAGCGCCGCGTCGAGCCACTCGAGCTCGCTCTTGCTCACGTAGCCATCCGTATAGTTCTCGGCTCCCCGATCAGCCTCCGTCTGGTGATGGAAATTACTATCGAAGATGACGAGCCGCCAATCGCCCTGATCGATGATGGCATGCGACTCCTGGATGCCGATGATACTCATCACCTCCTGTTTGGTGAGAGAGCGCATGTCATGGTTGCCGAGCGCGTAGTAGTGCGGCATGGTCAGCTTGTTGAAGACTGCGTTGATCTCAGCGAGCTCCCGCTTGGCCTTCTCGGGCTTGGTCGCCGAACTCTCGATATAGTCACCTCCACCGACGACGAGATCGGGCTTGAAGACATCATTGTAGTAGGCGACCACCTTCTCAAGCTCGGGGAGACCCTGGATGGGAAGCTTATGCTCGAGGCGCTTCCTGGAGCCGTATTCCCAGTCGGTCGAGAAACCGATCTTGAGGAAGGTCGGCGGCGTCGGTGGCGCAGGGGGCGAGAGCCAAGCGACGATCTCTTGGCGGTGCCAGATGCCGAGACTGACGATAGCAAGCAGTCCGAGTGAAACAGCCCCGCCGATGATAGAGCGTTTCTCCATAAGTTTAGGGAATGGATCGATAGACACGGATACTGCCGCGGATCTGATCATTGCTCACGGGCTCGAAACGCTCCTCGATAAGACGCTCGGCCTCGCGGGAGATATAGTCGAGATCATTGTCGGAAGCGACTACCCACACGCGCCCGGCAGTCGCCGCTTCGATCGCCTGGAGCTCGGCGAGGGAGAATTTCTCCTTGGAAAGCTCGCCGCCGAAATCATAGACCGGCACCTCCGCGCCATGCCAGTAGTAGTTGCGGAAATTGCGCGTGACGAGCACGTCGCCCGGCCGGAGCTCCTTCTTCACGAAGGCGAAGACTTTGCGGTAATTGGGATTGTCGCCGCTCGATGTCTCGTGGTACGTATTGTTCTCCTCGAGAAAGTAGCCCCAGTTGGGGACGAGGATGACGAGGGCCAGTACTCCGAGGAGAAGCGCCCGCCTCCCCTTCCAGGAGAAGCGCGCACGGAGCGCTTCATACAGGCTGACCAACCCGATCGCGGCCGCGATCATGACAAATGACTGGATGAAGTAGATATACTGAGCGCCCACATTCCGAAGCCAGAGGAAGATCGCGAGGAGGAGCGGAACGAGGATGGAGAGGCCGAGGTAGAGACTGGCGCGACGAGCGGCTTGGTCGCGGCGGTACCAGGCATAGAGTCCGTATCCGGTCACTGCGATGCCGATCGGCACGGTGGCAAAGTCCCGGAAGAGGTGGCCGATATAGCCAGAGTGGTCCTCGAGCCGGTTGGGGAAGTAGCGCATGAGCTCGGGGTGAGTGACGAGGAGGAGTACGCCGCCGATAAAGCCCGCCCCGAGCGTGAGGAGGTAGGGATTGCGCTGCCACGCGACAGCACGCGTCTCCCATGCCCGGACGAGCGTGTAGGCGCCGAGGACAATGGCGAGATGGACCGTGAGCCCGTGCGTGAGGAAAGCCAAAGCAGACAGAGCGAGGGCGAGCGCTAGGTAGCCGAGATGCACGTGGTAGCGCTCATACGCTCTCCTCACCAGGGCGAGCTGGCCCCGATACTCGGCTTCGTAGAAGGCATACCAGGCCGTCGCTGCCCCGAGGTAGAGCGGGAAGAACATCGCATACATGCGAAGCCGTCGGCTCTGGATGATGGCCGAGACCGAGATTGCCGCGAGGAGAGCCGCGACGAGACTCATCTCTGCGCGCCGGGTGAAAACCCAGGCCGACCAGGCGACGACAAGGATAGAGAGGAGCCCCCACAGGACGCTCACGCTCCGAGCAGTCGCTTCGGTCGGCGGGAGCACGGAGAACAGCTGCGCTACCTGCCACTTGTAGACGAAGGCGCGCTCATCGCGGGCGGCATTCTCATTGACCGTGCTCGGCGCTCCGTAATTGAAATCACAGGCTCGCCACTCACCCGTCTGGTGGTAGCCGTAGGTCGAATTGATATCG
>CAYWVL010000034.1:8035-10586 GCA_964461975.1 uncultured Bdellovibrionales bacterium | reverse complement strand
ACAAGGCATCCGTAGCGGAAGCTGTGGATGAATCACCTCCTTTCTAGGGAGTAATTGGTGAAAGTCGAGTCACTTCGGTGGCAAGACGAAAGAGTTGAGAGTCAATCTCAAATTCTTAACCGAATCTGGTCACTCACTGTACAACTACTGTCTCGAGCCTAGGCGACAGACAGACTAGCAGTGAGCCGAGTAGAAGAGTCAATTAGGACTGACCGCAGAAGACTTTGATTGCCGCGCATGAGACGGCCCTTCGATGGGCGACTCCGTGAAGAGGTCTCGTACGCCAGTCATATTCTTTACGCACAGGTATCCATGGATCAAGGAATTTCCATCCGATACCGTGTAAGACATAGGCCTGCAGATTTATCTGCAGGCTTTTATGTTTTACACCGTGTAAGCCTGTCCGCCTTGGGCGGGACACGAAACCAGCCTCCGGGCTGGTTTTTTGTACGTCAGACTTGACGCGAGCTCCCGTAGCTCCTATACTCCAATTCAAGCAACTTCTCAATCAATATTCTTGAGAGAAGCAATTCTCACGAGTCAAGCCGGGGGACTTCTGGGGAGGGAAAATCGCCCTTTGGTGGGTGCCTGATCAACATTGATCAGAGGGTTGATTCCTTTCTCGCACAGATGGAGGCAACTCCTGATGGGTGCCCCGGCTATTCAATCGGGAGTGAAGCAGTTGAACCAACTCGCTTCACTTCTCTCAAGAGTATTGATACTTTGAAAACAGAATAATCAGTATTCTTGAGAGAGCCAATGCGTTCTCGAAGATTTTCCCTGGCGTTTGATCGACAGTCCCCTTAGCCAGGGCCGACGAAAGGCACTGATTCTCCTCCTCGAGTCCTCAGCGGGACTTGGCGGCGTGCCCATCGGCGCTGCTTGCCCTAGTCGGTATTTTCTTCCCGGAGAAGCTGGTCTCGTCCCGCTTCTCCTCTCTCAAGAGTGTTGATCACTTCTTCTCCCTCCAGCCCTCGGGCTGGTTTTTTGTTGGGCACATTTGACATTCCAGTTTCAGCAGCCTAATACTATAGGGGCTATGGGCAATAGTCGTACACCCTAAGGCAGTTAACTTCCCCTAGAAATAGGATACAACTACTATGCTTTCTACTTGTTCAAAGTGCAGCGGCCGTCTTTTTGAGCTTAAAGAACAGGCTCCTTCAGGCTCGGCTTTCAAGCTCCAGTTTGTGCAGTGCTCTGCTTGTGGTGTTCCAATTGGTGTAATGGAATACTTCAACTCTGGAGCTAAGCTGGAGAACTTGGAAAAGGGAATGTCTCAGATCAAAAGTCAACTTGGTTATGTGCAGGACTCACTGAGTAACATTCAGGTGCAGTTGCAGCGAAAGTAAAGCGTTCCAAAACCAGGGTGTCCCAAGTGATCCAGCTTTTTCGACCTCGGGTGGAATGGCAGCGTAAAGAAAGAGGAACAGAAAAACAGTATAACAGCCCAAAGTTTTCCCAGCCCAACAGGGCTGGCTTTTCATTTGACTCACCCCTCGGTTTTTGGCATACTCTGGCCAGCTCTTTGGAGGGTTCCAAGGACGGCAACAACATCCGAAAGGGTTTACGACATGGACCGCAAGCAAAGGATTCTCGTATTCGCTTCGGGGACCAAGACGGGCGGCGGCTCGGGTTTCGAGAAGTTGGTCGAGGCGACCAGGGGCGATGACCCTGTGCTCAATGCGACCATCGTGGGGGTCGTCACCAACCATTCCGAAGGTGGCGTGGCCCAGCGGGCAGCGCGTCTCGGCATCCCGTGCTACCTCCTGACCGAGTTCACCGCCGAGGAATACCGGCAGGTGATCGGGCTCGCGGGCGGAGCCGACTGGTTCATGCTTTCTGGTTGGCTCAAGAAGGTCGTCGGCTTTCCGATGGCTCGGACCGTCAATATCCACCCGGGCCCGCTGCCCTTGACGCAGGGCCTCCACGGCAGTCAGGTGCACCAGCGGATGATGGAGGCCTATCGCCGCGGCGCGGTCACGCACAGCGCGGTCACCATGCACTTCGTGGACGACGAGTACGACACCGGACCGGTCGCGTTCTCGGTGGATGTCACTATCCTCGATGACGACACGCCGGACACGCTCGGGAAGCGAGTGAATGCCTGCGAGCGCGTGTGGCAGCCGCGCGTACTGGAGGACATCGTGCACGGTCGAATCTGGCTCGGCGGGCGGACGGTCCGACACGCGGAGGGCTATTCGCTCTGTGCCGACTGAAGCCCACCATCCGAACAACGTTTCATCCCGAAGGAGTGGCCCCCGCCGCTCCTTCTGCATTTTCATTTGACGTCGCCGGAGGAATTTGGCATACTCGGGCCAGTTCTTTGGGATCCCAAGGACAGAAACTACAACCGTGGAGATCACCATGACCGAATCTTGCTGGACGCCTGTGACACGGCATCGAATCCTCAATGGATCATCTCAATGGATGCCGGAGATGGCCTGGGTGGTCGAGATTGATGGGGCTCGTATGGTGATACGAGTCACGCTCGAGCCAGAGACGCTCGCCAAGACCGATACGGTGCGCATGTTTCTGGGTCGCGTCGTCAGTG
>CAYWVL010000034.1:3059-8025 GCA_964461975.1 uncultured Bdellovibrionales bacterium | reverse complement strand
CTACCCAGGGGTATCGATCTATGGTTCCTACGACCCCAGCTTCCGCCAAGCCAGTTGGCTGGTGCTGCAACAGTCCTGACGTCGTTCGTTCCTTGAGGCACCACCGAACAACATTTCAATCAGGAGTGGCCCCCGCTGCTCCTTCTGCTTTTTCACTTGCTACACTTACTTTTATACAAATCGAAAGCCGCCGTGCGTGATGCAGGCGGCTTGCTTGGCTTCGGCGCGGCGAAGCGGGGAGGGATCGGCGAGGGGCGTGGTCTACACCCGGGTGTCCGGCTGTGCCGTGGTATTGACGGCGGCAGGCTGTTCGTAGGCCGGTGATGTGGCCACCTTCCCAGGCCGCGCGAAGGGCGACGGCAGGGAGATGACGATCACGTGAATTCCGAGAGAGAGCGGCAGGGCCACGAGCAACAGCCAACTGTTGCGTTTGAAGCACTTGATCATGGTGTGGTCTCCTTGGCGGGAGGGGTGGGGTGGACCATGGTCGGGCGGAGATCGCTCGGCCAGAGGGCGAGGACCATCCCGATACAGGATGGAGCGAGGAGCGGCAGGGCTAATACCGCTAAGATGATGGCGCGGGTCTTCAGGCTTGTCTCCTCTGGGTGGGTCAAGGTACGTGCGAGAGACTATAGCACGCCACTCCTCGAGTGGCAAGAGTAAGCTGAATTGAGTAGCATTATTGAGCCGATTTTGTCCTCTAGAGAGCCATTTTCTACTATTGACGTTTATGCTATTTTATGATAATATACCAAGGTTATTTAAAAAGCGGTTAGGCGAAGAAACTCTCCCTATGGACGGCTCATCGAGCTTTCCAGACAAGGGTTTCTTCCCAACGCCACTAACCTTAGGAGAAAAGAGATGGCGTCTTCCCTCAACCTGGTCACCATCCGTTGCTCGAATGGCGACGCGGTGGTCACCCGCGTGGTGATCAATGGCAACCACGCCCGGGCCTACGTGGCCCCGGATGCTGACGTGCCGGCTCTGACGCCGGGCGGCAAGAAGTCCCGACCGCCGCGGCAGACGATCCCCGTCGTCACGACGCAGGTCTCCGCCTGCTACTCGCCCCACGCCGGCTTCCGCTCGTGCCGGCGCCCCTCGCTGATCCGCCACCACCCCACCTCCCGGTAGCACTGCTACCGCCCATCGCTCCCGTGTGTCACGTCGTGACCCGGGGGCTTTGCATTTTTACTTCATTTAGAAGCTCTGATAGTACGACTCGGTGGTCGAGAGACAAGCGGGTCGGATCGTTTCGGGGAGGGTCTCACAGAGGGCCTTGGCCTCTCGGTCGGAGTGGTGATAGGAGACGAAATCTTTGACCGCGCCCACGATGCACTGGGTCTTGGCGTGGTCGTCCGGGCCCATGAGACAGATCTCGCGGGTGCGGGCGATATCGCTCACCGTCGTCCCGGAAGCGTCGCGCCCGAGCGAGTGGAGGCAGGTGTCGACATAGCCCGGGTCGGCCTGGGCGCAGAGACCGAAGAGGGGAGCGAAGTCGCCGCCAGTCGTCTTGAGCATGTACGACGTCTGCATGAGCCAGCAGGCGTTTTTGTATTTCCCGTCGACGGCGTTGCAGGGGTAGAGCGGGTCGGAGGCCTTGAGGTATTTGGTCTTGTGGTTGCGGTTATCCACCATGACGTTTTCCATGAAGACGCCGCCGTAGCAGGACGATTGCTCCCAGGAACCGGTCAGCGAGTCGCAGATGGTGAGCGCTTCGAAGAGCTCGTTGTCGGTCATGACCATGACGCCATGGCCGAGCCCGTGGACGCAGTTGTAGTAGTCGAAGCCATAGCGCTCTTTGCCGGGGACCGAGGCGCAGATCGAGTCGATCCGGCTCACGATGTCGCGGCGCGGGACGGTGCTGACGACGGTCTCCATCACCCCGTGGTAGTAGCCAGACCAGCAGAAACCGTCGCCATGCGAGAAGGCCTCGCCCACGTCCGGGTAGCGCTTGGCTGCGGCGTGGCCGATCACGTGCATGAGGGGATGGCACTGGCTCTGCACGTAGCCGCTCGTCACGTACTCCGACTTGATCTGGGCGAGCGCCGCGGGTATGTCTCGCTCGAGGACGAGAGCAGTGTAGAAGCGCTCGTAGCAATTGAAGGTGTCGGTCGTACTGTCGAGGCAGGGATTGGCGTCGAGCGTGATGGGCTGGGTCGCCGCGGGCGCGGTCTCTTCGCCGACGATGACGGTCGCCCGATGGAGGGCCGCGAGGTGATCGTGCATCCGGTAGGTACCAGGCGCGTCGAAGACGAAGTCCCAGCTCTCGCCGGGAGGGAGCCCGGCCTTGGGGTCGAGCTCGGGATGGTCGGTATGGGCCGGATGCGGATCGCTTGCTGGCCAGCGTGGCTCATCTCCGGTATTGGTGAAGCGCACCGTGGTGCCGACCGCAATCCGGATCTCTGACGGAGTAAAGCCCGTGTCATCGAGAGTGACGACCACCTCGCCACTCGGAAGCGTCTCGAGTTGTCCGGCGGGTGGAGTCGCGGGGGTGTCTGGTGCCGCTGGCGTCGAGCGAGCATGCCAAAACCAGCCGCCGAGAGCGAGGAGGACGAGTACGATGATGAGCCAGTCGGACTTGCGCAGGTGCATAGATGATGAATCTAGTGTAGCGTATTTCTTGTGTCTATGGGATGAAATACCGAAACAAGCTGTTGGATCATAAGTGCTGGGGTTTTCGGACAAATCAAAAGCCGCTTGGTGGTGTGCCAAGCGGCTTGTTGCTTCGGCGTAGCGAAGTGGGGGGGGGTCAGTGCAGGGTGTCTGGGTTGGGGCAGATGAGATCGTCGACCGCCATGTCGGTCGCTGCCAGCTGCGTCAACGCATCGATGGGCCCTGGTGAAGCGTCTACTCGACTCCCGAGCGGAACCACTGCTTTGGGCGGGGTGGACCGCGTCAGGTAGAGGGCTCCGCTCACGGCGACCACGATGCCGACGATGAAGAGTATCGCGCGCCGCATGTCACTCTCCTCGTGAATGAGCGGGGGCTGATGAGGCCGGGAGAACCGAGGCGACGATTGCCGACTTCGGCTTGCCACCTACTGCAGAAGCTCCTCGACTCGCCGGCCTGGGGGTGCCGACAGCCTGGGCCATGATGACCTCGGGACTCGGTCCCGAGACACCTCGCCGTTCCTGGAGCGCCACGAGCTGTGGCGGTATCCAGGCGGGCTCTGGCCTTGCTCCGCGGAGCTCGGGAAAGCAGTTGATGATCACCATGCAGGCCAAGGCCGGAGATCCAGCGATGGCGAGCACGACGCACCATCCATTGCAGAAGGCGACCACGCGCCTCCCTTCGGGGGTTGTCTTATGGAACAGCACGGATAGCTCCCTATGATGGGTTGATGGGTGGAAGGAACGAAAGCCCGGTATAGCACAGCTCCTCTCCTCTGGCAAGAGGGAGGGCAGGCGCCATAACTGGGAATGCATCGTATTGTACTCTTCTCGGCTTGGCTCGCAAGGGTGTGGATGAGGAGTTGACGACCATGAGAAAACGTGCCAAAATCACGGGAAGTTCTTTGGCGGGTTTCGGTGACGAAGCCCAGGTGTTCAACTTCACAGGAGAGTGTGATGAGAGTCGAGAAGAGTACCCCGGTCTTCACCGCGAGTGACGACCAGCGGCACTGGGTGCTGACCGACATGGATCTCCGTGCTGGATCGGAAGTCGCGGTTGCCGAAGTCAATCGCCAAGTGGTGATGTATCCCGATGGCGCCAAGTGCGACATGCAATTCGCACAGTTCAAGTGGCAGGGGAATTGGTACGGCTTCATCGTCGATGGGGAGGCCGACACCAGCTTCCCATCGCCGGCAGTGTCACCTACGACCGAGGCGGGCTGACATGAAGGTCACACACTATTGGCGGGTGTGGCATGCTGGGCGCCTCTTGGAAGGGCCCGAGCAAGATGACCCGATGACGGCAGCTGTCGCAGCCAAAGGGTATTACCAGGGTCTGCACGATCTCATCATTGCCCTTGGCCAGAAGGACATCGGCGTCCCGCATCCGCGCGGCGAACCGTGGGAATTCCGTTTCTACACGGACTACCAACGGACTGTGGGTGCGACTGAAGAGTTGCGCTCAGTTTCGCTCCAGATCTTGCCGCACGTTGGCGACCACGAACCGATCCCGCATCTGGTGGTGGGGACTGGTTGGGACCTCACGCCGGCCTTTCTCGCCTGGTACATCAAGAAGTACCTCCCTGCCACAAGGCAAGTGCGAGCGCTTGCGAGTTGAAGGGCCACGGGCCCACGAATTGCCTCCCCATCCGCGCTGCGGGTCGGGGAGGCAAGCTTTTTATACGCTCCAGTCAGTAGAAGATTTGACACGCAAAACGATATGAAAGTATACTTCACTATGTAAATAGAGTAAACAAAACAATATGGAAATACTTACGCAGAAACAGAAGATCGTCCTCCAGGCTATCAAGCAGTTCTTCACCGAGCACGGCGAGATGCCTACCGTGCGCGAGATCAAGGAGGAGAGCGGCAAGCTCGGCCTCAACCTCAAGAGCTTGCGGAGCTTCTTCCTCTACTTGAACGCGCTCGAGGAAAAGGGGTATATCGAGCGGACGAGCGAGGATCGCGGCATCATGCTCAAAGGCGTCTCGGCCGACAATTTCGTCCAGGTGCCCGTCTTCGGGTCGGCTTCGGCTGGTGCGGCGGTCATGTTTGCCGATCAGTATATCGAGGGGTACCTCCGCGTCTCTAAGCGGCTCGTCAAGGACAAGAATGTCTTTGCAGTCCAGGTGTCGGGCACTTCGATGAACCAGGCCAAGGTGAACGGCAAGACTATCCAGAATGGCGATTTCGTCCTGGTGGACGCCGACGTGAAGGAGTACAAGAATGGCGATCGGGTCTTGGTCGCGATCGATGGATTGGCGACGGTCAAGACATACAGGTCGTTCTGTGGCGAGAGGGTGGCCCCGCTTCTGGAATCCGAGGACGAGGGCCACCAGCCTATCTTCCTCACTTCG
>CAYWVL010000034.1:0-3049 GCA_964461975.1 uncultured Bdellovibrionales bacterium | reverse complement strand
GATGGGCTTGCTACCGTCAAAACGTATCGATCATTTGATGGGAGAACCATTGCACTCCTTCCTGAGTCGGATGATAGACGCCATCAGCCCATTTTTCTTACTTCGGAGGATAATTTCGTTATCAATGGCAAGGTGGTCGACGTGCTCAAGATGCCGCGGGGGTAGGGGGGTCCCGGGAAGGGGAGATCCGACTGTGTATACCTTGGCAGAGGGAGTCGTGTATACTGGAAGGGTAAAACTTTCTCACTCCTTTCCCTATGTTGAACGAAGTGCAAGCGAAGGCGCTCAAAGCAGCAGCTTTGGCCGTTATCGCGCTCGCCGCGGCGAGCTATGCCTATACGTATAGCCGAGAAGTCAGCCGCAACTATCCGGCTCGCTCGTTTTCGGTGGACGCTTCCGCCGACGTGGATACGGCTCCTGATGTCGCGATGTTTACGGCGACGGTCATTACCGAGGGCAATCAGGACCTGACTGCGGTCCAGAAGTCCAACAATGACAAGATGAAGGCAGTCAATGATTTCGCGCGGGAGTCCGGAGTCGAGAAGAAGGATCTCAAGACGGGACAGTATAGCGTCATGCCGCGTTACTCCAACCCGGTCTGTACTGGGGGCGTCTGTCCGCCGGCCTCGATCGTCGGCTACACTATGACGCAGACGCTTGATATCAAGGTGCGTGATCTCGATGCGCTCGGCGCGCTCCTCGCCGGAGTCGTCGAGAAGGGGGCCAATAGCGTATCGGACGTACGGTTCGTGCTGGATGATGAGACAGCTGCCAAGCAGGAGGCGCGCGAAGAGGCGATCGCCAAGGCGAAGGAGAAGGCCCAGCAGGTAGCCAAGGCGGCGGGCGTGCGGCTCGGCGATCTCATCACCCTCTACGAGACGAGCGATATGCCTCTCTCATACGCCGGTGGCATGGGCGGAGCGATGGAGATGTCGGCCAAGGTCAACGCGGCTCCTGCTATCGAACCGGGAACCCAGAATACGAGAGTGACCGTCACCCTCACCTACGAGGTGAAGCCGTAGCGGGCAGTCGAGCTCAAGCCAAAGACCCGGGCATCCGTCCCGGGTCTTCTTTTACGCCTGCTTGACAATAGCCCTGATTCTCGTTTCGTGGAGGTATACTACAGATACAACTGATTTGTACTTTGACACGGCAGCCCACTCGGTCGATGGCTGCTTTTTTCGTTTTTTAACCAGTAACCTAACGTGTATGAAAATGGTACTCACCATTCTCGGTGTCGTTTTCGTCGTCGTCGGGCTCTTAGGTTTCGTCAATGATCCTGTGCTCGGCGTGTTTGAGGTGGACATGCTCCACAACGTCATCCATATCCTCTCGGGCGTTTTGGCGCTCGCTGCTGTCGGCATGGGTGCAGACATGATGCGGCTCTACGCCAAGGCGTTTGGCGCGGTGTATGCCGTGGTCGGCGTGGTCGGATTTGTCATGCCGGGCGACATGATCCTCGGACTCTTCGAGGCGAACCTGGCAGATGATCTCCTGCATGTGGCGATCGCCGCCGTCCTTCTCTATGTGGGATTCATGATGAAAGAGAATGACTCAGCGCTACCGCCCCAACCTGCCCTCTAGGTCATGGCTCGGTAAAGAGAAAGTAGCCCCAGCGGGCTACTTTCTTTTTTGGGCGGTAACTGATAGGTTCGGCAGTCAGGTAATAGGCTTATGCTCCGCGCTCTTCCATCGGCACTTCGATCGCGAGGAGTCGACTGGCTGTCGTGGCTGAGATTGTTACCCGAGGCGTAGCTGTCACCCCGAGGGCATCACGCCGGCCGAGGGCCTGGCCGAGCGCCTCGACCCGCCCATCGATCGCCATGAGGTAGAGGCCGTTGCGCTCGTCGTGGAGCTCATAGTCTGCGGTTTGGCCGGCCTCAAGCGTGCGGAGCGAGAGGAAGGCGTCCTGATGGATCATGAGAGAGCCAGCACGACCATCGGGCGAGACGATAAGCTGCCAGGCCGCCTGTTCGCGAGCCGGGTCGAACGCCTGCTCGGCGTAGCGGGCCGGGATGCCGATATCGCGTGTCTCGATCCAGATCTGGAAGAGAGTGAGCGGCTCGGTCTTGGAGGCATTGAATTCCGAATGCGCGACGAAGCTCCCGGCGGACATCACCTGGACCGATCCGGCCGGCGTCACGCCATGGGCGCCAGTATTGTCTTCGTGCTCGACCGCTCCCGAGAGCGGGATGGTGATGATTTCCATGTTGGCGTGGCTATGTTTGCCAAAGCCCTGGCCGGGAGCGATAGTGTCATCATTGACGACGCGCAGAGCTCCGAAGCCCATGAGGTCGGGGTTATAGAAGTGCCCGAAACTGAAGCTGTGGTAGGTGTCGAGCCAGTCCCAGGTGAGGTGACCTCGTTCGGAGGCAGGGAAGAAGCGGACCATGGAAGTAGTGAGAGAAGGATGAAGCAATGAGTGCGGGCGGGTGAAGGCGATATCCATTCAAGCAGGCACGAGAGGAAAAGAAAACACGGCACCCCGCAGGATACCGCGTTTCCCTGGCCAGAAAGCCTATTTCTTGATGTGCGCGCTGACGAGCTTGGTCATCTCGAACATGGTAATCGACTTGTCGCTCCCGAAGACTGCCGCCAACTTCGCGTCCGGATTGATCGTCCGTCCATCCTGGCAGCCATTGGCCTTGATGTAGACCCAGAGCTTCTTGGTCACTTCTGTCCGAGGCATCGGACCCTTGCCCACTACCGCTTCGAGCTCGGGGCTCAAATCGTGCGGCTTCATAAACGCGGCGTTTGCCATACTGCTTGTTATTACCGGTTAGGCTACCCCTCTAGGGTACATGACTCCTGAAAAAGCGCAAGCCCGGGAGCGCAAGCTGTCAAGCGGACCGAGGGCGAGCGTTTTCTTGAAAGGGGAGGTGGGGTATGCTAGAGTAAAGCGTAATTTTGGAGAGGTGGCCGAGCTGGCTGAAGGCACCACACTGCTAACGTGGCAGGGCTTAATCGCTCTCGAGGGTTCGAATCCCTCCCTCTCCGCACCAGCATCATCGCGCTTACCGCGCGATGACGATGCCCCAGACTTTTTTGG
>CAYWVL010000033.1:234-10678 GCA_964461975.1 uncultured Bdellovibrionales bacterium | reverse complement strand
AGGGTGGGAGCTCCGAAGCCTTGACCGTCGGAAAATGAAACAGGATGAGATCGTGGATCGTCACGATAAACGGCTTGCGGTAGAGCAGCGGTACGTTGAAATGAGGGAAATGCACGAGGTCCAGGCGGTAGCGGCGGAGCAGTCGAGGGTAGAGGAGCTGCTCCTGCCAGCCGTACCACGGAAAATCTGCCAGCACTTTGGAGAAGCGGCTATCGCGAGGCTGGTACTCGTCGAAATTCTCGCGCCGGAGGAATACGACGTACTCATCCTCGCTCTGAATCCGCTCCAACTCCTGCAAGAGCTTCTCGGTATACCGGCCCAGACCTTTTCCGAGCGAGCCATAGAAACGGGCATCGATGCCAATCCGCATAGGGCTACTGTCAGAGTGGGAGCCGCCCGGGGATATGGGCGCGCCGGAGCGAGAAGAGGAGGAGCGCCTGCGTCACCAGGATCTGAAAGACGCCGATTTCATCAATCTCGTTCTTGACTGACCGGAAGACGAGGAAGGCCGTGACGCCACGTGCTTCCTCGCTCGAACGGACGAATGACAGCCCGTCGTCCTGCCACCAATACTTCTTCGCGTCGAGGAGCATTTCAGCCGAGAGCTTCTGGAACGCCTGACCCTCTGGATCGGAGGCATACGTCGCGACCAATTGGCGAGACTCGGTGTCGACGAAATAGAGCGCGGCAGCATCTGACTGCGCGAGGAGGAGCGCCGCTTCGAACACGGGACGATACGCCCCGGTCTGATCGGTCTCGCGAAGCTCCTCGATCGTGTGCGGACTCGCGGCGATCATGTGCTTGAGAATCTCCAGCTGACGGTTCACTTCGCCGATATAGCCGTACGACTGGGCCAGATCTTTCCTGATCTTGTTGGATTCTTCCTGTAGGGAGAGCTTGTCCCGGATGGCCCGCATCAAAGCCGACTCCTTGCCGAGGTAGAGGAGGAGCCCGACGAGTCCGAGACCGAAGATGATGATCGACTCGAGATCCTCCTCACCGAAGAAGAGAAGCTCGCCCGCCACCACTTCGGGTGTAAAGATCATGCACACGAAGAGGAAGAGGTAGATCCAATACATGTTGCGAACTAGAGCGAAAGACTCTTGAGATGCTCTCGGAGCCGCTCCCCGACTTCGGGGTGCTTCAGTCCGAGCTGGATAGTTGCCTTGAGGAAGTTGAACTTATCGCCCGTATCGAGCCATTCGCCAACCAGTTTCTTGCCATAGATCGGCTTTCCTGCCTCGAGCATGAGATCGAAGGCGTCCGCGAGCCGGATCTCGCCGCTCTTGCCATCCTTCATGGTTGCCAACGTCTGGAAGACCTCGCCGGTGATCACATACTTGCCAACTGCAACGAGATTGGAAGGGGCGTCTTCAGGTTTCGGCTTCTCCACCATGCCTTTGACTTCATAGGTTGTATCATCGAGCGTCACGCCATCGATGACTCCGAACTTCGAGACTTCCTCATGCGCCACTTCGGACAGGCCGATCACCGAATCATGGTACTTCTCGTAGGTTTCAATCAGCTGCTTGGCTGCCGGGACCTCGCTGTCATAGATACAGTCCCCAAAGATGACCAGGACTGCTTCGTCGTCATCGACGAGGTGCGCTGCCTGAAGGAGCGCATGCCCGTCTCCGAGCGGCACCGGCTGGCGGACATACGAGAACTTGGCCAACCCGGAGATTCTCTGGACGGCCTCCAAGAGGTCATGCTTGTTCTTCTCGACGAGCGTATCTTCAAGCTCGTATGACACATCGAAATGATCCTCGATCGCCCGCTTGCCTCGGCCGGTCACGAAAATGATCTCTTCGATTCCAGACGCCACCGCCTCTTCGACAAGGTATTGCACGACAGGTTTATCGACGACCGGGAGCATCTCCTTCGGCTGCGCTTTGGTGGCCGGGAGGAAACGTGTGCCAAAGCCAGCGACCGGCAGGATTGCCTTGCGGACTGGACGAGGTGTTGACATAGGGGGAGAATGATTATTTAAGTGAGACCAAACGCTTGAATTCGAGCTTAAACTCTTCCAAAGCTTCCGTCAATGGCGGAGCAAAGGCCTCGTGGAGCCGGTGATCGCGGACGTAGAGGCTCGCGTCGAGGAGCGAATCATGGGTGCCCGTGTCGAACCACGCGCCCTCCATCACCCGGACATCGAGCTTTCCCTGGGCGAGGTAATAATTGTGGAGACCGACGATCTCGATCTCACCCCGCTCCGATGGCTGGAGTCCCTTGGCGACGGTCGCCACCTCATGGTCAAAAATATAGAGTCCGGGGATCGCGAAGCGGCTCTTGGGGACTTTCGGCTTCTCCTCGATCGAGAGGACTTTGCCGGTCGCCGGATCGAATTCGACGACCCCGAAACGCTCCGGATCGGGCACTTCCTTGGCAAAAATACGACCGCCTGTCTCAAAGGTCTGGATGGCCTCGCGGAAGTCCGCTTCGAAGATATTGTCCCCGAGAATCATGACGCACGGGCCATTGTCGATGAAGTCTTCGCCAAGAATGAAGGCATCCGCCCGCGCGGCGTCTTCTGCACCAGGAAAGTGATGCTGATGCCGCGACTGCGGAGGAGCGAACCCAGGAGGTTGAGGTAGTGACCTGAATGCTCCGGCGCCACGATAATGAGCACTTCGGTGATCCCCGCCTTAAGGAGCGTATTCAAGGGGTAGAAGATCATCGGCCGATCATAGACCGGGAGGAGCTGCTTCGACGCAATCGCGGTCGATGGCAGGAGTCGCGTGCCGGTCCCGCCGGCGAGGATGATACCTTTCATGCTGCGAAATTATCGGATTACAATCTACAGAGTCTCCATGACAGTGGTGATTCGGAATCGCTGCGCCTACCGGTAGGCTGGAAATTTCTTGCACAGTCGTTTCACTTCACCGCGGAGCTTGAGCAGAGTGCGTCGGTCACCGCCGGATCGGAGCGCGGCATCGATCCAGCCGGCGATGAGCTTCACTTCCCGCTCCCGCATGCCGCGAGAGGTCAGCGCCGGCACCCCGATACGGAGCCCGGATGGGTCGAGTGGTCCGCGCGGATCATCTGGTATGACATTCTTGTTGACGGTGATGCCGATCTCATCGAGGAGCTCTTCGCCTGCCTTCCCGGTGAGGCCATGGCTTCGCACGACGTCGACAACCACCATGTGATTCTCGGTCGTGCCGAAAACGATAGCGAAGCCGAGCTTCCGAAGCGTCGTCTCGAGCGCCTTGGCATTCTTGAGCACCTGTTTCCCGCAGCGGCGGAAGTCCGGTCGCAACGCTTCTCCAAAGGCGACTGCCTTGGCCGCGATGGTATTCATGAGAGGTCCGCCCTGCGTCCCCGGAAAGACAGCCTTGTCTACCGCTTTGGCGTACTCGGCCCGGCAGAGGACGAGGCCGCCGCGCGGTCCGCGGAGACTCTTGTGGGTCGTCGCCGTCACGACATCAAAGTGAGGCACCGGGCTCGGGAGCGCTCGCGCCGCCACGAGTCCGGCGATATGAGCCATGTCCATCATGCTGATCGCCTTCACCTTCTTGGCGATGGCCGTAAAGCGCTCATAGTCGATCTGCCGCGTATACGAGGAGAATCCGGCGAGCATCAGCTTGGGTTTCTCTTTCTTCGCGAGCGCCTCGAGCTTCTGGTAATCGATCGTCCCATCGGCTTCGGTCTTGTAGCGGACGAAACGATACACTTTGGCCGGCAGGGTCACGGGGTGGCCGTGGGTGAGGTGTCCGCCATGCGAGAGATCCATCCCGAGGACCGTGTCGCCAGGCTCGAGGAGCGAGGCATAGACCGCCAGATTGGCCTGGGCGCCGGAGTGCGGCTGCACATTGGCGTGCTCCGCCCCGAAGAGCCGCTTGGCTCGCTCGATGGCGATGGCCTCCACCTCGTCTGTAAATGCTTGGCCGCCGTAGTAGCGCCGACCGGGATAGCCCTCGGAATATTTATTGGTAAAGACGGTCCCCAGAGTCTCGAGCACGGCTTCCGAGACATAGTTTTCGGAGGCGATCATCTCGAGTCCCTCGGCCTGTCGCCGCTCTTCGCCGATAAGTGCTCGGTAGACAGCGGGGTCAGATTGTTTGAGTTGCGGATGCTTCATAATGAGATCAATTTCAAATATCATCAGTCATCATGCGGTTACTGCGCCCACGGTGATCATTCTCATACTCCCTGTTTCAAAAATTCTGCCAACGCTTCCCGATACTGGCGCAGCTTGGGACGCTTGGTATTCATGAGTACCGACATATGCGGTCGCTTGGCCGGTCGAGGAAAGGCCGCGCTCGATACTGGCACCACCCGAGTGGCGAGACCTGCCTCTCGGTAGAGCTCGAGCACCGCCTCATACCAGGTCGCTCCACCTTCATTGGGCAAGTGATACACTCCGCGTGGCGCGTCCGCCTCGACCAGTTGCCGAGTCGCCTGCGCGAGGTCGGGCGCGTAGGTGAAGCAGCTCATCTCATCGTCCACCGCCTGTACCTCGCTCGCTTCACGGCCTTTGGCGAGCATCACCTCAAAGAAACTTCTCTTCGCCAGGGCCGATGTCGCGGGCTTCCCGAAGAGCTTGGAAAGCCGGATCACGTACGCCGCTCCCCCGCTCGCGAGGACCGCCTCCTCCCCGCCCCGCTTGGTCTCGCCATAACGCGACACTGGGTTTGGGAGAGCTCCTTCATCATACCCCGATTCATTGGTCCCATCAAAGACATAGTCCGTCGAGTAGTGCACGAGCTGGCATCCTCTATTATGGCTTATTTGAGCCAATTTATCTGGTACGGCCGCATTGAGGAGCTTCGCCTTGGCATACTCGGCCTCATCCGTCTCGCAGAGATCCACCGCGTTGTATGCCACCGCATTGAGGATAAGCTCTGGAGAGAGCGCCTCGATACGCGACGCGAGATGCCCGAAGTCCGTCACATCGATCTCCTCGCGATCCCAGGCCGTCACGCTGTATCTCCCGCCCATGCCGAAAACCCGCACGAGCTCCTGCCCGAGCATGCCTTTGGATCCGAGAATGAGCACTTTGTCCATATACTTGCTTTAAAACTCTTTCATCATTCCTTCGATCATGTCCTCGTAATGGATACCGAGCGGTTCAAGGAGGAGCGTAGGAATCCGGCGCGTCGGCCCGAGCTCGATTCCCTGGCGGAGCATGCCATCATGGACGGGAAAGACGACGCGCGGCTTCACCGATTTGGCATACTCGATCGCTTCTTCGAGTCGCATCCACGGGCCCGCGACCGGAAGCGCCAGGATATCGACGGGCCTCTCGGGGCGATGGAAAGAATCGCCCGGATAGAAAAGCTGCTCGTCGATCATAAACCCGGTATTCTGGACGACTGGGAGATCATGGTGAATGCAGGCATGTTCGGTGCCAGAGCTCTCGATCTTGACTCCCTTGATGACTCGCTCCTCCCCGTCTGCAATCGGTTCCCACTTGATCCCCGCTGCGTCGAGAATCCTCCCTACTCCCGCGTGAGTAATGACTCTCGCCCCTGGATTCTTGGCGAGGACGATCGAGAGACTCTCGACATGGCAGTGGTCCTGATGCTCGTGCGTGATGAGTACGGCATCGATATCCGCCACCATCGGCGTCTCATTGTAATTCCCCGGATCCGTGAGTATCCGCGCCCCGTCCACCTCGATGAGCAAGCAGCAATGTCCGAACTTGGTGATTTTCATAGCAGTTCTTGTTGGATTGCTCGTACCAATGTTTGCCTCGCCTCCCCGGTGAAATCATGGTCGCCAGCAAGCTCGACTACTCGGACGCTCGGAAGCGTAGAGAAATCCGTCGCTCCGAGAATCTCATCTTGCCCCGCTTTGATGATTATGACATCAGTATACCTGGAAAGATCGGGATAGAGACGAAGCGGGTCAATCTCCGCACGTTCGGCAAAGTACGCTGCCGGGACGAGCGTGAAGCTCCCATCCCGTCGTGCGAGACGCGACATTCCCTGCAGATCGATCACCGTACCGGGACGCGACTGGAAATTGGCAAGCATCCGCTCAAAGCTCATCGTCACCGGTGGCGCCAGGAGGAGCGCCTTGCGTATGCGCAAGCTCTCGAGACGAGCCAACCCTGCGACTACTGCTCCTTGCGAATGACAGATGAGATCCACGAACGCGCCTGGATGGCTTTCTCTCGCCTGTTTTACTTGCGCTACCAGTATCTTGGCCTGTTCTTTCAATGGACGCACAGTCACAGTCCGCGCTGCTTCGTCGTATGTGTTGTAGTCAAACATGACCAATTCAGCCCCAGGCAAAGCCCGGGCGATATCGGTAAACATCCCTCGGGCGTCCTGACGGACTCCGAACCCATGGGAGAAAATGACGATATGTTTCTGGCCACTCCTCATAGCTGCTTGTTGTGGCGGGATTTGATCCTGCGGATCTTGGCATCGAGCGCGCGCATGATATCGACATCCATCGCCTTGGCGAGCATGAAGAGAACGACCATCACATCGGCGAACTCGCCCTCGAGATCGCCGACATGGTGGCGCCGCGACTTGCTCGCCCGCTGGTCATGCATATACTCGAGGACCTCGTCGCAGAGCTCGCCATACTCCTCCCCGAGTTTGATGGTCCGAGCGTAGATGCGGTCCTTCTTGGTCTGCCGCTTCACCTTGCGGTAGTAGGCATGCTGCAGCTCGATAAACTCTTGGAATTCCTGGAGAGTCATAGGGATGCGTTAGCGATCAACTAGTCCGCCAATGTAACTCGCTTCATAGACGCGCTTCCCATCAAGAGAGATTGTTTCGGTGCCGTGGAAATTCTCTGCTCCGCCCTCGATTTCGTTTACATAACGCCACCTCTCCTTCTCATAAACCTTTGGCCCGCGATAGGGAGTATCAACTGTCGTATTACGCAGCGCCTCCATTAGTACACCATAGACCTCAGCATTGCTGGTATCAGTGTGGACGAAGCCAAAATAGACCATCATCCAGACAGCCTTGCCCTGATAGAACACGACCTCCCGTCCGCCGTATGGCTCGCCACCGAAGTAATTGTCGTGAAAGACCCAGTCGCCCTCGCGAAACTCGATCGTCGTCGAGCCATCCGGCTGCTTCACCTTGATCGACTCATCTCCCGATGCATACGTCGCCCGGCTGGCATTCCAGATAAACTGTTTTAGATCTGCAGTTTGAAAGTTATTTTCCATACTGCTTCGCGTAATACTCCTGATACTCTCCGCTTTTGACATGCTTCCACCAGCTTTCATGGGCTCGGAACCACTCGACGGTGCGCCGGAGACCGTCTTCGAGCGTGACCGAAGGTTCCCAGCCGAGCTCGGAACGGAGCTTGGAGAAGTCGATGGCATAGCGGCGGTCATGGCCAGGGCGGTCCTCTACGTACTCGATCGATGTTGCGTCTTTGCCGAGGAGCTCGAGGAGCTTTTTCACGATCCAGATATTCTCTTTCTCGGCATTCCCGCCGATGCAGTATGTCTCGCCTACCCGGCCCCGCTCGAGGATGAGCGCGATCGCGCGGGCATGGTCCTCCACATAGAGCCAGTCACGCACTTGGCGGCCGTCGCCATAGACTGGCACCGACTTCCCCTCCAGAAGATTGGTAATGGCGAGAGGGATGAGCTTCTCCGGGAAATGGTAGGGCCCGTAGTTGTTGGAGCAGTTGGAGATGGTCACCGGGAGGCCATAGGTGTGGTGGTAGGCGCGGACGAGGTGGTCGCTCCCCGCTTTGGAGGCGCTGTAGGGACTCCGCGGATCATAGGCCGTCGCTTCGGTAAAAGCCGCGTCGGTCGGGGCGAGCGCCCCAAAAACTTCGTCGGTCGACACATGATGGAAGCGCTTGCCGTATTTCCGCGCGGCTTCGAGGAGGACGAAGGTGCCGAGGACATTGGTCTCGACGAAGGCACGCGGCCCCAGGATCGAGCGATCGACATGCGACTCCGCCGCGAAATGCACCACCGCATCGCACTCGGAGACGAGCCTATCGACGACACTCGTGTCATTGATGCTCCCCTTCACAAAGCGGAACCGTGCATTGCCCTCCGCTGCCTGGAGATTCTCAAGATTCCCCGCATAGGTGAGCACGTCCAGCACGACCACCTCATCGCCAGGATTGGATCGCAAGACGAAGTGGACGAAGTTGCTCCCGATAAATCCTGCCCCGCCGGTAACGAGGAGTCGCATACTCAAAAGGTAAATTCTTGGTCAATGTCTTTGAGCAACGGATGCGCCTGATCTTTGGCCGAGACGATCGGGGCAGCCACGCCCCACGCAATCCCGAGCGCCGGATCGTCATACCTCACTCCCCGGTCATGCTCCTTGGAGTACGCATTGGTGCATTTGTAGGCGAAGAGCGTCTCATCCTCGAGCGCGACGAATCCGTGAGCGAAGCCTGGCGGGATCCAAAACTGCCGGTGATTGTCGGCCGACAGCTCGACCGCGACGTGCTGACCGAAGGTAGGCGAACCGAAACGGATATCGACCGCGACGTCGAGCACCCGCCCGCGAACGACCGAGACGAGCTTGCCCTGCACAAACGGCGGCGCCTGATAGTGGAGCCCGCGGAGGACGCCGCGCTTCGACTGCGAGAGGTTGTCCTGGACGAAATGAACATCAAGACCCAAAGTTTCCTGGTACCGCACCTCCTGGAAGGCTTCCATGAACCAGCCACGCTCGTCTCCATAGACGTCTGGCGTGATGATCAGCAGTCCCGGGATAGCTGTAGTTTCGATCTGCATAGGGGTGAATATTCTCATTTTACCCTATTTCAAGCCACAAAAAAAGCGCTTGGGAAAGCGCTTTTTCTGACGGCCAATGCTGGCTAGATCTTGATATCGTTCATCACGTCCTCGAAGGTGCGGGGCGCGGATGGGGCCGAAGCGGGTTCGCTCACTCCCAAGGCGGAAGCGGTAGCGGGCGCTGCGGGCGCGGTCTCTCCGGCTGGCGCGGATTCTGCCGGAGCGAATTCGCGGCGGCCGCGAGTCGACCCTTCGGGCTCGTTAATCTTGAGGTTGACACGGGCATTATTCCTCGCGCCGATGACGCGGAGGAGAGTCCGGAGCGCCTTGGCTGTCATGCCTTCGCGGCCGATGACCATGCCCATATCGTCTGCGTGCACATCGAGCGTAATGAGGACACCCATCTCATCGATCTTCCGGTCCACTTTGACCAGCTCGGGCTTGTCGACCAGCATTTTCACAACGTACTCTATGAATTCCTTGTCCCTGGCTGCATCGGTCATACGCATGCGTTACGTGGCTTAAAAGTACGAAAGAGATTTTGTCTTTCATCTCAATTGTACGAAGAAAGGAAACGGACTGTCAACGCGTTTGTCAACGCCGCGCGAGAGCTTAGGGCGCGAGACGCTTCACGTCGCGCGGATAGAGGATAGCCTCTTTGACCGTGTCGAGCCCGAGGAGCTTCTGGATGATGCGCTCCGATCCCAGTCCCCAGCCTCCGTGGCGCGGCGCTCCGTATTTGAAGATATCGAGATAGTCGCTGTACTGGGCCGGATCGAGTCCGCGGCTTTTGAGGATATCGATGAGCATCTGGTACTCGTGCACCCGCTCGGCGCCCGAAGCGATCTCGAGCCCGCGGAAGATGAGGTCGTAGCTCTCGGAAAGCTTGGGGTTCTCGGGGCTCGGGAGCGAATAGAAGGCCCGCACCGCCGTAGGATAGTGCGTGAGGAAGACGAAATCCGAGCCGAACTGCTTCTTGGCATACTCGCCGATCAGGCGCTCCCCTTCGCTATCGATATCCTCCCCCTCGGGTATCACTTTCCCGTATTCTTTCTTGAGAATCTCAAACGCCTCCGAGAGCCGTATGCGCGGAATGGCGACCGCGGGCGGTACACTCGCCCCGAAGAGTGCGAGCTCGCGACCGCAGGTCTCGTTGATATGCGCAAAGACAGTCATCATGGTCTTTTCGAGCATGGCCATCACGTCCTCCACGCCGTCAATAAAACCGAATTCCGCGTCCATCCCGGTGTACTCGGTCACGTGGCGCGTGGTATAGCTCGGCTCGGCGCGGAAGACGACACCCACCTCGAAGACACGCTCGAAAGCGCTCATGGCCGCCTGCTTGTAGAACTGCGGGCTCTGTGCGAGAAACGCGTCGCGGTCGAAGTACTTGATCTTGAAGAAGTTGGCTCCGCCTTCGGTTGCCGCCGAAAGGATCTTGGGCGTCTTGATCTCGAGGAAGCCCTCGGCACGGAGCACCTCGGCATACCCCTTGAGCATCTCGGAGTAGATTTTGAAGATTGCGCGGACCTTGTCGTTCCGGAGCGCCACGGTGCGATGCGTGAGGAGCGTATCCAGGTTGAGATCGAGCTCAGGCTTGCTGACATCGATCGGGAGCTCGCCCTCGGGCCGTGCCAGGACCGAGAGCGCGGTCACCTCGACTTCGACGGCATCCGGCGTCGTGGCCGCCGCTTGGCCGGGCCGCGCTTTGACGAGTCCGGTCACTTCGAGAGCAAATTCGGAGCGCACGTCTTTGGCGGCAGC
>CAYWVL010000033.1:0-224 GCA_964461975.1 uncultured Bdellovibrionales bacterium | reverse complement strand
TCACCACGAGCTGCACCGACCCCGTACGGTCTCGGAGGACGAGGAAGACGAGCTTGCCATGGTCGCGGCGCACCGAGACCCAGCCACGGAGCATGACGGTCTGACCAACCTGACGAGCGGCTTCAGCGATGAGGATACGAGTGGACATAGGCATGGGTTAGACGGTGGGTTCTGGCTTGGTCTCGAGGTAGCGCTTTACCTCGTCGACCACCTGCGATGGACTG
>CAYWVL010000032.1:1916-10848 GCA_964461975.1 uncultured Bdellovibrionales bacterium | reverse complement strand
TCGGCTTTGGCTTCACGGAGGAGCTTAGCCTGCTTTTCAGAGAGATGCTGGTCGGCCTCTTGGATCATGCGGTCGATCTTCTGCTTGGTCTCGTCGAGCATCAGCGCGTCGCGCTTCTTGGCGCTTGCCTCCGCTGCGGAGAGGATGGTGCGCGCCTCTTCCCGGGCCGCGGCGAGGAGCTTCTTCTCCTCATCGGCTGCCGACTGGAGCTTCAGCTCGGATGCCTGGGCGTCTTTGAGCCCCTGCTCGATCCGAGCCGTCCGTGCTTCGAGCGCCCGGAGGATCGGCCCGTACGCGTAGCGCCGGAGGATCCAGAGCAGCACGAGAAAATTGACTGCCTGCGCGATCAGGAGCTTCCAGTCGATGCCGAGTTTCGCCAAGACTTCCATACGATACCTAATCTACAACTTACATCCTTGCAAAAAAACGAAATGCTTTGGATGCGATACGAGGCCCGGCTGAAGGGCGGAGAGAGCGGTACAGAGAGGTACCGCGATGAGCACTGGAGGCCGGAACGAGGGAGCGCGCCAAAGCAGTCGTTTTTTACCCGAAGAGAATCATGAGCGCGACGACGAGCGCATAGATAGCGACGGCTTCCGTCACGGCGATCGCGAGGATCATGGTCGTCTGAACCTTGCTCTGGGCTTCGGGATTGCGGCCGATCGCTTCCAGGGCCTTCCCTGCGAGGATACCGAGACCGATACCAGGACCGAGTGCGCCGAGACCGATGGCGAGCGCCGCGCCGAGCATTTTTGCTGCTTCGAGTTCCATAGAACTGTTGTGATGAAATTACGCTGCTAGACCGATAAAACCTGAAAACAAAACGCCTCCAGTGTACCCCAAAATCGGCGAGCTGTCCAATGTCGGATTTTTTAGTGCTCCGAGGCGAGGGTCGCCGACTTGAGGAAGACGAGAGTCAGCATGGCAAACACGAGGGCCTGGATGAATCCGACGAAGACCTCGAGAAAGAGGAATGGGAGCGGCACGAGGAAAGGCACGAGATGGAGCATCACGATAAGGAGGACCTCCCCGGCAAAGACATTGCCGAAGAGACGGAAGGTGAAGGAGATCGTCTTGCCGATTTCCGAGACAAGCTCGAGAATTCCCACCGCGGTCCCGATGCCGTACGGCTTGTGAAAGGGGCTCACGAGGAACTTCCTCGCGTAGGCAGCGAGGCCGAGCGCGGTGATGCCGGCGAACTGGATCGAGATGACGGCGATCAGGGAGAGGGCCAGGGTGAAGTTGAGGTCGGCCGAAGTCGCCCGGAGAAACGGGATGATGGTATGACTCCCCTCGCCGTGGTGCCCGGCCAGGCCGATGGTGTGCATACCCGGGAGGAGGCCGATCCAGTTGGACGCGAGGACGAAGAAGAATATGGTCGCAATGAGCGGAAAGAATTGGAGGGCTTGCTTGCGGTCCTGGGTCACCGACTGGACGAGATCGAGGAGCACCTCAAATACTACTTCAAAGAGATTCTGCATCCCGCGCGGCACCTCCTGCCAATTGCGGACGAGTACGCGGGTACCGGTGATGATGCCAGCCGACACGATCGCCCCGATGAGGAGCGAGTTGGTCACCGGGAACCCCCAGATAGAGAAAAGTTGTTCGGCTGCAATCGAGATTTCCATATACAAAAAAGGCGCTTCAAAGCGCCTCTAGTGTACCAGCGAAGAAGTGATGAGTCAAACAAAGGAATTCCTAGTTCACTGTGCGTGGATTGAACGCCCCAAACTGCTTTTCGAACGCAGTGCGGGATTTTTCGTAGAGCGCTGTTTTGGAAGCATGTATTTGTTCCACCTTCTCAAGTTCTGCTTGCAATGCGATCGTCTGCTCCAGTATCCCTGTTTTCTCTTCGTCGCTCACCCCCGCAGTCTTCAGTCGTTCAAAGAGTGTATCGAGAGCACCACTTTTATCGGCTACAGCTTGTTCAGCTACCTTCACCTGCTCGGCAAATTGATTCAACATGCGACGGGCCCGCTCCACGTCAACTCCCAAAATATTCGTGACTTTCTCAAGTGAGGCCACATCTGGATCGGGCGAACTAGGGTTATCCACACGAATAGTATCTATTGGTGCCAACTCGAGATCATGATGCCCTGAACCGACGGCTTCGGTTACTTCTTGCTCTTCCAAAGCCTTTTTCCATTCATCATCACCTACGTGTGCCACATCAAAACCAGAGGTTAGCGGCAGCCGAGCACGCTCACCATCATGGGCACTATGATTCGGAGCAACCTCCATTGAAGACATATGGGAAAATCAGGGTTATTACTATGCCTATTTGTTAAATAGACGCATCAACGGTCTGGATTCGCCCTTTTAGGTCATCAATCAAATCCTTCTTGGTAGTTAGAGCTCCTTCCAGACCAGCCAGATCCCAACTAGCTACATCGGCAGGCAAGGCGAGGCGCTTCTGGCGAATCTCTTCAGTGCGAATAGCAATCGACGGCTCCAACATTGTAGCCAGATCAGGCCTTTGGGCCAATCTTTCCTGGTCCCGAACATTCCTTTTTTCGTCGTCAACCACAGCTTGGATAGCTTTCATTTCTTCTTCTAATCGCACAACGTCCTGCAATACTTTGGCGTCTTTCCCTTCTCGCTGGGGCTGGGCTGCTTCCATCCTCCGATTCTCCACTTCACCAGCTTCCAGTTCATCCGCCAGACCAGCATCGCCACGCCGCGGCCGTTGCAGCACTGCCTCTCCTTCCATCATTCCCATAATCCTACGTTTAAGTGGTTATGCAGGCATTTTTATCCTGGCAACGCTCCATGCTCTTTCCGATAGATTTCTTCGGCACTCGCAAGAACATCTTGATACAAATCGCGTGTCCCGGCATCCTGTTCAGATTCGACTTTTGCTCTTAGCTCAAGAATTTTCCGCCAGGCGTCCTCACGAATTTGCTCTTTTTGACCTGCTAATTGAGCTGCTTGGATGTTCTCCTCTATCCGCGACACTGGAGCAGGACCGGCCTCGCCTTTAGGACTGAATCTAGCATTCGCTGCAGCTATATCTGCACTTTGAGCTGATTGGCGCGCTATTTCCCAAGCATTTGCCCCTTTCATATCGATCGATTGAGCCTTCTTACGCGCAGCTTCCCATTGATCATCTCTGGTGGCATCCGGTCGGATTTTACCAGCCTCATTCGGATTACCAGTAGCATAATCTGGCACTCCCCGATAACGATCAAGACCTGCCGGATCACGCGAAGATCGGATCTCGGCCGCCAGTTTTGCCTGTGCTACTGGGTCAACCTGGAGTCCTCCCGGGGTTCTGAACACTTCGTTCACAGGGTGCCCGCCTTTCATCAAAGTCCGCCGACTCTCTGCGGCTCGCATCCTCATCTCTTCATCGGGAGAGATATTTTGCACAGCCACTCCCTCGAGACTACGCAGCTGGTCTCGGCTTACTTCAGGCAACTTTAGTTCCGGTTTTCCGATCAGTTTTTCTCGGTGTTTAATCTTTTGTGGATCATCAAGATCATGTTCATATGGTCCTTCAGGTATGCCTTTAACACCGACTTTGAGTGCTTCCTCCAACTGGGTCGGATCAATTCTAAAACCATCCTCTTTGCCACCAGCACTAACTGGGGTAACAGAATAACCAGTCTTTGGTTCTGGAGCTTCGACATGGCCCAGTTCACGATACCGCGAGGCATCCGGCTTTAGCTTGGGGCGAGGGTCGTCGAGTTTCGGGACTTTCGCTCTAGCAATAGCAGCTTCTGCTTCACGTGCAGCTGCTTCCGAATCTGAACCATGTTTTACATCAGTCTTCTTATCTTTCCCGATTGGCGGCCAATCCCATTTAAATCCCATAGTGAAATGATTAAATTCATTACATGCATTATACTACGCCTCGAGTTATTTGAGAATTACTTTCTATGGCTCCAGTAAGCCATAACTAGCTAAGATGCACCGACTACAGCGTCGCGGCGAAGCGATCCCTCTCCTCCTCGCTGTCTCCTCTTGGTGGTTGCTTGCTCCGAGCCAGATCCATCGCCTTCTTCAAGTCAAAGTTTGCTGGGGATTGCTGCCCTTCCCTCCCCTTTTGCCGCAAAGCTGTCTCTACCTCTTTGGGCGGTATAGGGATGCCGCTCTTGGCCCGCTCAACTGCGGCCTGGTACGCCTGATAATTAAATTCTCCCATAGAATAAATGTTATTGACTCTACTGTAGCGCACCTCGGACTCAAGCGGAATAACTGCCGTCAAGAGCTGGGAAAACTCGGACGAAGTTGGCATCGAGAGCCTGTTCCACTCTCTCCTGGGACACTCCCTGGAGCTCGGCTATTCGCTCGGCGACCGCGACCACATTGGCGGGTTCATTGCGCTCCCCGCGTTTGGCTTGAGGCGCGAGGAATGGACAGTCCGTCTCGGCAAACATGCGCTCGAGCGGCACCCGCCTGACCGTCGCCGAAAGGTCGTCCTTGGTCCCGACTACTGCCTTCTTGACTGGGTACGTGATATTCCCAGTAAAAGAAAAGTAAACATTTGAGAGATCGAGGAATGCTCGTGTCACCTCGGTGTCGCCCATATAGCAGTGCAGGATGATTGCTCGAAGCTGTGAACCATCAGCACGCAATATCTCCAGCATGTCCCGATAGGCATCGTCGCTCCCGGTACTGGCCCGGCAATGGACGATCAAGGGCATCCCGAACTCCTCTGCCAATCCTATCTGCGCGACAAAGCCCTCTCGCTGGGCTGCCTTTTGTACTGGGGTGATCGGTCTGGTCGAGTCATGACTATAGTACTCGAGCCCGCACTCCCCGATCGCCACCACTTTCTTCTCTCGAGCGAGTACGCGTAACTCTTGTCGCCAAGCTTCCAGCTGCAAAATTCCAGCTTCATTGAATGTTTGCGGATGAATCCCGACACTGGCATAGACTTCCGGGTACTCCTCCGCGAGCGCCACGCACTGCCGACTCTCCTCCACCGTGCAGCCGATGACGAACATCTTCTCGACGCCTGCGGCTCGCGCTCGAGCAATCACGGCGTCTCGATCCTGATCGTAACTCTCCCAATAAAGGTGGGTATGGATATCGTACATACGACTTGAAATTGATGTGTCCTAATGCTAAGGTACGGCCATCGCAACTCATGGAGGCCTAGCATGGCCGAACCTGACCCCAAGGAGAACCGTTTTCACTGGCGCGTCATCGCCGGCGCATTCGTTCTCTTGGCTCTCTACGTAGCCTCTGGGCTCGGAGGGTTTCATTCATTCCCCGTCGGTTGAACCGAGGAGCTCCCGTGGACAAGTGCGATTTCCTCCACAACACGGTGGCGCCCTGGTGCGCCGCTTGCCTAGGCATCATCCTCGCCAAGTTCGTAGCCATCGACGTCCCATGGGTTAAGGTGGCCGCCTACCTGACGAACATCTTCGGGACATGATCCCCAGCCTCGCCCTCGCCGGCGGACCGAAACTTCGGCCCGCCGCGCTCCATTTTTAGGAGCGAATGTGCGACTCCTCCAGTCTACCACTCACGGATGGCGTGGCACTCCTCCCGATTACCCAGGTGCCGCAGATAAAATTCTTTGCGTGACAGTCCCGATGTATCCCGCACTGCGTAAATTTCTTGGTACGTCTTTCCCACAAAAGGCATGGGCGTGATGAGTTTCCATCCAACTGGCTGGGAAAACTCAAAGGCGTCGCGTACCATGCGCTCGTAGAAGAAAATGGTGTGATCAGGCAGCTCGCGATGGTCGAACCAGCCGATCTCGATCACTTCTCGCGGGAGCACCCGCAGGATCTCGCCGCCCACTACCTCGGCTTCATAGGCGAGGTTGTAGCAATTCTCGCTCGGTCGGGAGTAGACGCCGACCAGTCGCTTGATCCGCACGTCGAGGCCCGTCTCCTCTTTGGTCTCACGGATAGCAGCTTCGGTAAACGTCTCGTGGGCATCGATCCCGCCGCCAGGGACGCACCACACCTCAAAATCTTCTCGCTTGGTGAGAAGCACCTTGTCTCCATCTCTGATGATGGTTTGGAAACCGATGGAGAAATTTTTTGGCAGCATGTACGCTATTTAATCCGCTGGAAGAGCGGCTCGACTTGCCCTGTCTTCAAGGCTGCCTCGATCTTTTCGGATGTTGCGGGAAGGAATGACCGGAGGAGTAGAGCAATTTCAGCGACTTGGCCGACGAGGTCCTGCATCACCGCGGCAAACTGCTCGGCATCCGTCTTGGCCAGCTCCCACGGCTTCTTGTCGTCCACATACTTGTTCGCCGCCCGCACTTTGGTCCAGATAAATTCCAAAGCATCTGCTATCCGATATTCACCCACAAGCTCTCTTACCTCCTTGGATTCGAGTTGTTGATTGTTGATTGTTGATTGTTGATTTTGAGCCAGTCGCACGACTCGGCTCACGAGGTTGCCCAATCCATTGGCGAGATCGGCATTGTACTTCTCGGTCATGCGTTCCCACGAGAGGTCACCGTCTTTGGAGTACGGCAAAGCCGTGAGAAGGAGGTAGCGCGTGCCATCGACGCCGTACTTGGCGACGAGTTCATCGGGGTAGATGACATTCCCCAGCGACTTGGACATTTTCTGGCCATTGATGGTGAGATACTCGTGCGCATAGATAGTCGTCGGGAGCGGGAGTCCGGCCGACAGGAGCATGGCGGGCCAATAGATGGCGTGGAAACGGAGGATGCCTTTCCCGATGACATGCACTCGTTCACTCTCCCCGGCCCAGTACTTGCTGTAGAGCTCACCATCCGTCGCGTAATCGAGCGCGGTGATGTAGTTGGAGAGAGCGTCCACCCACACATACATGATCTGGCTCTCGTCCCCTGGGACCGGCACGCCCCAGCCACGGGCCCGAGCCACCGAACGCGAGATGGAGAAGTCCTCGAGTCCCATCTGTATAAACGACACGACTTCATTCTTGCGGTAGTCCGGATAGATTTTCAGTTCGCCTGATTCGATCAAGGCGAGCAACCGATCGCTGTAATTGGAGAGTCTGAAGAACCAGTTCTCCTCCTCTACCACTTCCGGCGCTTTCTGGTGATCAGGACAAAGTCCATCCACCAAATCTTTCTCCATCTTGAATTCCTCGCAGCCGACGCAGTAGAGTCCGCTGTAAGCCTTCTTGTACAGGTCTTCGGACTTGAAAGCGCTCCACATCTTCTGCGCGCCGTCGAAATGTCTCGGCTCGGTGGTGCGGATGAAGTCATCAAACGAGAGATCGAGCGAGCCGGCGAGCGCTTTGAAACTCTCGGCATTCTCCGCGACGAATTCCTCGGTCGGTCGTCCGGCTTTCTCGGCTGCCTGCACGTTCTTGAGACTGTTCTCGTCGGAGCCGGTGAGGAAATAGACATTCTCCTTGCCTCGCTGAATTACCTGATAACGCGCCACGACGTCGGTCAAAACTTTCTCCACCGCATGCCCCACATGAGGCGCCGCGTTGACATAGTCGATGGCGGTAGTGATGAAGAATGGCTTAATTGAATGCTTTTCTCGCATACCGGGTAGTAGAAACTCAAGTTGAGTAAAAAAATTCTTTCAACCTTCGCTTTAGTAGCCTAGCACCTTGGCTGGTTTTGAGGTACTTCTCACGCCGAGCAACATCTTTGAGATTGCGACATGCTTCATAGTATATCAACTCCAGCGGCACATATGGCTTTGTTGAAACCACTAATTTTCCATTATGCTGAGTCAAACGTTTCTTTAAGTCACTTGTAAAACCAACGTAAAGGAAGTCCTTCCTCAAACTTTTAAGCACATAGACATAATGGAAAATGCTTGAGTTTTCACTACCCGGCATAGTTTTTTGGCTTGTGTAAGCCACTCTAGCACAACTTCCCCGAGAGGGAACAGTTGACATAAACAACTATATTATGTATAATGCGCGCAACGGTACTTCGTGCCGGAAACATTCTTTAACAACCGCGCCAAGACTTAGGAGTTCATATGGCGATCAGACACTGGCCGACAATCGTGCTGGCCATCATCGTGGCCTGGTGCCTCGACTGGGGCATCGATCTCAAGATCCGTCAGGTCAAGACCTGGTGGCGCATGTCGTGGCACAACTGGCTCTCGCACTCCAAGCACTGGCTCAACCAGTGGCTGAAGCTCGATCTGCTGCGGGGCCTGTCCCTGCTGGAGATCCTGTTTCTCTTCATCTTCTGGATCATCTGGTGCGGGCTGGGGCTCATCGAATGGCTCCAACGCCAGTGGCGGATTTACCGCAATCCGGTCATCTGGGACTTCTGGGCTTGGCTCAAGAGTCCGTACTTTTTCACCATTGAGGAGAAGCGGGCATGGCGCCGATTCATCGGCTGTGACTGGTCGGAGCTCGACTGGCATAGCCGGAAGGATTTCCGGCAGCACGGACTGGCCGAGAAGAGGACCATCGACTGGACCTTGATCGTCATCGCGGTTCTTCTCGTCGCCCTCCTCATCCTGATACCGCTCCTCCTGCGGCCACGCCCCTTCGGCTGAGCTGGTCCTACCGACTAGCAACTGCCGCAACATCGAGCCCGACGCGCAACACGTGTCGGGCTCGAAAACTTTTTTAATACTTTTTTCTATCATTCCGACCGATCCGCCAGTTGGCGGGGAGCGGAGGAATCTAGATCCCTCGGCTACGCTCGGGATGACACTTAGTTTGAGTGGCGGAAGCGCGCGTTCCAGAGCGCGTCGACTTTGGACGCGAGGACGAAATCATTGAGGTGGAGCCCGCGGATTGCGTGGGTCGAGAGCCGGAGCTCTACCTGGTTCCAGTCATGGAGATATATGTCCGGGTGATGCCCCTCGGCTTCGGCGATGGCTCCCACGGCGTTGACGAAGTTGAGCGCCTCGAGGAAATCCCTGAAGCGATAGTTCTTGGCGATCTCCGGCTTCTCCTCGAGTTGCCAGCCCTCGACGATACCAAGATAACGCTCCACTTCTTCCTTTGACATCGGGTCTACGCCGCCTTCGCAGGCGACGCAGTGCTT
>CAYWVL010000032.1:443-1816 GCA_964461975.1 uncultured Bdellovibrionales bacterium | reverse complement strand
GGCTCCTCGCTCGCGGCAACGCGCTTGAAAAACGTCTCGCGGCCTTTCTTGTGCGGCGGGAAACCGAGAAAGGTAAACTCGCGCATATCCACCCCGGCGACCGAGACGAGGGTAGCGAGAGCCGAGACGCCCGGGATGGGGACGACAGCAATACCGGCTTCAAGTGCGAGAGAAACGAGAAGATTGCCCGGATCAGACAATCCCGGCGTCCCGGCGTCCGTGACGAGCGCCATGCTCTCTCCCGCCGCGAGTCGCTCGATGATCTGCCCGAGCTTCCCCTCCTCGGTATGCTCGTGACACGAGAGGGTCGGCGTCGCGATCTCGAAATGATTGAGCAGCTTCTTGGTCACCCGGGTGTCTTCGGAGAGGACCAGCTCGACGCTTTTCAAAGTTTCAAGTGCACGCAAGGTGATATCGCCCAAGTTGCCGATCGGTGTCGCGACGATGTAGAGGACTCCAGACATACGAAGTACGAGTTACGCAGTACGAGGAAGACGAGATTTCCGCATGAGACTACTTAGCATCTTGTGCACCGTAACAGTTTGTTCAAAAACTGTGGCAAAGTCGGGGTGTGATAGAAACTCGACATCACGAGCGATCATGAGTTGATTTTGCACTTCAGTCAGTGAACCGAGAGCAATCGCATAGAACTGTGCCCTTTCCTTGGAATTGGCTCGACCGAAACCCTCGGCGATATTGGAAGTAACGGACACGCTCGCTCGCCTGAGTTGCATCACCAAACCAAAGAGCTCCTCCTTTGGGAAGCTCTTGGTCAGATGATAGATCTCGATAACGAGCCGATGTCCCTCCTGCCACGTGCGTAAATCCGTGAAGGACTGGATTTTGCGTGACTCGTAGCTCGTACTTCGTTCCTCGTTCATAGAGCCCTACAGCTTCACGAGTTTCTCCAATGCCTTCTTGTCCGCTTTGGGACCGATGACAGCGAGATTGAGCTTCTTGTTTTGGAAGATGTCCTGGGCGACGCGCAGCACGTCCTCAGCGGTGACGGCGTCGATCTTCTTGGCTTTTTCCTTGGGCAGGGTCACCTTGCCATGGATCGTCTCCTGGGTCACGAGGTACTCGACGATATCGTCCGACCCCTCGAAAGCGAGCGCCATCCCGCCTTTCATATGCTCCTTGGCCTTCTTGAGCTCTTCGGCGCTCACCAGCTCGCTCGCGATCCGGCGATACTCCTCCAGGATGACGCGAATAGTCTCCTCGAGATTGTCATGCTCCACGCCCGACTGGGTCGCGAGGTAGCCCGCGTCATGATAAGTCTCCACTCCAGTCGTCACCCGGTAGGCCAAGCCGCGCCGCTCACGGACAGCGAGCCAGAGGCGCGATGACATACCGCCGCCGAGGACCGTCGCGAG
>CAYWVL010000032.1:0-427 GCA_964461975.1 uncultured Bdellovibrionales bacterium | reverse complement strand
CCGATGACGAGGTGCGACTGGTCGGTCTTCTTGTGCTGCACGAACACTCCCGGTTTGGTCTGCGACTCTTTCACTTTCTTGAACGTCGGCTTCTTGCCGGTGCGGATCCCCGCGAAGTGGCGCTTGATCGCTGGCAAAACTTTTTTCGGATCGACTTTCCCGGCGACGCCGATGACAACGTTCTCCGCGACATAGCCGCGTGCGAGGTACTTCATGAAGTCCCGGCGGGTAAAGCGGTGGAGGTTCTCCTTGGTCCCGATGATTTCCCAGCCGAGGGGCGTATCGCCATAGAGGTGGAGCTCCCACAGATCATTGATATGCCGCGGGGGCATGTCCTCGTACATGTTGAGTTCCTGGAGGACTGCTCCCTTCTCGCGCTTGATCTCCTCTTCCTCGATCTTGGCATTGAGGAAAAGGTCCGAGACGA
>CAYWVL010000031.1:0-11250 GCA_964461975.1 uncultured Bdellovibrionales bacterium | reverse complement strand
CGGAGAGCTCGATCATAGTGGCGCGGTAGAAGACGCCCGGGCGGCAGAGGTCGCGGAAGGCTGGCTCGATGAGCTCGATGAGTTCGTGGGCGAAATTGGATGGGCGCGAGAGGACGAGCTCGGCCGAGTGGTGCTCGAAAGACTGGGTGCGGAGGAGGATCTGCACTTTCTTGGCGTCCATCTGGTAGCCGCGAGCTTTGATGCAGGCGGATTCGAGATTCTTGGCGAGCTGGGCGAAGACGAAGCGGGGATCATTGGAAGGCGGGGTAAAGGTCTTCATCTTCTGGACGGAGTAGTGGGTGGTGCGCGGCTCGACCATGAGCGGCATGACACTCTCGCCTCGGAGCTCGTGCCAGATGTCCTGGAAGGGCTTGGAGAAGAACCGCTCGACCCAGGCCTGGTCTCGCGTGGCGAAGTCGAGCGCGGTCAGGACGCGGAACTTGTGGAGGAGGGCGGTGGTCTGCGGGCCGATGCCCCAGATATTCCCGACGGGGGTCGTGGCGAGGAAGGTGTGGATCCGCTTATTGGGGATGGCGGTGAGGCCATGCGGCTTCTCCCATTTGGAGCCGAGCTTGGCGAGGACTTTGGTCGAGGCGAGGCCGATGGAGAAGGTGAAGCCGAGCTCGCGGGCGAGGTCGGACTGGATGCGCCCGGCGATCTCGCGGTAGCTCGCGCGCAGGGGGCGCTGCCAGCCGGTGAGGTCGGCGAAGCACTCGTCGATCCCGTACTCGTCGACATCGGGCGTATAGCGCCGCACGATATCGAAGAAGCGCTTGGAGAGGAGCGAGTAGGTCTCGTAGTCGGAGGGGAGGAAGATGGCGTCGGGGCAGAGCCTCTTGATTTCGGAGTAGCGCATGGCCCGGGTGACGCCGCGCGCCTTGGCCTCGTAGCTCATGGAGGCGGCTATCCCGCGTTCACGACCGGTGATGACCGGCTTGCCGCGGAGGGCGGGATCGCGTGACTGCTCGCAGGAAGCGAAGAAGGCGTCGCCATCGATGTGGAGGATAGCCCGGGGGTACTGGCCGAGCGCGAGAGGCCTCGTCATACGCCTAGTACTTGCGGATGATGGCGGTCACCACGGCTTCGACGCGGAGCTCTTCTTTGGGGTAGATAGTGGGAAACTTGGGATTGGCTGGGACGAGGACGATCCGCTTCCCCTGGAGGTGGTAGTACTTCATCGTCCACTTGCCGTCGACCTGGGCGATGACGATGTCGCCGTCTTTGGGCGGCCGGCCGCGCTCCACGAGGGCGGTGTCGCCAGGGCGGATGCCGGCATTGATCATCGATTCGCCTTTGACTTCGATCATGAAGGTGGCCTCGCGATTCCGGATGAGCCACTCGTCGAGGGTCATGGTGTCGAGGAGCTCTTCTTCGGCCGGGGAGGGGAAGCCGGCTTCGACGTAGCCGAGCTTCTTGACCGCCGAGAAGAAGCCCGCCGGGAGGAGTTTGCCGGAAGGGTCTTTGCGGAGATGGCCAGCCTCGACCAGGGCCGAGACGGCGGCGTGGGCCTGGCGGGTCGACTTGGTGCGGAGGAGGCGATCGCGTACCTCGCGGACGGTCGGCATGCGGTCATGCTCGGCGTAGAAGGTCTCGATATGTCGGAGGAGATCGGCGGTATCCATAAGGGTGGGTCGTCCTTACTATGAGGGAACACTTGTTCCCAAGTCAAGCCCGCTGGCGCGAGTGGTACAATCGGAAGAGATAGCTATGAAACCGTATGCAACATAACCGAGAGACGCCAGGACCACTCCACCGCATGCCGCCGGATATGCGGACATTGCTCGATGCGCATCCGGATGTCGCCAAGCTTTGGGACACGCTCACGCCGTTGGCGCGCAATGAGTGGATCTGCTATGTGACCACGCCCAAGAAGCCCGAGACGCGAGTGGAGCACCTCCGCCGCTTGACTGAGGATCTTCGTGGTGGGAAGCGCCGGCCGTGCTGCTGGCCCGGCTGCCCGCATCGCCGCCCAGCGGCTGCCAAGTGGTTTGCCCCGCGCCCCAAAGAGCGCTAGCTCTTTCTCACTATCGCATCCTTCACCACCCCTTTTTGGTTTCCCCGGAAACGATTCTCAAATTCTTGAGAACATTGGAAGCGCTGCTGTGGCCAGGATTTGGGGAGAGCGGGTGTACAATGAAGGCAAGGCTATGGAATACATCGTCCCAATCGGTGTCGGTGCGGGAGTAGCGCTCATGCTCACCCTCGCGAGCTCGCTCCGGCGTAAGCGGGAGCTGGCGCTCCTCTCGGCGAGCGTGAAGCGATTGCGACAAGACCTCGATCTCGCGCAGGCTCAGCTGCAGCAGACCAAGTTTATCGACCTCGATCTCTCGAGCGTCGAAGCCAAGGTCGAGGAGAGCTCGCAGCAGCTCCAGATACTGGTGCAGCAGGAAGTCGAGTCGCTCTCGCGGGATATGACCGAACTCGATGAGCGCCTCACCGAGCTCGAATCCGATCAGGCAGCGGACGAGAGCGCAGGACAGCTCGAAGATCTGGAAGACCGGGTCAGCGAACTCGAAGCAGCAGCCTCTTTGGCAAACCCTCATCGACCAGCATGATGAATGACAACAATGCGCGCGAGTGGTATGCCGCGCTTCTCAAACCGGAGTGGGCGCCGCCCGAGTGGCTCTTCGGGCCGGTGTGGACCGTCCTCTACGTGATCATCGCGATCACGTTTGCGCTGGTCGCGTATCGGGCGTACGCGGGGACGCTCCCCAAGAGCGTGGTGCTTCCCTTTGCCCTCAACCTCGTATTCAATCTCGCGTTTTCTCCCATCCAGTTCGGGCTGCGGAGCAATGCGCTCGCCGCGATCGATATCCTCCTCGTCCTCAGCACGCTCGTCTGGGCGCTCGTCGCCGTCCGCCCGCACCTCCCCTGGGTCGCCCTGGCCAATCTGCCCTACCTCGCCTGGGTCTCCTTCGCGACGGTCCTCCAGCTCACCATTACCTGGCTCAATCGTTCGATCGAATAGGACTATGGCATGGCTCTTCCGCCGCTGGCGCTGGTTGTATTTGGCAGTACTGGCCGGGATGTTCGCTCCGCTCGGGGCGCTCGTCATCGGCTGGACGCTCGGCTCTCTCTTCGGCTGCGCCGACACGGCGTGGAACGAGGGCGAAGTGCCGGATTGTCCCGGGGGCGAGTGGATCTCTCTCTTCACGCTTTCGAGCTGGTACGCGCTCGTGACGCTCCCGGCCGGCGCTGTCCTTCTCGTCCTTGTGGCGCTCGCTCACGCCGTCGCTCGCTCCCGGGCGCGCCGCGAGACTCCCGATAGAACACTGGGAGGATAAACGACTATGGCGAGTTTCCGCACCCATATCTCACTCGGCATCGCGATCGGTATCCTCGGGGTCATCGGACTGGTGACGCTCGCTTTGTTTGACGCGCCGGGATTTCTCATGGCGGCCTGGGTGGCGGCGGTCCTCGGGTCGGTCCTCCCGGATATCGACAGCGACTCCGGCATCCCGTTCCATGTCTCGTTCGGTTCGCTCTCGCTGGTCGCGGCCGTCCTCACTGCCGGATCGGCCTATGAGGAGACGCCGGGGGAGTGGGTGCGAGTCGCGCTCTGGGGCGCGGGCACTTTCGCGTTCGTCTACCTCGTCCTCGGGGCCATCTTCAAACGGTTCACGCGTCACCGCGGCATGGCGCACTCGCTCCCGGCGGCCTTGGTCGCCGGACTCGCGACATTTTTCCTCGCGAGCCATTTCTCGTTTGCCGATGCCGAAGCCTTTGTCCTCGGCGTGGCCATGACCTTGGGCTATCTCGGCCATCTCGTCCTCGACGAGCTCTATGCGGCGGTCAATTTCCACGGGACGCCCTTCGTCCCCAACAAGGCCCTGGGGAGCGCCCTGAAGCTCGCGGGCGACGATACGCTCCCCAATCTCATGGTCTACGGCCTCCTCCTCTTCCTCCTCTCCGGGAACGTGGGGCGCTTCGCCACTCTTGCCGAGGACTTCTGGCAGGGGCTCGGTCTGGGATAGGTGTACAATATCTGGAGAGATATCATTCCTTAATGTCTGACCTATGGCAGTCTATGTCGACGGTTTTGTGCTCATGGTGCCCAAGAAGAATATGCCGGCCTATCGCAAAATGGCAGCCGAGGGAGGGAAGCTGTGGAAGAAGCTGGGCGCGCTCGATTACAAAGAGTGCGTCATCGATGATGCCAAGCCGGAGGGCGTGGAGCTCCCGTTCCGCAAGCTGACCGGAGCCAAGCCAAACGAGACCATCGTCTTCTCGTTCATCACCTATCGCTCGCGGCAGCAGCGCGACAAGATCAATGCCCAGGTGATGGCCCACTATGGCAAGAAGTACCCAGATCCCAAGAAGATCCCGCCGATGCCCTTTGATATGAAGCGCATGAGCTTCGCGGGATTCAAGAGCTTTGTCGATATGGGCCGCTAGCTTCAATTCTGAATCGACGACTATGATCGCACATGCCGGAATCTCCGTGACCCAATACGCCACAGCCAAAGCGTTCTATCAGAAAGTCCTGGCGCCGCTCGGATACAAGAACAATATGGAATTCGGGGAAGCGGCCGGCTTCATGGAGGGCGGGCAGACGAGTTTCTGGATCGGAGCCAAGAAGAAAGTCATGCCGGGGCATGGGGCCTTCCTCGCCAAGGATAAGAAAGCTGTGGATGCCTTTTATCGCGTGGCCATGCGCAATGGCGCTACCGACAATGGGAAGCCCGGCTATCGGGTGGACTACTGGCCTGGCTACTACGCGGCCTTTGTCCTCGATGCCGATGGCAACAATATCGAGGCGGTGTGGTTCGACTATTCCAAGGTGAAGCCGGCCAAAAAAGCCGCGACCAAGAAGAAGCGTCTGTAGTCAGCTCGTCTGGATGCTCCGGGAAGCGATGGGCCTCTGCCCTCGGTTGACCAAAGCGGAGATATGAGGTACCATATCTCCGCTTCGCAACAACCCAAGAGGTGCCTTTTGTTTGATCTTCAAAAGACTCGCACGCAGCTGGCCCGGTTTCTCGTGTCGACATCGGTCGGAGAACATCCCATCAGTCATGGCACGGATCAGGCGCGGATTGCCGCGATCATCCAGGCCTTCGCACCTCTCCTCGAACAGGGTCGCCTCTCGGCTCTGACCGAAGCGCGCTGCTTGGTCACTCGTCGCATCTGGGGTGTCCCGCAGGACCGCGAATTGGTGCGGCATTTTCATCTTCTGCGCCAAGCCATCTGGCGCTATGTCGCCGCTGCAGCTGACTTCCGGCAGGATCCTCAGGTGGTCGAGTTCATCGCTCTTCTCAAGCAAGCCAATCAAGTGCTCGTCCTCGATCCCAAGCGACGGACGATGCTTCCGTTGGGCGGAACGGGGAGCTATGCGGCGATGTATGTCGAGATCATGCTGGCGGCTATCGCCCGGGCCCAGGCTGCCAATCCGACCGAGCTCGCGGCCTAGGCTGCCGCCACTGAGCCGTCCTTCGCCACGCGGAGGACGGCCTCATCATTCTTTCCCTGTGAACCGATGGTATAGTAATGAAAACCATTCATGGCTGCGGATATGGTAGGATCAGGCGTTCACAAGGACAAGATTATCAGATTCAGGCGCCGCCTCCTGGATTTCTTCCGCAAATCCGGCCGCGAGACGTTGCCGTGGCGCCGAGCGGGGATCGGCGCCTACGAAGTCTGGGTGTCGGAGGTGATGCTCCAGCAGACCCAGGTGTCGCGGGTGATTCCTTATTATGAGCGTTTCCTCAAGCGCTTCCCTACGGTCGAGGCATTGGCGCGGGCGAGCTGGGAGGAGTTTCTCCCATACTACGCCGGTCTCGGCTACTACGCGCGGGGGAGGAATATGCTCCGGACGGCGCGAACGGTCGTGGAGAGGCATGGCGGGCGTTTCCCTCGGACGGTTGCGGAGCTCGAGGCACTGCCAGGGATCGGACCCTATACGGCGCGAGCCATCGCAAGCTTCGCCTACGCCGCGCCGGTACTCGCCTGGGATACCAATCTGCGGCGCGTGATCGGACGCTTTTTCTTCGGCGGGAAGCAGCGCGTCGGTGAGCGGGAAGCCGCCTATTTCGAGAGCGCCCTGGGCGATCGGTCGCGCGAATTCAATGCGGCGCTTATGGATTTCGGGAGCGCACTCTGCGTGGCTCGGCCCAAATGCAGCGCCTGCAGCCTGCGCCACGCGTGCCGCTATTTCCGGGAGCAGGGGAAGCAGGAGGCGCGGGCCAAGAGCGAGAAGTCGAAGGCGGAAGCAGTGGCACCGAGCCGAGCCATCGTCATTCTCCATGAGGGCCATCGGCAGTATTTCTCTTCCGACAAGCGGCGGTATCGGCCGTTCGTTTTGCCTCGCGGCGTGGTGACGCGAGCAGCGATCAAGGAGCACTTCGAGACGACCTATGGCCTGGCGCTCGCGGTGCGGCCAGCGCATGGGCGGCAGACCTACCGCGGCGAGCAGGCGGCCCTCGTCCATGCCCAGATCCTCCTCGGCCAACCTGCCTTTCGGATTTTTCCCAAATCGGAGGTTGTCGAGTATACTAGAGGGGTAAAATCCGCGTGAGCCTCCGGCCTATGGAAGTGCGCCAACTCAATGTCTATTTCTTCTTCTTGCTCCTCATCGGGGCGAGCATCGTCGTCTTCTTCGTCTTCCAGCCTTTCCTGACGGCTATCATCGCGGCAGCCATCCTCTCCATCCTCTTCAAGCCGGCCTACCGTTTCTGCACCCGTCTCCTGTGGGGGAGCGAGATCGCGGGATCCTTGGCGGCCTGCATCGCAGTGGCGCTCCTCATCGTGACGCCGATTGTTTTCACGCTTTCCCTCGCGGTCGCCGAAGCCAATAACCTCTACCACACGGTCGCCGAGGCGCGCACGCTCGAAGAAGTGGTCCAATCGAGCGCTAGCTACTTGAGCGAGCGGCCCTATGCGCAGTACCTCTTCCCGCAGGGGACGTTCAACCCGGATCGGATCGCCGAGGATCTCAAGCAATTGACCGAGAACGCGCTCGGCGTCCTCCAGGCGGCCTACCAGAGCGTGACTCATCTTGTGTTCTGGGTCTTCGTCATGTTCTTCACGCTCTTCTACCTCTTTATCGACGGGGAGCGGGCCTTCGCTTATCTCCAGCGGCTTCTGCCCTTGCGTGACGAGCATGAGAAGCTCCTCGCCGACAAATTCATCTCCATCAGCCGGGCCACCCTCAAGGGCACGCTCGTCGTCGGGACGACCCAGGGACTTCTCGGTGGACTCGCCTTTTGGATCGCTGGAGTGCCGTCGCCCGCGATCTGGGGACTGTTGATGATCATCCTCGCGATGATTCCCTTGGTCGGGTCAGCCCTCATCTGGGCGCCGGCGGGCATCATCCTCCTCCTCACCGGGAGTCTCTGGCAGGGCGTCTTCGTCCTCGCCTTCGGCATGGGCGTGATCTCGGTCATTGACAATATCCTCCGGCCCAAGCTCGTGGGGAAGGACACCCAGATGCATCCCCTGATGATCTTCTTCGCCATTCTCGGCGGCATCGGTTTCTTCGGCTTGCCGGGCTTCGTCATCGGGCCGATCCTCGTCTCGCTCTTCCTCGCTCTCTGGGAGATCTACGCCATCGAGTTCAAGTCGCAACTCGAGCGTTTCAACGGCTAGCAACTGCCTATGGCTTGGTGGCAGACGTTGGCGCTTCAGATCGACCCAGTCGCTTTTACCGTGGCCGGTATTCCGGTGGTCTGGTATACGCTCGCCTATATCCTCGGGATTTTCCTCGCGACGCTCTTTTTTGTCAGTCTGGCGCGGCGGCGTGGACTCTTCATGACCGAAGACGCTACGATCGAGCTCATCGTCTCGGTCTTGTGGGGCGTCATCATCGGCGCACGGCTCGGCTATGTCATCCTCTACGGGGACGCGAGCTATTGGCAGGAGCCCTGGCGTATCATCTCGCCGTATGATTTCACCTTGGGCGAATGGGTCGGTATCCGCGGCCTCAGCTTCCACGGCGGACTCATCGGAGGAGCTTTCGGTCTCTGGCGTTTTTCCCGCGAGGCCGGGCGCAACTTCTGGCAGTTCGCCGATGTCTTGGCCCAGGCTGTCCCAGTGGCGCTCTGCTTCGGGCGGATCGGCAATTTCCTCAATCATGAGATCATGGGCCGGGTCACGACCGCGAGCTGGGGCATGCAGCTCGTCCCGGGCGAAGGGCTCCTCCGGCACCCGGTGACGCTCTACGAGGCGCTCGGCGAGGGCGTCGGGCTCTTCTTCTTCCTCATCCTTGCCAACCGGCTCGGCGCCCGTCCCGGGACGATCGCCGCCCTCTTCCTCATCGGGTATGGCGCGGTCAGATTTCTCTTGGAATTCTTCCGGCAAGCGGACGTGATCATGACCCTCGGGCTGACTCTGGGCCAGGCGCTTTCGGCCGCCATGGCGCTCTTTGGAGCGCTCATTCTCTTCTCTCGGTCACGAGCGACAGTGTGATACAATAAAGGCGTGGGGAGGATGCTATCGATTCCCCATATTTCCCCGATACACACATGCGTTCTCAAGTTGATCAAGCGCCGTATCTACGGCCTGCCAGACCCGGTCTCGACGGGGTCGTGCGGGGGGCTTGGCTTCCCAAAAATGAGCCAGCCGCCTTTACTGCCAAACCGATCGTGACGCCGCAGATGGTGCGCGCCAGGCGTCAGCTCGATGCGGTGCTCCTGCGCGAACGCGAGCGCCGAGGGTGGTCGTACCGTACGAGCCGGGTGGCGCGCGTACTCTTTTTCCGACAGCTTCAGGTATGGGGTCGGCGCCTGGTCCGGCGCATCGGACGTTTCCTCCCTGATTTCGACGGCATCCCGCCCAAGAAAGCGCTCTATGCTTCGCTGATCGGCGGCGTCAGTTTCGGAATGGTCGCCATGTCACTCTTCCATGACTTCACCGATCAGACCGCCGAGGCCATGCCACAAGGAGCTCCGGCCCAGGCCGTTACCGAAGCCGTGGTCGCCCGTGAACTCGGGGTAGAGCAGAAGGCGTATAATCCCAACGACGATATCTTCCTCCAGTTCTTCAATGAGTCCGAGAAGGAGGAATATGGCGACCAAATTCGCGAGCTGGTCCGGGGGTACCCGATTGAGGACATGCTCCCGTACATCCTCGAGAAAGATCGGATCGTGGCAGCGTTTCTCGTTGGTATCGCCAAGAAGGAATCCAACTGGGGCAAGCGCGTGCCGGTTCTCGACGGCCAGGATTGCTACAATTACTGGGGCTATCGCGGCATCCGCCGCTTGATGGGGACGGGCGGGCACACCTGCTTCAATAGCAAGAAGGATGCGGTCGATACTGTCGCGTATCGGATCGAGCAGCTCATCCACGCCAAGAATCTCGATACTCCGGCCAAGATGGTGATCTGGAAGTGCGGCTATAGCTGCGACGGCCACAGCCGGGAGAGCGTGCGCAAATGGATCGCGGATGTCGATATGTATTTCCGCGAGCTGCGGCCCGATGCCGAGGACGAAGAGTCGGGCCTCGTGATGAATCCGTCACAGTAACTATCTGCCACTATGCGCTACCTTATTCTGCTCATCACGATCGGAGTGCTCCTCGTAGGGGCGGGGTGGTTTGGGTGGCAGCGTTTCGACCAGACCATGACGCCCCAGCCGCAAACGGTATCCGTCGGTGAAAAGCTGACTTATCTGAATGAACAGTACCGTTTTGCGCTTGAGCTGCCGGAGAGCTGGCGAGAGTACCGTGCGTGGCTTACTGCCGATGAGGAGAGCGAGGGCGCTCTCGTCCTCATCAGCCTCCCGGTTGAGCGCTATCGTGATCAGCTCGAGGCTCCCCAGGATCTCCAGAACGGCGTGATCGTCGCGGGGATCGAAGTCTTCGCCAAGGACTATGTCGGGGAGCAGCGCGCTCTCTGCGAGGAGGAGCAGGAGCTCATCGACCGCTACCAGGTTGCCATAGCTCAGGATCAGCCATTCGAAGCGACCGCGGAGGATCAGGATCTCGTCGACGATTGCCTCTCGCTCCGTGATCCGCAATCGGCCGATGAGGCGATCCGGGCGGCGTATTTGGGTGAGGGCGACCAGCACTACTACTTCCGGGTGCCGCTCTCGCAGTTTGACAATGGTTTTCGCGAAGTCCCGAGCGCCCTCGAGTCCGAAGTGACGGCCGTCTACGCCAGTTTTCAGGTACGGTGAGGCTGAGTGGCTATATTGACATATATTACAAAAGTTATTATAATATAAAAAGAGTGATTGTGGATATAAATGGCTTTTTAGAGCCATTTTTTTGATACTTTTTGAGATAATTGATTGACCGGGAGGCGATTTTTTGATAGGATGGGGCTTGTGTCTTTATGCCACAATCCCTCCATGCAGGGCTCCCAAGAGGACCAAAACCAGCCGAGGGGAGCCATCCAACACCATTTTTGAATCTTTTCCAGACTGCCGCCCTCTCGCGAGGGTTGGCGGTTGCCTTGGGTTCGTTCGTCGGTCTCGCGTTCTCCATCTCATCCGTACTGGCTGTCCAGGGTCCGAGCGAACGACCGATTCAAGCCTTTCCGGCCGAACTGCCATTCGAGGAGTTTGATGCCGCGTTTGCGCTCGGGGCGCATACCGAAGACCTCTGCGCCTGGGAGCGCGACCTCGGTTTCTTCCTGTCGCGGGAGAAAGGGAGCATGAAGAGCGACAGAATCGATTGTGCTGTCCGGTTGCGGGAGAAACAGGAGACCATTATCGGCGCCATGAACGCCGAATTCCGATCTCATGACACTCTACTTTCGACCGAGATCCGCGAACTGGTCGCCGGTTTTCCCATGGAGGCGATGGCCGAGGCGATCGCCCGCTATGACCGAGAAATCGCCGGGCTGATCGTCGGGATTGGCAAGAAGGAGTCCAACTGGGGCAAGCGCACGCCCAAGCAAGGCGGTGAAGAATGCTATAACTTCTGGGGCTATCGCGGCGCGGGGACCCGAGGCCTCACTCCGGACGGCTATGGCTGCTGGGAACGGGCCGAGGAAGCCGTGAAAGCGATCGGAGACCGTCTCGCCAAGCTGCGTGAAGTACGCGCGAGCGCCGAGCCGGCGAGGATGATCGTCTGGAAGTGCGGCTCGAGCTGCGCCGGCCATAGCGACGAGAGCGTGCGTAAGTGGATCGCCGACGTCGATTTCTACTACCGCGAGATCGCTCGAGACTGATATCAATCCATCAAGCAGATATCGCGCAGCCGACTGATTCCGAAAAACGGGACAGTTTTTTATTGTGGTGAGAAAATTTTCTCTATGAAGGCCTTGACAATCTCTTCCCCTCGCTCCTTCCCTGTCATATACTTACCTCAAACCCC